>VBAK01000138.1 GCA_005882275.1 Candidatus Segetimicrobium genomatis
CTGCTCGCCCACGGGCGCATCCGCCACGGGTACCTGGGCATCGCCACGCAGTCTGTCCGGCTCGCCCCCGGACTCGCTCAGCAGGGCAGGCAGCCAGGCGGCCTGCTCGTCGTCGAGGTCCAGCCCGGGAGCCCGGCGGAACAGGGCGGGCTGCTGATGGGCGATACGCTGCTCACGGTGGCCGGCCAGGCCGTGCGCTACCCGGAGGAACTGTTTGGGCTGCTGGGTGGGGAGCGGATCGGCACAGCCGTTCCTATCGAGATCATCCGCGCGGGCAAGACTCAGCAGTTGACGATCACCGTCGGGGAGCGCCTCCGCAGGAGCGCATAAGAAGCATAGGTAACCCGGCGTTGCGAGCGGGGGCCCCGGCCGACGAGGCCGGGGCCGTTGCTTTCTCAGGGGGAATGGCGCTGGGTTCCTCCCTTCATGTCGTGCCGGGGAGCGCTCCAGGGCATAACATGGGGTGCTGCCCCGCGGGCCGGGTCGGCAAGGGGGACACTCCATGCGGGCAACGAGGTTGCGGCAGGTGCTCGGGACCCTCTGTGTCGTGCTCCTGAGCGCGGGTTCGATTGGCCGGGCTTCAGCCGGCGCCCCCCTTCGGGCGGTCGAGGACACCAAGGGACTTTTTACCATCAGTGTCCCTCCGGACTGGACGGTGGGAAGTTCCCCGTTCAGCGAGGGGTTCCTCGGCGGGCTGCGCAAAGGCAAGCTCGCCGAGTACATGCTGTCGGCCATGGCGGTCAACGGCCCCGATGACACCGGCCGGACGCCCTTTCTGGCCCTGGCCGCGCTCGACCTCCCGGCGCCCGTCTCCCCCGAGGCGTTCGGCCGCCGCGCCGCCCCCAACCTGCCCAACGGGTTCACGCTGACCCAGGAGGGTCAGGCCAAGATCGCCGGGCGCCAGGCGTACTTCATGTACTTTACGGCGGATTTTGGGAGCGGCTCGCCGTCCTTTTATGGGGTCCTGGCGTTCTTCACGGTAGGCAAGACGGGGTTTGCCGTCGGGGGGGCGACCATCAACGATCCGGAGCACATCCAAAAGGACTTCACCGCGATCTCCCAGATCCTCGAGACCTTCCGGCCCAGCCCGAAGCTGGGGGGACCGCCTTCCCGGCCCATGAAGGCGGCGGTGTCGGGGGACTGAGTCGGGAACTCTTCGCGCTCCCCGGTCGCTCCTTGTCCTGAGGCTCGGCCACCCGTTCGCTGCACTAATAGTTGGTCAAAGGAGGTCGATCGAAATGAGACGCAAGGAGTTTCTCGCCACAATCGCGGGCATCGCCGCGACGCTCGCCGCATCCGGGGCTGCGCTCGCTCAGACCACGTACCCGAACCAGACGCCTCCGGGTCAGAAGCCCCCGACGCGCGGGGAATACGGCAGCGCGCGGAACATCAGGCGCGTGCACCAGATGCTGGAGCGCGCCATCGACGAGCTGCAGCACGACCAGCGCGACTACGGCGGCTATCGCGTGAAGGCCATCGAAGCGCTCCGGCAGGCGCGGGAAGATCTGATGGAGGCGCTGAAGTGGGATAAGAGTCATCCGAGTAAGTAACGCTCTAACGAACGCAGTGCAGGGGAGCCGTGGAGACGCCCTCCACGGCTCCTTCGTCGGTCGCTACTTCTGTATCGCCGATGGCCCTTGGACACCCTAGGCCAGGGTGATCTGCTCCCCGCGCATCTCGGTGATGATGGCCAGGGCTTCGATCGGCACTCCCAGGGGCAGGAGGGCGGCGCGCCCGCCTTCGAAGGCTTTCTCGATCACCACGCCGATGCCGATGACCGTCGCGCCCGCGGCTGTGGCGAGACGGGCGAGGCCGAGGATCGTCTGGCCGGTGGCGAGGAAGTCGTCGACGATCAGCACCCGCTCGCCCGCCGCCAGGTATTCCGGCGAGACGATCAGCTCGACCGTGCGCCCTTTGGTGTGCGACGGGGCGACGGTGAGCAGCACCTGGTCGGGCATGGTGATCGGCCGGTCCTTCCGCGCGTAGACGACGGGGACGCCGATGTGCTGGGCCGTGCTCAGCGCCGGAGCGATGCCCGAAATCTCCGCGGTGAGCACCTTGGTGACCCTCGCCGGCGCGAAGCGGCGGGCCAGCTCCCGGCCGCACTCGTTCATGAGCGCCGGATCGATCTGATGGTTGAGAAACCCGTCGACCTTGAGAATGCCGTGGCCGAGATGGCGCCCGTCCCGGCGGATGCGCGCCTTCAGCGCGTCCACGCTTCGCCTCCCGCCTTGCGCAGCCCCGGCCCGGTCACGTCCCGGAACGCGCCTTCCCCAGGACGCGCAGCATCAGCCGGGTGTCGTTGGAGGTGACCCCGTCGACCCCCCAGGCGGCGCAGCGCCGAAGCGTGTCCTCGTCGTCGACGGTCCAGACGAAGAAGGCGAGCCCCGCGGCGTGCGCGCGGTCGACGTCCCGGGGAGAGACGTAGCCGCGGTGGACGCACAGCGCGTCGGCGCCGGCGGCCTGTGCCGCGTGGGGCGCGTCCACCAGCCGGCCCGCGTAGAGGATCCCCGTGGCCAGGCGCGGGGCCAGCGCGCGGACGGCCCGGACGCACTCGTGATCGAAGGACATCACGAAGACCTCGTCCTCCATGCCCAGACCGCGGACGATGTCGACGATCTGCCGCTCGATCCCTTCGTAGGGGACCGGATCGTTCTTGATCTCCAGCTTGACGAGCGCCTTGCCGCGCGCGGCCTCCAGGACCTCCGTGAGGAGGGGGATCCGCTCGCCGGCAAACTCAGCGCCGAACCACCGGCCGGCGTCTAACCCGCGGATCTCGGAGAGCGTGTGCGACTCGACCGGCCCGCGGCCGTCCGTCGTGCGGTCGACCTCGCCGTCGTGGATCACGACGACCTGTCCGTCGCGGGTGCGGCGGGCGTCACACTCCACCGCCTCCGCGCCGAGCCGGAGCGCGAGGCGAAACGCGGCGAGGGTATTTTCGGGCGCCTCCTTGGACGCCCCCCGGTGGGCCACCCCGAGGGGTCGCCGGGCCTGCGGCGCGGGCCAGGATGTCCCGCCGGTCTTGCCGGGCTGCCCGCGTCCCAGGAAACGGGAGGCGTTTTGGATGGAGGAGTGTCCGGGGCGGTCCGTGCTCATGTGGATATAGTATACTCATCCGGTGGCCATGAGCGCAGGTCTGATGACGCGTCTCGCGAAGGCACACGGGAGCGCGGAGGCCCGTCCGGCTTCGCAGGGGGCCGAGGAGGGTCTGACATGACACGACGCGTGTGCGTGGTTCTGATGACGGTCGTCCTCGCCCTCCTGCTGTGGGCCGCCGGGCGGGCCGGCGCGGCGGTTGAGCTCAAGTTCTTCTATCCCGTCAGCGTGTCGGGGCCGCTCGCCAAGGTCATGGACGGCCTGGTGACCGACTTCAACAACGCCCACCCCGGCACCCGCGTGACCCCCGTCTTCGCCGGCGGATACGACGAGGCCATGGCCAAGACCCAGGCCGCCGTCCTCGGAGGCGTTCCTCCCGACGTGGCCGTGCTGCTCTCCACCGATCTGTTCACGCTGCTCGACATGGGGGCCATCATTCCCCTCGATGGGTTCATCGACCGGTCGGGCGGGGAACGCTTCCGGCAGGACTTTTTCGAGGCCTTCTGGCTCAACGCGCGGGTCGGCCGGACCACCTACTCCATCCCGTTTCAGCGCAGCACCATCATTCTCTACTTCAACAAAGACGCGTTCGAGCGGGCCGGGCTGGATCCCGCAGCACCCCCCAGGACCTGGGCCGAGCTGGAGGTGGACGCGGAGCGGCTGACGCAGCGCGACGCGTCGGGCGAGGTCACCCGGTGGGGAGTCGGGATTCCGACCACGGGCTTCACCTACTGGCTGTTCCAGGGGTTCGCCGCCGAGGCGGGGGCGAGGCGGCTGGCGAACGACGACGGCACCGAGGTGTTCTTCGACACCCCGCCGGCCCACCGGGCCCTGAATTTTTGGCTGAGGCTGCAGGACCTGAAGGTGGAGCCCGGCAACGTCACGGACTGGGGCACGCTCCCCGCCCAGTTCGTCGCCGGCAAGTTCGCGATGATCTACCATTCGACGGGAAGCCTGACGTTCGTCAGGAACAACGCCGGGTTCGCGTTCGGCACCGCGTTCATGCCCGCGGACACGCGGTACGGCACCCCGACGGGCGGCGGGAACCTGTACATCTTCAAGAATATCCCCGCCGAGCGCACCACCGCGGCCTGGGAGTTCGTCCAGTGGATGACGGCCCCGCAGCAGGCCGCCCGGTGGAGCCAGGCCTCCGGCTACGTCGCCGTTCGCCGGTCGGCGTTCAACATCAGGCTGTACCAGGACTACACCGCCCGGTTCCCGCAGGCGCTCGTGGCCCGCGACCAGCTGCCGTACGCCCAGGCCGAACTCTCCTCGCACAACAGCGCCCAGGTCCAGAAGGTGCTGTCGGACAATCTGCAATCGGCGCTGACGCGGGCGAAGACCGCGGATCAGGCGCTCGCCGCGGCCCAGCAGCAGGCCGACCAGATCCTGAGCCAGTTTCGGAAAAAGTAAGCCGCCGCGCCGCCCGGCCTGCGGTGTGAGGGGGCCGGCCCGCCCTACCCGAGGTAGGCCCGCCGCACGGCTTCGTCGCCGAGCAGGCGATCGGCCTCGCCCTGCCTCACGATCCGGCCCGTCTCGAGGACGTACGCCCAATCCGCCGTCTCCAGGGCGAGGTGGGCGTTCTGCTCGACCAGGAGGATCGGGACGCCCCGGGTGTTGAGCTCCCGGATCATCCCGAAGATCTGCCCGACGATGATCGGCGCCAGGCCGAGCGAGGGCTCGTCGAGCATCAGCAGGCGCGGCCGGGACATGAGCCCCCGCGCGATCGCCAGCATCTGCTGCTCGCCGCCGGAGAGCGTGCCGGCGATCTGCCGCCGGCGCTCCCGGAGCACCGGAAAGCGCTCGAGCATCGAGGCGAGGTCGTCCTCGATCTCCCGATCCCGGCGCGCGTAGGCGCCCGCGCGCAGGTTCTCCAGGACGGTCATCCGGGCCAGCACCTGCCGTCCCTCGGGGACGTGCGCGACGCCCCGGCCGACGATGCGCTCGGGGCGCGCCCGCTCGATGGGCGCCCCGTGGAGGCGGATCTGGCCCCGGCGGGCCGGCACCAGGCCCGACACCGTGCGCAGCAGGGTCGTCTTGCCGGCGCCGTTCGCCCCGATCAGGGCGACAATCTGTCCCTCCCCCACGCGCAGGGACACCTGGTGGAGCACGTCCACCGGCCCGTACCCGGCGCTGACGCCGTCCAACGCCAGCACGTCCGCGCCCGCGGCCGCCCGGCGCCGGGGAGGCGCGAGCGCCGTCCGGCCCCCCAGGTACGCCTCCACCACCGCCGGATCCGTCCGCACCTCGAGCGGGGTGCCCTCGGCGATCTTCCTGCCGAAGTTGAGCACGGCGATGCGATCGCACACGCCCATGACCACCTTCATATCGTGCTCGATCAGAAGGATGGTCAGGCCGGCGTCCCGGCGGAGCGCGCCGATGAGGGCCGTGAGCGCCTGCGTTTCCGCCGGGTTCATCCCCGCGGCCGGCTCGTCGAGGAGCAGGAGCCGGGGCTCGGTCGCGAGCGCCCTCGCGATCTCCAGCCGGCGCTGGTCGCCGTACGGAAGCGCGCCGGCCGGTTCGTGCGCGCGCGGGCCGAGCCCGACCAGGTCGAGCAGTTCGCGGGCCCGCGTCCGCACCCGGGCCTCCTCCGTTCGGTGGGCGGGCGCGGCCAGCACCGCCTCCAGCAGGGTCGCGCGCGTTCGGAGATGCCGGCCGATGACGACGTTCTCGAGGGCGGACATCCCCCGGAACAGGCGGATGTTCTGGAAGGTCCGGGCGATGCCCCGGGCGGTGATGCGGTCCGGCCGCTCGCCGCCGATGGGGTCCCCCCGAAACCGCACCCGCCCCGCCGTGGCGCGCAGGAAGCCGGTGATGACGTTGAACAGCGTGGTCTTCCCCGCGCCGTTGGGCCCGATCAGCCCAACGATCTCCCCTTCGGCCACCGCGAACGACACGTCGTCGACCGCCAGGAGCCCCCCGAATGCGACCGAGACGCGCTCACACTCGAGCATGCCGCCCCCTCCAGAGCCGCGGGCTCAGGACGCCGTGGGGCAGATAGATCGTCACCAGCACCAGGGTGGCGCCGTTCATGAGCAGCCGGTACTCGCGGAGGAAGCGGAGCGATTCCGGGAGGACCGTCAGGACGATGCCGCCGAGGATCGGCCCGAGGAAGGTGGTGGTCCCGCCGAAGATCGCGTACGTGAGGATGTTGACCGCTTCGGAGAAACTCGCCTGCGACGGGTTGATGATGTAGGTGAAGTGCACCGAGAGCCCGCCCGCCAGCCCCGCGAGGAACCCGGCGATCGCGAAGGCCAGCACCTTGTAGTAGGTGACGCGGATCCCCATCGCCTGGGCCGCCGTTTCGTCTTCCCGGATCGCGGCGAACGCCCGTCCCACCCGCGAGCGCTCGAGGCGGTAGAAGAAGCACGCCGCCAGGAGCAGGATGCCGTACACGTGCCAGAACGTCACGAGATGAGGAATCCCCACGAGGCCCAGCGCCCCGCCGGTGATCGTGAGGTTGAGGGCGATGACGCGGACGACTTCGCCGAACGCCAGCGTGGCGATGGCCAGGTAGACCCCGCGCAGCCGGAGGGCCGGGATGCCGATGATCGTCGCGACGGCGGTCGCGAGCGCGGCGCCGCTGAGCAGGGCGGCCCAGAGCGGGGCGTGGACGTTGCGCGTGAGGATCGCGGCCGTGTACCCGCCGATGGCGGCGAGCGCGGCGTTGCCGAGCGAGAGCTGGCCGGCCATCAGCGTCACATAGATGGACAGGGCGAGCAGCGCCGCGACGCCGGAGAACAGGATCAGCGCGCTGTAGGCGTTGTACAAGGCCGAGAGCGGCGTCATCGCCCCGTCCCGGCGCCCGCCGGGCCCCTCCGGCCCGCCGCGGCCATCACGCCTCCCGGCTGCGCTGCTGACCGAGCAGGCCCGTCGGCCGGATGACGAGGACGAGGAACAGCAGCCCGAAGGCCACCCCATCCCGGTAGCTGCTGTTCAGGTACTGGACGATCATGATCTCGCCGATCCCCATCGCCAGGCCGCCGAGCACGGCGCCGGTGATGTCGCCCATGCCGCCGAGGATGATCGCCGCGAGGCCCTTGAGCCCGTAGGCGTTGCCCATGAACGGGGAGACGCTCCCCTGCAGCAGCATGCCGACCAGCACCCCCGCGACGCCGCCCAGCGCGGAGCTGAGGAAGAACGTGAACACCACGACCCGGTCGAACGGGATCCCGAGGAGGGTCGCCGTCGCCGGGCTCTCGGCGACCGCGCGAATCGCCATCCCCACTTTGGTGCGGGTCAGGAGGACGCGGAGGCCGATCAGCAGGAGGAGCGTGGTCGCCAGCACGAGGATTTGCAGGAGGCTCACCGTGACGCCGCCGCCCGTGAAGAACCGCAGCGGCACGGTCCCGGGCGGGTAGCTCAGCGGCTCGGACCCCCAGAGGATCTGGGCCAGGTTGACGAGGATCAGCGCGACGCCGATGGAGCTGATCAGGGACGCCAGGCGCCCCGCCCGCCGGGCGCGCAGCGGGCGGAAGGCCGCGAAATCGATGACGACGCCGAGCGCGCCGGTGCCGAGGGAGGCGCCGAGCAGCGCGACGGCGAGGCCCGCCCCGAGGGAGGTGAACAGCGTGTACGCGAGCAGCGCGCCCACGGCCAGGATCGCGGCGTGCGCCAGGTTGATGATCTCCAGCACGCCGAAGATCAGCGTGAAGCCGAGGGCGAAGAGCGCGTAGACCGACCCCAGGGAGATGCCGTTGATGAGCTGCTGCAGGAAGACGGTCATGCCCGGGGCGGCGCGGCGCAGAGGGGCAGGGCCCCCTGCGCCGCGCGCCTACTTCGGGGGGGTCAGTTCGATGAACCGGCCGCCGCGGACGACGGCGACGTACGTGCGCGGCTGATCCACGTCGCGCGTGGCGGTGAACCCGATCCGGCCGAGCGGGGTCTCGATGCTCTTGATCGTCTTGAGCGCCTCGGCGATCTTGCTGCGCTGGGTGCCGATGTCTTCGGCGCCGGTGAGGCCGGCCCGCCGGACCGCCTCGGCCACGACCTGGGCGCCCGCGTAGGCCTGGGCGGCGAACTGATTCGGCTCCTTCTTGTACTGGTCCCGGTAGGCGTCGTAGAACCTGAGGTTCACGGCCGTGGGCGCGCTGGGCACCCACGCGGTCCCGACGATCAACCCCTCGGCGGCGGCCCCCGCGCGGGTGATGATGTTGGTGTCGTTGAACCCGTTCCCGCCGATGAAGGGGACCGTGATGCCCAGGTTCCGCGCCTGGATCAGCAGCAGGGTCCCCTCGCGCGCCAGCGCGCTGACGACGATGGCCTGGGGACTCGCCGCTTTGGCCTTGGTGAGCTGCGCCGAGAAGTCGCTGTCCCCGCGGGCGAAGGTGATGGTGTCGGCGACCTGGATCCCGTTCTTCTGCAGTTCTTCGGCGAACGTCCGGTAGCCCGACACCGTGAAGTCGTCGGCGTTGTCGTAGAGGACCACCACCCGCTGGAGGTTGAGCACCTGCTTGGCGACGGCCACGGACTTGGGGATCTGCAGGACCTCCGGGGCGGACACCCGGAAGACGGTGGCGCCGATCTCCGGGATCCCCTTCGCGGTGTTGCTGACGCCGACGACGGGGACCCCCGCCTGCACGGCCAGCGGGTCGGCGCCGAACGCCTGCGAACTCAGGACCGGGCCGAGGATCGCCGCGACCTGGTCGCGCTGGATGAGCTTCTGGAAGACGTTGATCGCCCCGTCGCGGCCGCCCCCGGTGTCCTCCAGGATCGGGTCGATCCGCACGGCTCCCCGTTCATTGATCTGCCTGAACGCGAGGAGGAAGCCGTTGCGGATCGGGTCGCCGTAGACGGAGATGTCCCCGGTGATGCCGACGGCCAGTCCCACCTTGACCGGCTGGCTCTGCGCCGCCCGTGCGGCGGGCCCGGCGGGGCCGGCGTGCGACAGCACCGCGAGGGCCAGCACCGGGACCCACAATCGCGTCCACATCGAGGCACCGCCTGTGTTTTCGGAGAGGATACGACGATCGACGGGGGTTTCCTTCGGGATCGGCCCGGGGCCCCGGGGCTCCGCGGTGAGGAACGAGCCTAGTCGTCCCTGGGCTTGCCCACGGTGCTGCGGGGGAAGAACACGTAGTAGATGTCTTCCTCCGGTACCATCCCTGCGCGCGACCGGGTGTCGGCCCACACGACATATGCGCCGGACGCGTTGGCGGCGACGCCCATGTGGTCCCCGAGGAAGCCTGACTCCATGGGGTTGTTGGCGTCCAGCAGGTTGGGCATGGACGCGGTCGTGAGGCGGAAGTGTCTGAAGGAACGCCCGCGGTCGGTGGACGCGGCCAGGGTGATATCGTTGCACCCGGTCGACTCGCAGCCGAACTGGCGGTCGTAGTAGGCGACGTAGACGATGCCGTCCGGGCCCACGGCCATCCAGGACTGCCACTGGGCCGCACCGTTCTTATCGTCGTTGCTGACCAGCCTGGGGGATGACCAGGTCTGCCCGCCGTCGCTCGAGGAGGCGATGAACACGTCGTTGTTGTGGTTGGCGCACGGCTCGATGGGGAAGCCGTCGCCGTCCGTTGCGCACGGCCCGCCGTTGCGGAAGTCGGACCAGGAGAAATACAGCCGTCCGCCGATCGGATCGATGGCGCCCGCGCCGTAGTCGTCCACCCGGTAGCCGTTCGGCGGCAGGCACTGCCGGTCGGCGCTGCAGCCCGCGATCGGCGCGGAGAAGGGCTGGGTGTCGAAGTCGTCGGCGATCTTGAAGGGTCCGACCCAGTTGGCCGACGTCGTGCAGTCGGCGGTGCGCGGGCACTTCACCATCATCTGCTGGGCGACGGCCGTCGCCGTGTTGTTGTTGTTGAAGAAGACGTAGAGGGTGCCATCCGGACCGGCGACCGGCCAGGAGCCCTGGTCAAAGTTGCACTCGTTGGCGGCCTCCGCGGGATCGAAGAGGTTGCCGAGGACGCAGGCATCGCTGGTCCCGCTGATCTCGACCCCCGGAGAAAACGTCGCCCCGCCGTTCGTGGACTGGGCGAAGTAGATGGGGCTCTCGAAGGTCACCGAGCCGTCGGGCGACGACCGGAAGCGCGTCCAGGTCACGTAGACGTTGTCCCGTTTGGGGCTGCCCGGGTGGGCATCCGCGGTCATGAACGGCTTGTCGTTGAAGATCGCGGGGTCGTTGTCGCTGGCCACGACGCCGAGGGGAGTGTTCGAGAGGCTCTGGGTGGGTCCGGGGGCCGGAGTGTGGAAGAACGCGCCCCCGAACGCGGCGTTGGACTTGGCGATCACGATCCCGTTGGCCGCCGCCACGACGTCAAACACGACGCAGCCGAAATAGGCGTTGCTCCGCGAGTCGAACACGACCATCGGGTCGCTCGCGGCGTCGGCCGTGTGCCCATCGTCTAGGATGAACTGGTAGAAGGGTGGGAGCTGGTCCCCCCAGTGCTGACCCTGATCGAAGGAATAGTCGATCCCGCATTTGTTGTAGCCGATGCGGTTGTCGTTCTGCCCCGCGATCAGGTGGGTCGGGTCGCTGGGGTCGACGGCGATCTGTTCCTCCGCCTGCCGACGGAAGGAACACTCCTGGTTCACCCGGATGTTGTTGAACCGGCCGGTGAAGACGTTGGGGCAGCCGAGGGTGTGGATCACGATGCCGCTCGAGAGATTGCTGTGTGTGGCGGCCCGGCGGACGGCGCCGGGGAGCGCGCCTTCCCCGAACCTGGCGTGCAGCCCGGCCTGCACCACCCCGCTTGAGAGCCTCTGCTCGTGAGGCTTGGGAGCCATTTGGCCCAGGGCAAGCCGGATGGCATGCTCCAGGGCGAGGTTGGTCCGGGGGACGATCGGCTGTGACGTCATCGTCCCGCTCATGATCCCCATGACCAGCACCAATGCGAGGACGCCGACTCCAATCCGCTGAAGCCTCATACGCCGCATCGAGGCACCGCCTGTGTTTTCGGAGAGGATACGACGATCGGCGGGGGGTTCCTTCGGGATCGGCCCGGGGCCCGCGGGCTCCGGGGGGAAACGGCCGCGGGCTTCGGGCCGGGGATCGGCCCGAAGCCCGCGGTGAGGAACGTGCCTAGTCGTTCTCCTTGACCTTGCCCACGGTGCTGCGGGGGAAGAACACGTAATAGACGTCCTCCTCCGGCGTCGTCCCCGCGTACGGCCGGGTGTCGGCCCACACGACGTACGCGCCGGACGCGTTGGCGGCGACGCTCATGTAGTCCCCGATGAACCCCGCCTCCACCGGGTTGGTGACGTTCGTCAGGTTGGGCATGGACGCGGTCGTGAGGCGGAAGTGCGTGAAGGTCTGCCCGTGGTCGGTGGACGCGGCCAGGGTGATGTCGTTGCACCCCGACGGCTCGCAGCCGTACTGGCGGTCGTAGTAGGCGACGTAGACGATCCCGTCCGGCCCCACGGCCATCCAGGACTGCCACTGGGCCGCTCCGGTCTTATCGTCGTTGCTGACCAGCCTGGGGGATGACCAGGTCTGCCCGCCGTCGCTCGAGGAGGTGATCCACACGTCGTTGTTGTGGTCGGCGCACGGCTCCGCGGGGAGGCCGCTGCTGTCCGACGCGCAGTGCCCGGCGTTGCGGAAGTCGGACCAGGAGAAGTACAGCCGTCCGCCATCCCCGCCGGTCGGGTCGAACGCGCCCGCGCCGAAGTCGTCCACCCGGTAGCCGTTGGGCGGCAGGCACTGCCGGGCGGGGCCGCAGCCCGCGATCTGTTCGGAGAAGGGCTGGGTGTCGAAGTCGTCGGCGATCTTGTAGGGTCCGGTCCAGTTGGCCTTATTCCTGCAGTCGACGGTGCCGCGGCACTTCACCATCATGTGCTGGGCGACGAGCGTCGGCGTATTGCTGTTGTTGAAGAAGACGTAGAGGGTGCCGTCCGGACCGACGACCGGCCAGGAGCCCTGGTCAAAGTTGCACTCGTGGGCGCCTTCTTTGGGATCGAAGAGATTGCCGAGGACGCATTGGTTGCTGGTTCCGGTGATCTCCACCCCCAGAGAAAACGTCGCCCCGCCGTTCGTGGACTGGGAGAAGTAGATGGGGCTCTCGAAGACCGTCGAGCCGTCGGGCGACATCCGGAACCGCGTCCAGGTCACGTAGACGTTGTCCCGCTTGGGGCTGCTCAGGCCGGCATCCGCGGCCATGAACGGCTTGTCGTTGAAGATCGCGGGGTCGTTGTCGCTGGCCACGACGCCGAGGGGAGTGGTCGAGAACCTCTGGGTGGGTCCGGGGGCCGGGGTGTGGAAGAACGTGCCCCCGAACGCGGCGTTGGACTTGGCGACCACGATCCCGTTGGCCGCCGCCACGACGTCGAACACGACGCACCCGAAATAGACGTTGCTCCCGGTGCTCCGGGGGGAGTCGAACGCGACCATCGGGTCGCTCGCGGCGTCGGCCGTGTGCCCATCGTTCAAGGTGAACTGGTAGAAGGGCGGGAGCTGATCCGCCCAATGCTGGCCCTGATCGAAGGAGTAATCGATCCCGCATTTGTTGTAGCCGATGCGGCTGTCGTTCTGCCCCGCGATCAGGTGGGTCGGGTCGCTCGGGTCGACGGCGATCATTTCCTCCGCCTGCCGGCGGAAGGAGCAATCCTGGTTCACCCGGATGTTGTTGAACTGGCCGGTGAGCACGTTGGGGCAGCCGAGGGTGTGGATCACGACGTCGGCCGGGAGACTGCTTGGTAGGGTGGCCGTGCGCACGGCGCCGGGGAGCGCGCCTTCCCCGAACCTGGCGTGCAGCCCGGTCTGCACCACCCCGCCGGAGAGCATCTGCTGGTGAAGCGTGGGACCCCCCTGGCCCAGGGCCATCCGGATGGCGTGCTCCAGGGCGAGGTTGGTCTGGGGGACGATCGGCTGTGACGTGATCGTCCCGTCCGTGATCCCCATGACGAGCACCAGTGCAAGGACGCCGACTCCAATCCGTTGAAGCCTCATACACCCCTCCCATTCATGTGATGATTTGCGCTGCCGTTCTTGGGCGCGTTTCGGCGTGCGTCGACGCGGCCCGGTTCCCTCACCCCCTCGTGCCCCCTGCGGGCGCGCCTGTCAGAGCAACGAACCAGGTGCTGGCCTGGACTGTGGTGCGGAGGCGCGAGGCGAGGGTGAGTGCGGCGAGCGTGCACCGTTCGCGGGCGGTGCGCCTGTGCGAGGGGAGCGCGACGGTCAGCGCAATTCCGAGGCGGGAGACCGCGATCAGCGTCTCGAGGAGGGAGAACCCCGTACCGTGGTCACCCTGCCGCCGGCGGCTGCCCAATGGGACTCCTTCGGCATTTTCTCCACATTAGCAGGCGGGTGAGATGGAAATAAATCGGAAATATCCCGGATGGTAGGGTCGCCTGCCTCCAGACTCGAAACGATCCCAAACGGACGATCGCGCTCGATTCGGGTAATCGCCCTAAGGCAACGGGAGCCGCGGCATGCCCGGTTGGACATCGTCGCGACACGAGCGCGCCGCTGGGGGGATGAAGATGGGGCCGATGCTGGCCGGCCGGGTCGCGTTCGTGACCGGGGCGGGGTCGGGGATCGGACGGTCCACCGCCATCCGATACGCGGAGGAGGGGGCCGATGTGGCCGTTCTCGATGTGAACGGCGCCGCCGCGGCCGACACCGCGGCCGCCGTCGAGGCGCTCGGCCGGAGCGCCGTCGCCCTGCGCGCCGACGTGAGCCGCGCGGCGGAGGTCGAGGGGGCTGTCAGACAGACGCTGGCGGCGCTCGGGCCGGTCGACATCCTGGTCAACAACGCCGGCCTGCTCCGCGACGCGACGATCCGAAACCTCAGCGAGGCGGATTGGGACCTCGTGCTCGACGTCCACCTCAAGGGCACCTTTCTCTGCACCAAAGCCGTGGCCGCCGGCATGCGCGAGCGGGGCCGGGGGGGCGCCATCGTCAATATCTCGTCGATTTCGGCCAAGATCGGGAATTTCGGCCAGGCGAACTATGCGTCGGCGAAGGCGGGCATCGTGGCGCTGACCAAAGTGACGGCGCGGGAGTATGCGAAGTACGGGGTGCGCGCGAACGCCATCCAGCCGGGGATGATCGAGACGCCGATGACCCGGGCCCTCGGGGAGGAACGCCTCGCGCGGAACGCCGCCGAGACCCCGCTCGGCCGGCTGGGCCGACCCGAAGAAGTGGCCGCGGTCGCGCTCTTCCTCGCCAGCGATTTGTCGAGTTTCGTCACCGGGGCGGTCATCGAGGTGACCGGAGGCAGGTACCTGTAGGATCCCAGTCTGGAGGGCGCAGCCCGGGGGTATTGAGATACTATCATGCTCCAGGATGGGTATACTCCAGGACGGAAGGGGAGGGCCCGCCTCAAGGTGGTGATGTCGCATGTGGGCCGCCGTTCTGCTGCTCGGCGGACTCGTCTTGTGGGCCACAGGCCACCGGTTGCTGCGTTAGCGTCTCCTGGGGCGTCACACGAATGGGGACCGGTATTACCGGTCCCCATTCGATTTCGAGGACTCGCTGCCGTCCGCTCCCATCTGGGCATTGGTCCCGGGGGGGCCCGCGGCCGCCGGGACAGCGGGAGCATGGCCCCGTGAGAGCCCGCGCCTGCGTGCTGGCCGTCGACGATCAGCCGGCCGATCTCGCTCTGGTCCGGTTGACCCTGGAGGCGGAAGGATTCGAAGTGCGCGAGGCGCGTTCGGGCGGCGAGGCGCTGGCCGTCGCCCGGGAGGTGGCCCCCGACCTCATCCTGCTCGACATGCACCTGCCCGACATGCACGGGCTGGAAGTGGTGCGCCGCCTTCGGGAAAGCATCGGCGGAGAAGGCCTCCGGGTGGCGGCGATGAGCGCGTTTGCCACGGGCGAAGATCTGACCCAGTGGCTGGAAGCCGGCTGCATCGTCACCATCGAGAAACCGTTCCAGCCGGGGGTGTTGGGGCGGGAGATCCGCCGGCTGCTGGCGGGGCAGGCGCCCCCGGCGCCCGAGCGCGCGGCGGCCGGCGCGTCGCTCGGAGCCCGGTTGGGGGAGGTGCTGCTGGCCAACACCCTGATTACCCCGGAGCAATTCAAGAAGGCGCTGGCGGAACAGGCGCAGAGCGGCAAGCGGTTGGGCCAGGTGCTGGTGGAGCAGGGAGCGGTCAACGAGGACGATATCGCCTGGGCGCTGGGCAACCAGCTGGGGTACCCGTATGTGTTCCTGGCCCGCGAGATCATCGATGAAGAGGCGGTCCGTCTCCTCCCCGAGGAGTTCCTGCGGGAGCGCCAGATCCTTCCGATCTTCAAGTTCGGCGAGGAGATGAGGCTGGCGATGGCCGATCCCACCGATCAGAAAACGGTGGATGAGGTCGCGGCGCGGACCGGACTGCAGGTGAACCGCGCCCTCGCGCTGGCCTCCAACATCAACGAGCTGCTCGATCACCTCTTCTCACGGCGGGACCCGCAGCCGCCCCGGACCGCGGGCACCACCGAGGCGCAGTATCTGCAGTTTCACCTCGTGCAGGCCCTCCGCCAGGGAGCCGCGGCCGTGCACTTCACCCCGGCGGGCGAAGGACACGGCCGGGTGCGGTATCGCCTGCAGGGCGTGCTGGCGGACCGCGCCGACCCGCCGGACGAACTGCACCGGGCCATCATCCGCCGCCTGCGCGACCTGACCGGGTTCGGGGAGAGTCCGGTCGGCACCGCGACGGCGACCGTGACGGTGGGGGCCGTCGAGACGCACCTCGTGGTGACCTTCCTCCCGACCGTGGTGGGCCCGGCGGCGACGATGGCGCTCTATCCTCTCCGGACGGGCGCGCCGGATCTGGCGGCGCTGGGGGTGGACGGGCGGGTCATTCAAGCGCTGCGCGGGGCGCTTCAGGCCGCCAGCGGTGTCGTGATGGTGGGGTGCCGCGAGCCGGCGGTGCGGTCCACCCTGCTCCATGCGCTCATCCCGTCGGCGCGGGGGGGCGAGGTGTGGGCGCTCGAAACGGTTCCGCTGATTCGGCGGCCCACCATCAACCAGACGTTCGTCGGCTCCCTGGACCAGGTGGCCGTTCATCTGTACGCGGCGGCGCGCACGGAGGTGGATGTGATCGTGGCCGATAATATCGCGCCCAGCGAGGCGCTGAAGGCCGCGCAGCAGATCGCGCGGGCGCGACTGGTGCTCGCCGGACACCCGGAGGACGATGTCGTGGGCCTGCTCGGCCAGATGCTGGAAGCCGCCGGGCCCGCGCTCGTAGCCTCCACCCTTCGGGGCATCCTGGCGGCCCGCGCCGTCCGGGCGCTCTGCTCGAAGTGCAAGGAGACCCTGCCCGAACCCTCCGGACCCACCGGCCGGCGGCGGCTGTCCGCCCGGGGATGCGAAGCGTGCAGTTTCACCGGGTTCCTGGGCCAGCGCCTGCTGACCGAACTGTGGATCGTCGACCCGGAGACCCGGCGGCTCCTGCGCTCGAGCGGGCCGGGGGCGGTCTTCGACCGCGTGGTCCAGACGGTGGGGTCGACCCTGCGCGCGCAGGGACTGGCGCTCGTCGAGGGCGGCCTGACCTCGTTGGAAGAACTGTCCCGCGCGGGGGTGGACTGATGGAGATCAATGACCTTCTCGTCCAGACCAAAGCCCGCGGGGCCTCGGATCTTCATCTCAAGGTGGGCTCGCCCCCCACCTTCAGGATCAACGGCACCCTGGTGCGCATCGATGCGCCCCCGCTCGAGCGCGACGAGATGCACGCGCTGATCTTCGGCATCCTCACGGACGACCAGAAGGCGAGGTTTGAGGAGTCGCACGACCTGGATTTTTCGATGGAACTCCGGGACGTCGGCCGGTTCCGCGTCAATGCGTTTGTGAACCGGATGGGCGAAGCCATGGTGATGCGCCTGATCCCGGAGAAGAACAAAACGCTCGATGAGCTGGGCATGCCGCCCATCCTCAAGGAGCTGTCGATGAAAGACCGCGGGCTCGTGCTCGTCACCGGGCCCACCGGGTCGGGGAAGTCCACGACCCTGGCCGCGATGGTCGACTACATGAACGACAAGCGGGAGGACCACATCCTCACCATCGAGGATCCGATCGAGTTCATCCACCAGGACAGGAAATGCAATATCAATCAACGTGAGATCGGCCCCCACACCAGGTCCTTCACGACCGCCCTGCGCGGCGCCCTCCGGGAAGACCCGGATATCATCCTGGTGGGCGAGATGCGCGACCAGGAGACGATCGCCCTGGCCCTCACGGCGGCGGAGACCGGCCACCTGGTGCTGTCCACGCTCCACACCAGCAACGCCCCGCAGACCATCAGCCGCATCGTCGACGTGTTCCCCCCCCACCAGCAGGAGCAGATCCGCGTCCAGGTGGCGGACACGCTGCTGGGGGTGGTCGCCCAGACCCTGGTGCCGACCCAGGACGGGCAGGGCCGGGTGGCCGCCCTGGAGATCATGGTGGCGAACGCGGCCATCCGCAACCTGGTGCGGGACAACAAGGTGCACCAGCTGCCGTCCGCGATCCAGACCGGATCGCGGGAGGGCATGCAGTCCCTGGACCAGGCCCTGAAGACGCTGTTGAAAACCCGCCGGATCAGCCACGACGAAGCCGTCAAGCACGCCACCGAGAAACAGGCGTTTGCGCAGGAGGCCGCCCGCGTCGCGTCGCCGACCTTGTGAAGGGGATTCCCCCGTCCCGCCGTAAACAGGATCACCCAGACCGGGAATCCCAAGGAGGCGATGCCGATGCCCGACGCCGTTCGTCTGGTCGAGTACTTCTACATCGAGGCGGGCGACACACCGGGAGAGGGCGCCCGCATCCTCACGCACCTCAAGGACGCCGCCGTGAACCTCATCGGGTTGCACGCGTTCCCGAGCGGGGGACGCACGCAGATCGACGTGTTCGCCTCGGACGCCGGGGCGTTTCAGGCCGCGGCCAGGAAGGCGGGCTGGAAGGCGGTCGGCCCGAAGAAGGCGTTCGTCATCGAAGGCGAGGACCGGGTGGGCGCCCTGGTGGGCTACTTCACCAAACTCGCGGGGGCCGGGGTCAACGTCACGGCGGCCGACGCGGTCAGCGCCGGCGCCGGCCGGTTTGGCGCCATTCTCTGGGTCAAAGCCGGCGACGTCACGAAGGCGGCCAGGGCGCTGGGGGCCGGCTGAGGGCCGGACGCGTGGCCGCCACCCTCGCCGGCCGCATCACCGCCGCCAACGAGACGGCCCTGCGCCGCCTCGCCGCGGCGGCTCCGGTGCTGACCAGGATCCGCGACGCGCGCGAGGCGATCCCGCAGTTCGGCGGGCGCGTGCTGCTGCACGCGGGGCCGCCGATCGCGCCCGCCTCCATGTGCGGCCCGATGCGGGGGGCGGCCGTCGGCGCGGCGCTCTTCGAAGGCTGGGCCGCCGACCCGGCCGCGGCGGAGGCGCTCCTCGACCGCGGCGCCATCGCGCTGCGCTGCACCCACGACGCGGGGGCCGTCGGTCCCATGGCGGGGATCATCTCCCCGTCCATGCCGGTGGCGGAGGTGCGGGATGCCGACCCCGGCATCACCGCCTACGCGCCGCTGAACGAGGGGATCGGCGCCGTGCTCCGGTTCGGCGCGAACGACGGGACGGTGATCGCCCGGCTGCGGTGGATGCGCGAGGCGCTCGCCCCCGCGCTCGACGCGGCGGTCCAACGCCTCGGCGGGGTGCCGCTGCTCCCGCTGATGGCCCGCGCCCTCACCATGGGCGACGAGCTGCACCAGCGCAACGTCGCCGCGACCGGCCTGTTCTTCCGCGCGATCGCGCCCGCGCTCGTGGAGGGCGGTGCCGCGGGATCGGCCCTCCCGTCCGTCCTGCGGTTCCTGGCCGACAACGATCAGTTCTTCTTGAACCTCGCCATGGCCGGGGCCAAGGCCATGGCGGGCGCGATCCGGGAGATCCCCTACAGCACCGTCGTCACGGTGATGAGCCGGAACGGCGTCGAGTTCGGCATTCGGGTCAGCGGCCTCGGGGATCAGTGGTTCACCGCCCCGGCGCCCGTGCCGGCGGGCATGTACTTCCCGGGGTTTGGGGCTGACGAGGCCAACCCGGACATGGGCGACAGCGCCATCGTGGAGACGGTGGGCGTGGGGGGGATGGCGATGGCGGCCGCGCCGGCCGTCGTCGGCTTCGTGGGGCTGCCCTCCCTGCGCGAGGCCCTGGCCGTGACGCGGTCCATGGCGGAGATCACGCTGGGGCAGAGCGCCCAGTTCAAGATCCCGGCGCTCGACTTCGCCGGCGCGCCCACCGGGATCGATCTGCGCGCAGTCGTCAGGCTGGGGCTCACGCCGGTCATCAACACGGGCATCGCGCACCGCCGGGCCGGGAAGGGGCAGATTGGGGCGGGGGTCGTCCGCGCGCCGCTCCTGGCATTTCAGCGCGCGCTGGCCGCGTTTGCCGGCCGGTACACGGCGGACGCCGGCGCCGCCCCGGCCACGGTCGCCGAGTGAGCCGGCGTGAACCGAACACGACTTGAATTTTGGGTTTTCCCTGTGGCATACTAAGACTCGCATCAGCAGGCTGAAAAGTCGGTTGGTAGCATGCACAGTAAAGGAGTGGGAAGGTATGGCCGTAGGGACAGTCAAGTGGTTCAGCTCGGAGAAGGGCTACGGGTTCATTACGCCGGAGGAGGGAACCAAGGACCTGTTCGTACACTACAGCGCGATCCAGGGCGACGGCTACAAGACCCTGAACGAAGGCGACAAGGTGGAGTACGAGGAGACGGCCGGGCGGAAGGGTCCGCAGGCCGCGAACGTCCGATTGGTCCGCTAACGGAAGACCGCGTCAGGTAATGTGACGGGACGGGGATGGCCGGTCAAGGCCATCCCCTCCCGCTTTGTGTGACCGCGTCACGGATCGGGGCCTCCGGGTTTCTCGAGGCGCGGTCCGCGGGAAGGGGGGACGGGTGATGCCGCACGAGACGTCTGCCACAAAGTTCGGGCTTCGTCCGGTCGTCTACGGCCGGCGAGGAATGGTCGCCACGGCCAACCCCCTCGCCACCCTCGCGGGCGTGCGCATGCTGGCGCAGGGGGGCAACGCGGTCGATGCCGTCGTGGCGGCGGCCGCCGCGATCGGCGTGGCGGAGCCGTACATGTCGGGACTCGCCGGATGCGGCACCCTGGTGGTGACCCCGCCGGGCGGGACGCCCCGGGTGCTGGTCTTCCTCGGCCGCGCCCCCTCCGGCGCGACCCCCGACCGGTTTACCGGCGGGCACCCGGACGCGGGGCCTCTGACCCCGGCCGTTCCGGGCAACCTCGCGGGCTGGGCGCGGGTGCTGAGCGACTACGGAAAGCTGTCCCTCTCCCACGTGCTGGAGCCCGCGATCGACCTGGCGGAGCGCGGGGTCCCGTTCACGCCGTTCGACGGCCAGATGTTCTCCGAGAGCGGGAGCCGGCTGACGCCGGACGGGACCGCCACCTACTTCCACGATGGTCACATCCCGACTGTGGGATCCCTCCTCGCGCAGCCCGATCTGGCCAGGACATTCCGGCGGATCGCCGCGGAAGGGATCGGCTACCTGTACGGCGGACCCCTGGGGCGGGCGATCGACCGCTTGATGAGGGACCGCGGCGGGTTGATCACGGAGGCGGACCTGCGCGCCTATCCGGAGACGCTCCGGTGGACCTCACCCATCCACGCCACCTACCGGGGCGTCACGGTGTACGCGCCGCCGCCGCCGACCAGCGCGGTCCAGGTCCTCGAGACGCTCAACATCCTGGATACGCTCAACGTCCGAGACGCGGGACATCTGAGCCCGGATCACCTGGCCATGGTCGCGGAGGCCTCGCGGGCGGCGCGCGTGGACACCGACCGCTACGTCGGGGACCCGGCGTTCGTCGATGTGCCGGTATCCCGGCTGCTCTCGCCCGAGCACACCGGAGAGCTGCGCGCGGAAGTCGACCGGCGCCTTCGCGCATCCCCGGCGGCCGGCGTGCCCGGCGGCGGATTCGGGGAAGGCGGGGCGGCCGGCGGCGGAGGGATGGCCTCGACCACGCACCTTGCGGCCGTCGACGCGAGCGGGCTGGCGGTCAACATCACGCACAGTCTGGGGCACGGATTCGGCAGCGGCGTCGTCGTCCCCGGGACCGGGGTCTGCCTGAACAACGCCATGCACTGGTTCTCGATGACCCCCGGGCACCCCAACGTCGTCGCCCCCGGCAAGACCCATGAGTGGCCGATCGCGCCGCTCCACCTCCACAAGAACGGGCGGTTTGCGGGAACGATCGGGACGCCCGGGTCCTACGGCATCCTCGTCACGACCGTGCAGGTCCTCGTGCACCTGCTCGACTTCGGGCTCAATCTCCAGGACGCGATCGCGGCGCCCCGGTTCCGGTGGGTAGACGACGTCGGCGATCCGCTGCCGGCGCGGGTGATGCGGATGGAGTCGCGGGTCCCCGAGGCGACGCGGAGCGCCCTCGCCGGCCGTGGGTACGAGATCGACCTGCTGGGGCCGTGGTCCATGCGGGTGGGCGGGGTGCAGGGGATCCTCGCGGATCCGGAGACGGGCTGGCTCGCCGGCGCCGCGGATCCCCGGCGGAACGGCTACGCGATCGGCTGGTAACGGGGCCGTGTCCGCCGCCCGCCCCGCCGTCCTCCTGCTGGATGCCCGAGACACCGCGGCCATCGCGCTGGCGCCGCTCCAGCCGGGCACCGCGGTCGACGTCCGCCGGGGCGGCGAAACGGTGCGCGTGGTGGCGGAGACCTTGATCCCGTTCGGGCACAAGATCGCGGTGGCCGCCATGGCGGCCGGCGCCCCGGTGATCAAGTACGGCGAGGTGATCGGCGTGGCCACCGCGGAGATCCGGCCCGGCCAGCACGTCCACGTCCATAACGTGCGGAGCGACCGGGCGCGGTAAGGATGGCTGAGGCCCCCCCGACCTTCCGAGGGTGGAAGCGCCCGGACGGCGCCCTGGGCATCCGCCGCCATTTCCTCGTCATCCCATCGGTGGTCTGCGCGGCCCAGGCGGCGCGGACGGCGGCCGAGGGCGCTCCGGGCGCGGTGGCGATCGAGCACCAGCACGGCTGCGCCCAGCTGGGCGGGGACGCGCACCTCACCGAGCAGGTGCTCGCCGGTCTCGGCACGCATCCCAACGTCGCCGGGACGCTCGTGGTGAGCCTCGGGTGCGAGACGGTTCAGGGCGCGGCGCTGCACCGGTCGATCGCCGGGCGCGGGCAGCGCGCGGAGTTCGTCGGCATTCAGCAGTCGGGCGGGACGATCGCGGCGGTGGCCGCCGGGCGCCAGGCGCTGGAGCGGCTGCGGAACGGGGCGGCATCCGATCCCGAGGTCGCGCTCACCTGGGCGGATCTGCGGGTGGGGATCGAGGCGGGGTGGCTGGGGATCCCGCCGGCGCAGGCCCGCGTGTTTTCCGAGGTGATCGACCGGCTGCTCAGGGCGGGGGCGACGGTGATGCAGGCGGTGCCGGACGGCCGGGACGGCCCGGACCCGCGCCCGCAGGGGGCGCGCGGAGCCGCCGGCCCCGTCCCCCGCGATGCGGCGACGCTCCCGTACGCGACGCCCCCGGGGGGCCGCGGCGCCTTCCGCATGGAAGCGCCCCGGTCCCGCATCGCTCAGAAGACGGGGCTCGCGGCGGCGGGGGCTCACGTCATTCTCTCGCCGCTCGTCGAGGGGCTGCCCGCGGGCTGCCCGGTGGCGCCCGTGGTGCACGTCGGGATCGCGCCGCACGCCCGGCCGTTTGCCGGGGACGTCGACGTGATGCTGGATGAGATTCCGTCGGCCGGTGCCGCCGCGGCGGTGGTCGCGGCGCTCGGCCGAGCGTGCCTGGAGGAGACGGCGCTGGAAGCGCTGGGGGACTTCGAGATGGCGATCCACCGGATCGCTCCCACGATGTGAGCCCGATGGACGAGATTCTCCTCTACCGCCGCGATCGAGGGTGGGGGACGCGCAACCACGTGCTGGTGCTGCCGCTCGTGGCCTCGGCGTCGGGGGTGGCGCGCGCGATCGCCCGGGGCACGGAGGCGGTCTGGGTGGCGCACGATTACGAGCCGACGCCCGAGGACCTCCAGCAGAACCGGGACCGGATCGCCCGCACGCTCGCGGGGTTCGCCGCGAACCCCAACGTCGCGGCCGCGCTCCTCGTCGCCGACACGCCGGAGCGGTCGGCGCTGCTCGATCGGATCCGCGCGGCGGGCCAGCGGGCCGATCTCGTCGTCGTGACCGAGGCCGGAGGGTTTCGGGCCGCGGTGGAGCAGGGGCGCGGGCGCCTTGAGGCGCTGCTGAGCGGGGCGGCCGCCGCCCGGCGGGAGCGCGCGCCGGTGAGCGCGCTGATCCTTGGAACGGAATGCGGCGGGTCCGACGCGCTGTCGGGGATCACCGCGAACCCCGCGCTCGGGGCGGCCAGCGACCACCTGGTGGACGCCGGGGGCACCGTGATCCTGGCGGAGACGACCGAGCTCATCGGCGCCGAGCATCTGCTCGCCAGGCGCGCAGCCAGCCCCCAGGTCGCCGAGGCCATCTACACAATCATCCACCGGTACGAGGCCGTCGTCCGCGCGCACGGCGAGGACATCCGGGGGGCGAACCCGGCCCCGGGCAATATCGAGGGCGGCCTCACGACGATCGAGGAAAAGTCCCTCGGCGCCGCCAAGAAAGGCGGCACGCGCGCGATCCGGCAGGTGGTGGAGTACGCCGTCCGCCCGGCGGCCCAGGGACTGGTGATCATGGACACGCCCGGACACGATATCGAGCAGATGGTGGGGATGGTCGCGGGGGGCGCGCAGGTGGCGGTGTTCACGACCGGACGCGGCACGCCGACGGGGTCGGCGATCGCGCCCGTGATCAAGGTCGCGACGAACTCACACACCGCCTCGCGCATGCAGGACAACATCGATCTCAACGCCGGGCTGATCCTCGACGGGACCGAGACCCTCGAGAGCATGGGGCGCCGCATCTACGAGGCGGTCCTCGCGGTGGCGCAGGGCGAGACGACGAAGGCGGAGCGGCTGGGACACCGGGAGTTCTCGATCAGCCGCTACCCGTTCGCGGTCCTCGACAGGGCCGGCGCCGCCAGATAGCGGCGCGGACGCCCCGCGGGGAGGCGGAGCGCCGGGGGGAATACGTCCACACAAGGGGGGGCACCACGGTGGCGCGCAACGGTACGGTGTCGGTGACGCACGATGTCCCGGTCAGGATGCGCGACGGGGTCTCGCTGAACGCGGATGTGTACGTCCCGGAGGGCCCGGGCCCGTTTCCCGTCCTGCTGATGCGCTCCCCCTACAACAAGGCCCAGGGACAGGACTCCGTCTACGCCCATCCCTCCTGGTACGCCCGCCGGGGCTACCTGGTCGTCATCCAGGACGTGCGAGGGCGCTGGACCAGCGGGGGGGACTGGTATCCGTTTGCGCACGAGGCCGAGGACGGCTACGACACGGTCGAATGGGCGGCGCGCCTTCCGAAGGCGAACGGCCGGGTGGGGATGTACGGGCTCTCCTACGTCGGGGCGACCCAGCTCCTCGCGGCGGTGACGGCGCCCCCGCACCTCGCGTGCGTGGTCCCCGGGATGACCGCGTCGGAATACTACGACGGCTGGACCTACCGCGGGGGCGCGCTCCACCTCGCGTTCACCGAGTCCTGGGGCGTCAGCCTCGCCGAGGACACCGCCCGCCGGCGCGAGCTGCACGCGCTGGAAGCGGAGCTCCTCGCGTCGTTCAGCGCCGCCGGGCTGCAGTTCGGCACGCTGCCCATCAAGGAGTACGCGCTGCTCCGCCGGGAGGGGATCGCGCCCTGGTTCTTCGACTGGCTCGAGCATCCCACGCGCGACGAGTACTGGGAGCGGTGGAGCATCGAGCGCCGCTACGCGCAGGTGCGCGTTCCGGCGTTCCATATCGCCGGGTGGTACGACATCTTTCTGGATGGGAGCATCCGCAACTACCGGGGCCTGCGCGAGCGCGCGGCGGAGGAGGCGGCCCGGGACGGCCAGCGCCTCCTCATCGGGCCCTGGCATCACGTCCCCTGGGCGCAGGTCGTCTCAGGGTGGGATTTCGGCGACGAAGCGCGCAGCCGCATCAACGAGTGGCAGCTCCGCTGGTTCGATTACTGGCTCCGGGGCGTTGAGAACGGGGTCCCGGACGATCCTCCGGTCCGCATCTTCGTCATGGGGGAAAACCGGTGGCGCGAGGAACGCGAGTGGCCCCTCCGTCGCGCCGAGGCGGCGGAGTGGTTCCTCCACAGCGCCGGGACGGCGAACTCCCTCAACGGTGACGGCGCCCTGAGCCGGGAGCGGCCCGGGGACGAGGAGCCGGACATCTTCATCTACGATCCGCGCGCGCCCGCCGTGAGCCTGGGCGGCCGCTCCTGCTGCCGGTACCTGGTCTCGCCGATGGGGCCGGCCGACCAGCGGCCGGTCGAGATCCACAACGGCGTGCTCGTCTACACGACGCCGCCGCTCGGGCGCGACGTCGAGGTGACCGGGCCCGTGTCGGCGGTGCTGTTCGCCGCCACGACCGCCCGCGACACCGACTGGACCGCCAAGCTGGTCGACGTCTATCCCGACGGGCGCGCCATCAACGTCGCGGACGGCATCCTCCGGGCCAGGTACCGGGACTCGCTGTCCGCGCCGGCGCTGCCCTCGCCCGGGAAGGTCTACGAGTACCGGGTGGACCTCGGCTCGACGAGCAACCTGTTCAAGGCGGGACACCGGATCCGGGTCGAGGTCTCCAGCTCGAACTTTCCCGCCTACGACCGCAACCTGAACACGGGGAACGGGCTGGGGGACGAACGCATCGGCGACTGCGCCGTCGCGACCCAGACCGTGTTCCACGATTCGGCGCGGCCCTCGCGCATCATCCTGCCGATCGTGCCCCGGCCCTAGTTGCCCCCTCCGGGGACTCCATACCAGAGTGGGGCCAACCGCACGCAGAGGTTGCCCCCTCCGGGGAATCCATACCAGAGTGGGGCCAACCGCAAGCAGAGGTTGCGGGGCCCGCGGGCGTCGGCTATAATCAGACAGGCCCGGCGCCCGCGAGAGGGGCGGGGTCCGGCGTTTCGGGTGCGGCGAAACGCCGTGAGGAGTGCTCCGCGGCCGCTGTGGGGACGTAGCTCAGCTGGGAGAGCGCCTGAATCGCACTCAGGAGGTCGGCGGTTCGAATCCGCTCGTCTCCACCATATTCGATTGAGATACGCTGTCGCCGCCGGCCGCCAACCCGATCCCTCCCTACCTTCATCGGGCGGTCGGTAGTAGTTGCGCCCAAAATATATGACCACAAAAAGTAAATTACTACGGATGGACAACGTTCTCATCGTTGTCGAGGACCTCGAGGCTGCCAAAGCGTTCTTCGCCGAACTCGGTATGGGGCTGGAAGGCGAGACGACGGTCGAGGGGCGTTGGGCGGACCGCGTCGTCGGGCTCAACGACGTCCGTGCCGACATCGCCATGATGCGGACCCCGGACGGCCACAGCCGGGTTGAGCTGACGAAGTTCCACACGCCGCCGGCGGTCAGAGCCGAGCCGGAAAGCGCGCCGGCGAACACGCTGGGCATACGCCGCATTATGTTCGCTGTCGACGACATCGACGACGTCGTTGCCCGCCTGCGCAACCACGGTGCCGAACTCGTCGGCGAGATCGCGCAGTACGAGGACATCTACCGGCTCTGCTTCCTGCGTGGCCCTGAGGGCATCATCATCGGACTGGCCGAGCAGCTCAGTAATAAATCGGTAACGGAATAACTGCAGAGGAACCCCCGCTCAGGATCCAAAACGCGCCGGCTTTGGTCGGCAATCGAAATCCCACCCGCGCGCCCCCGGGAGCTAGAAGCAGGGAGAGCAGGTGAAGGCGATGTTCGCGATCGCCGTCCCCCACTCTCCATTCGGCTCCGTGAACTCGCCGGCCACCCAGGCCGTGCCGGAGAGTGCGCTCGACGGGTCCGCGGCCGCTCCCGAGTAATCTCCCCATCGATTGCCGGCATAGGGAGCCAAGCCCCGCTGAATAAGGATGGGAGACCTGAGCCTGCTCGGAGGGTCGATGGCCTCCACCCGCCCGCTTGCCATCACGGAGGGGAAGTGGGATGGACTGGATTCCGTGAACACCGTGATGAGGTCATCCGTCCCGGCGATGTTGGGATCCGGGACGACCTGAATCGCTCCGTAGTAGAAGTTGCCGCCTGCCTCTCCAAAGTCAAGGTCCTGGGTCCTGGCCATTTGGGCCGTATCGATCTGCGTGAGGCGCACGCAGGAGAGGAAATTGGACGAGGAATCAAGGCAGCCGTCGTTTGCCACCACCCAGATGCGCCCGTCACGGTACACCACGTCCAGCGCCCGGTTATCGTTCGTATCGATCGGGGCGGAGGTGCCTGCCTGCGCCGCATTCGGGGGGCTGTGCAGGGGCCCCACGTTGACGAGATCGAGGGGTACGTCGGTCAAGGAAATTTTGATCTCCCCCGGAGGAGTCCCCACGATGGAAAAGACATGGTAGACCTTCGAAAATTCAGGATCCGCCGACGCCAGGTACAGGGGGCCGCCCGTGGGAGAAAGGGAGTGAGCCGGCTGGACTGTGAAGAAAGCGCCGCTAGCGAACAGGGCGGCGTCGAGGGAGGGCATGTGGGCCTCCAGCTCGGCCTTGCTGAGGACAAGCGCTTCAGCCGCGACGAAGTTGTTGTTGGAGGCAAAGGCGTTCGCGGTCAGAACGACTTTGTCGTCACTGATCCCCAATGCGTCGAAATCGGGAAACGTTCCGGCCACCCCCTCGAAGCAATAGAGGGTCCAGTGGAACGGATCGGACGGTTGTGAGACCCCCAGCCACCACAGCCCTGACCCGTCGGGCGCCCCGGACACGCTGATGATGCTGAAAAACCATACTCCCGACAGGGGATCGAAGCGGACTTTGGGATCGCTGATGAAAAAGCCGGGAGGCTCTCCAGGGGTGAAGACATGCAGGTCGAATACGGCGAGGACGTTGCCGGCTTTGTCTCTGATGAACCCGGCAGTGTTGACCGCTTCGAAGAGGTAGTTGGAATCGGCCCCCACCTGAGTGTCGGGCGGCTCACAGCCCCCGCAGGCGAGCGACTCATACAGCCCCGTTGTCGCGGCACCTGTGACGGTGTCCGGCCCCTGTCCCGTTCCCGTGTCCGCCCGCGGCGGAAGGAAGTCGGCGGCGCGCAGCGGGTTCTTAGCCTTCTTGGCCTCATCGGAGTTGAGGGTTTTTGCTCTTTCGTGGAGGGGGCGGTTGTGAACCAGATGCGGAATCGCTTTCCTGGCCGCCCCCCGGGGCCTACCGGCGTGTGAAAGCTGTGGCAGGCTTCTGACGTCCACGGCTTTCACGAGGGGGACGGTGAACTGCCTATGAAGTTTGAATTCCTGCTCCTGCAGTTGAGCCTGTACCCGAGGCCCAGGCATGGTGATGAGCGCGGAGAGCAGGACAGCGATCAGTCCAACTGACGCGGATCGATGTTGCCGCACACCAAGCACCTCCGCCTTTCACTATCCCCTTCTTCTGAGGCATTTCCTGCAAGGACTGCGCCAAAATATCATGAGAGAGATGCCCCCTCGCCCGGGATCCGAAGCGCGCTGTGTAGTGTCGGCGATCGAATCAGACCCCCGGCCTGCTACAGGCAGGGAGAGCAGGTGAAGGCGACGTTCACGATCGCCGTTCCCCACTCCCCATCCTGCTCGGTGAACTCGCCGGCCACCCAGGCCGTGCCGGCGAGCGCGCTTGACGGGTCCGCGCCCGCCCCCGAGTAATCTCCCCAGCGGGTGCCGGCATAGGGGGCCAGGCCCGGCTGAATGAGGACCGGAGCCCTGAGCGTGTTCGGCGGGTCGCTGGCCTCGATCCGCCCGCTCGACATCACCGAGGGGAAGTCGGATGGACTGGATTCCGTGAACACTGCGATGAGGTCATCCGTCCCGGCGATGTTGGGATCCGGGACGACCTGAATCGCCGCGTAGTAGTAGAAGCCGCCTGCCTCCCCAAAGTCAAAGTCTTGGGTCGTGGTCATTTGGGTCGTATCGATCTGCGTGAAGCGCACGCACGAGAGGAAATTGAAGGACGCATCAAGACAGGCGTCGTTTGCCGTCACCCAGATGAACCCGTCGCGGTACACCACGTCCAAGGCACTGTTATCGTTCGTGTTGATGAGGTTCGAGGTGCCTGCCTGCGCCGCATTCGGGGGGGTGACCAGGGGACCAACGTTGTTGAGGTCGAGGGGCACGTCGGTAAATGAAATGGCGACCCCGCCCGGAGGGGTCCCCTGGACGGCAAAGACATGGTAGACGCTCGAAGAGCTAGGATCCGACGACGCCATAAACAGGGGGCCGCCGGTGGCAGAAAGGGAGTGCGCCGGCTGGAATGTGAAAAAGCGGTCGTCGACGAACAGGGTGGCGTCGACGGAGGGCATGCCGGCCTCCAACTCGGCCTTGCTGAGGACGAGCACTTCAGCCCCCACGAAGCTGCCGTCGGAGGCAAAGGCGTTCGCGGTCAGAACGATCTTGTCGTCGCCGGTTCCCAGCGCGTCGAAATCGGGGAACGTCCCCGGAGCCCCCTCGAAGTTATAGATGGTCCAGTTGAACGGGTTGGAGGGCTGTGAGACCCCCAGCCACCACAGCCCGGACCCATCCGCCGCTCCGGACACGCTGATGATGCTGAAAAACCACACCCCCGACAGGGGATCGAAGCGGACTTTGGGATCGCTGATGACGAGGTCGGGAGGCTCCCCAGGGGTGAAGGAATGAAGGTCGAAAAGAGCGAGGACGTTGCCGGCCTTGTCGGTGATGGACCCTGTGATGTTGACCGCTTCGAAGATGTAGTTGGAATCGGCTCCCACCTGAGTGTCCGGAGGCTCGCAGCCCCCGCAGGCAAGAGACTCTGAAAGCCCCGAGATGGGGGCGCCGGTCACGGCGCTCGGCCCCTGCCCCGCCCCGGTGGACGCCTCCGGCCGTCCGCCGCCGGACCATGAGGAGGTTTTTGCCTTCACAGCCTCATCGGCACTGCGCGTCTTTGCTCTTTCGTGGAGGCGGCGGTCGCGAAACCGATGCGGTTTCGCTTTCCTGACCTGCACCCCGGCCCGACCGGCGAGGGAAATCTGCGGCAGGGTCCTGACGTCCACGGATGTCACGCGGTGGACTTTGAACTGCCGATGATGTTTGAGTTTCTGCTCCTTCGGTTGAGCCTGCACCGTGGGACCAGGCACGGTGGTGAGCGTGGAGACCAGGACAACGATCAACCCGATGGACGCAGACCTGCGTTGCCGCACACCAGCACCCCCACGTGCTTCCGGCTCGAGGCCCAGCGGGCGCCGTGCCTCGGAAGGAGCCCTTTCCTACCACCCTCTCCTGAGGAGTTTCCTGTAAAAGTCTATGGGATTGACGCGCACGATGGCATCCAGGGAACCCCCCTTGATAGGTGGGGGGATTTCCCTCAATATAATGGGGAATATCCCCTAGTCACTTGGGTGTATGCCGGAGTTGTGGGGGATTTGTAAGGCCGGCCGCTCTGTTTTGACATCCCGTCGCCTTCCGGTTAAGGTAAAGTCAGCGAGGGGAGTACTCGGGGGCCAGGAACGGCCCCGGGTGAGTCGTCAAGACGGCGCGAGAGCGCCCGGCTCACCACAGACGATGTGCTGCGACGAGACCTCCGAAACGAGGCCGTTTCGGGGGTTTTTCCATTTCCCCCCCGGCCTGAAGGGGGTGTGGGTGTGTCGTTCCTGCCGGGCCCGGAGTTGTGGGGACGCCTGTTCGGTATCCTGCTGGTTGACCTCGTGCTCGCCGGCGATAATGCGGTGGTGATCGCTCTGGCGGTTCGGGGCCTTCCCGCCAATGTGAAAACGCTCGGTACCGTCTGGGGCACGGTGGGGGCGATCGTGCTCCGAATTGCCTGCGCCGTTGCCGCGACGGCGGTACTCCGCCTGCCGGGGGCGCAGGTGCTCGGCGCCGCCGTATTGCTCGGGATCGCGTTCAGGGTGGTTCGGCCGCGCCGGACGCGTGAGCATCCGCGAGGGGCGGCGGGTCTCGGGGAGGCCATTTGGCTCATCTCCATCGCCGACACGGCGATGAGCCTCGACAATGTCCTCGCGATCGCCGCGATCGCAGCCGGGAATACCTGGTTGATGGCGGCCGGCGTCGTGCTGTCGCTGCCGCTGGTGGTGTGGGGAAGCCTGGCGCTCGCGGACGTGATGGACCGGCATGCCTGGGTCGTCTGGGCGGGGGCCGGCGTCCTGGGCTACGTTGCAGGGGAGATGGCGCTTCGTGACCCCATGACGACGGCGTGGCTGGGCCCCGGCACGGCCGGCGCGGCGGCCCACATCCTTCCGCCCGTGGCCGGGCTCGGGATCGCGCTCATCGGATGGCGGCTGTCCTTGCGCATCGCGAGACGCTAGGCGATCCGCAGCACGATCTTGCCGAACTGCTCGGCCCGCTCCATGCGGAGGAGCGCCGCGCCGGCGTCGGCCAGCGAGAAGACCCGGTCGACCACGGGGCGTTGTCTGCCCTCCCCGAACAGGGCCAGCATGGCGCGAAAGTCGTCCGGCGAGCCCATCGTCGACCCCAGCACAGAGAGCTGCTTCCAGAACACCCGCCGCACCGTGAGCTCGGGGACGTTGCCCGTCGTGGCGCCGTAGCTGACCACGCGGCCCCCGGGGCGCGCGGCGTCGAGCGCCTGCTCAAACGTCGCTCCCCCGGTCCCGTCGATGATCAGGTCGGGCCCCAGCCCGCCGGTCGCCTCGCGGGCCGCCGCGACCCAATCTGCCGTTTTGTAGTTGAAGCCCTGGTCTGCCCCCAGCGCCCGCGCGCGCGCCAGCTTCTCATCGCTCCCGGACGTGACCAGCACCCGGGCCCCGATCTGCCTGGCAATGAGCAGGGCATAGGTCGCGACTCCGCCGCCGATGCCGAGCACGAGCACGGTCTCGCCGCGCTGCGCCCGGCCCCGCGTGACCACCGCGCGATACGCGGTCAGCCCCGCGAGCGGGACGGCGGCGGCCTCCTCATCCGTGAGGCCCGCCGGGCGGGGAAGGACGTTGGCGGCCGGCACCGCCACCTGCTCGGCGAACGTCCCGTTGTCCGGGAGACCCAGGATCCTGAACTTCGGCCCGAACGCGCGCGGATCGTCGCCCCAGTCCAGGCTGGGGTTGATCGCCACGGACGCTCCGGACGACACCCCGGCCACGCCCCGGCCGATCGCCGCGATCTCGCCGACGCCGTCCGACCCTGGGATGATCGGGAAGCGGAGTCCGGCGTACCGGCCGCGGCAGATCCACAGGTCGCGGTGATTCACTGCCGCGGCCCGGAGGCGCACCACCACCTGCCCCGGGCCCGGCGCGGGATCCGGCGCCTCTTCGAGGCGCAGAGCCTCCGGCTCGCTCACCGAGTGCAGCACGATCGCCTTCACCGATGACACCTCCCTTCTGGAGATCAGCCCGGCCCCACCCCCAGGCGGGTCGAGAGGGTCTCACCCCTGGGCCGGTCCCGGAGAGTTCGCGTCGATGCCGAGATAGGCCGCCTGCACCTGCTTGTTGTTCGCCAGTTCGGCGCCGGCGCCGTGCATCACCACCCTGCCGCTCTCCAGCACATAGGCCCGCCGGACCAGCGTCAGGGCGCGGCTCACATTCTGCTCGACCAGCAGGATGGCCGTGCCCATGGCGTGGATCTCCTGGATCTTGGCGAAGGTGGCGTCGGTCACGACCGGGGCGAGCCCCAACGACGGCTCGTCGAGCATCAAGAGGCGCGGCTTCAACATCAGGCCGCGGCCCACGGCGAGCATCTGCTGCTCCCCTCCGCTCAACGTGCCGGCGGGCTGCCCCCGGCGCTCGGCCAGCACCGGGAAGATGCTGAAGACCAGGTCCAGGGTACGGTGCCGCTCGGCTCTGGCCCGCGGAAGGTAGGCGCCCATCTCCAGATTCTCTTTGACGGTCATCTCCGGAAACACCTGGCGGCCTTCGGGGACGTGGGCGATCCCAAGCTCGGCGATCTTGAACGGCGGGAGGGCGCAGATGTCGATGCCCCCAAAGGTGATGGTGCCCGACGCCGGCCGGATGAGGCCGGAGATCGCGCGCAGCGTGGTGCTCTTGCCGGCCCCATTGGCGCCCAGAAGGGCGACCGCTTCTCCCTCGCCGACGGAGAGGTGGACGTCGATCACCGCCTTCACCGGCCCGTAGCCGGCGGTCACCCCGGACAGCGCGAGCATCGGAGGTTGGCCTTCACGCATGCGCGTAGCCGCTTCCCAGGTAGGCGCGGATCACCTCCGGGTTCGCGGCGATCTCCGTGGGGCCGCCCTCCGCGATCTTCTGCCCGTGGTCCAGCACCACGATGCGCTGCGCCACGGCCATGATGGCGCGCATCACGTGCTCGACGATCACGATGGTCAGCCCTCGCCTCGAGAGGTGCCTGATCAGCGCGACGGCCTGATCGATCTCCGCCGGGTTGAGGCCGGCCATGGCCTCGTCGAGCAGGAGCAGGCGGGGGTGTGTGGCGAGGGCCCGCGCCATCTCCAGCCGCCGCTGGTCCATGGTGGTCAACTCGGACGCCAGGCTGTGCTCCCTGGCGGAGAGCCCCACGAACTCGATCGCGCCCCGGGCCCGCTCGCGCGCGATCTGGAGCTTCTTGTCGCGGAGCAGCGCGCCGGTCATCACATTCGCCAGGACCGTCATCTTGCCGAACGGCCGGGCCACCTGAAACGTGCGGGCCAGGCCCCGCGCGCAGACGTGGTACGGGTGCAGGCCGACCAGTTCGTGGCCGAAGGCCACGACGGACCCGGCATCCGGGCGATAGTAGCCGGTGATGAGGTTGAAGCAGGTGGTCTTGCCGGCCCCATTGGGCCCGATGAGGGCGACGGTTTGCCCTTCCTCCACTGAGACGGAGAATTCCTGGACGGCCCGCAGGCCGCCGAACCGTTTGCTGAGGCCGCGCACCACCAGGGCCTCACTCATCGGCGGGAGGCGCATGCCGCGCAGCCGCGGCGGCGCCGGGGATGCCGGGGGCGTCTCGGACAAGGCGTTTGTAGGCGCCCGCGAGCGCCCCCAGCAGGCCGGTGGGCTGCCAGAGAATCACGGCGATCAGGATGACCGCGTACAGGGTCAGCTGCACCCCGGGATGCCTGCCGCCGCCGAGCCAGCTCTGGACCAACGCGGAGGTCGGCTCCAGCGCGACGGTCCCGACGACCGGGCCCCACAAGGTCCCGATCCCTCCCACGATGGACACCAGCGCGGCGTTCACCGAGACGTTGAAGCTGAAGGCGGTATTCGGATCGATGAAGTAAATGTACTGCACGTAGAAGGTCCCGGCGAGGCCGGTGAGGAACGCGCTGATTCCGTAGATGTCCCGTTTGATCCGCGGCACGTTGAC
>VBAK01000139.1 GCA_005882275.1 Candidatus Segetimicrobium genomatis
CAGGCGGCGCCAGTCCGTGTACGCCGCCGGGGCGCCGTACCGCTGCGCCGCTTCCTGCACCCGATCGGCGGACCTGCCGGCCAGCGCCGCCAGCACCGGCCGGACCGGAGGCGGCCAGAAGACGGTGGCGAGGCGCAGGATGGCCTGCAGATGGGCCCGGGCAACGCCATCGTAGCCGATGACGCCGATGCCGACCGACCGCGGCGTGCCGGCCGTCACCGCAGCCCCCGACCGAGTCTCCGGATCCCCGTCATGATGCCTCCGCGTCTTCGGCGGGCGCCTTTGCACAACCTTCATGCAATCTTTGTCGCCACGCAACAGAGCCCCGGTAAGGTTGATGACGACAACATTCCATTGGGGGTGAACGATGACGAAACATTGGAAGAAGATGGCTATGCTCATGCTGATGGGCCTGCTTGTTGCGGCCCCGATCGCGCCTCCTCACGCGGTCGCCCAGGGGGAGGGGTACGACAGAGCGATGAGCGCCGCGCAGGCGGCCCTCGACAAGGCCACCAAAGCCCACAACGACATGATGATGCACATGGACTCGGTCATGAAGATGCCCATGACCGCGAACGAGAAGGCCATGATGCAGCAGATGCAGCAGATGGCCGCTGCGATCCAGGGCCTCGTGGAGACGAACAAGCAACTGCTCGAGGCGCTCAAAGAACTGAGGAAGCTGCAGAAGTAAGGCCGATCGAAGCGTAGAGTGGTGCAAAGGTAACCCGGCATGCGTGGGGCCGGCCCCCGCGGCGGGGCCGGCCTCGGTCCCAGCCGGCGCCCGCGACCGCGTCACCGCTCGCCGCACCCTCCCCCGTCAGCCTCCGGCGCGATCCGGCGCGGGCGGACCCTCCTCGACGTACAGGAAGACCACCTCCCCGGTCACCGTCCCGGGAACCACGCGCCGCACCACCGCCAGGTACTGTTCGAGCTGCGTGGAGTAAATGGCTCGGAGAGCGCCGTGCTGATCCGCGCTCACCGCATCGGTCTTGAAGTCAATGACCGCCGTCCCGTCCGGTCCCGCCACGACCATATCCATCGCCCCCTCGACGACCCCTTGGGGACCGGCCGCGGCGAATGGGACCTCCCGATGGACCCGCGCGCCCGGGGCGAGCCGGCTGCCGGCGGCGGTCAGCGCCGCCCGGACGAGGGCGACCGCACGGTGCTCGACCGCATCGCTCAGCCCTGCCTGCTTTGCGAAGTACGCGGCATACACCTCGGCGAGGTCGGGCCGGTCGAGGGGGATCACCGCCAGGACGGCGTGCACCAGCGCGCCGAGCGCGCGGCCCCCCGGCTCGAATTCCAGAGCGGCCCTCAGGGACTCCAGCGCTCGCAGCGCCTCATGGTCGACGAGCGCAGACGGGTTTTGCACGGGATCGGGCGCGCCCGCCGAGAGCGCCGCGGCCTCGCGCGCCCGCACCCACGCGCCGCGTTCCCGGACCGCGGGGTCCGCCTCAGACGCAGGGCCGTCGGGGAGCCGCATCCGGACGGGGGGCGCGTCGTCCGCCGCCCTCGGGATCCCCTCGCCGTCGACGACCAGCCAGCCCCGGTGGGTCTTGCCCCATTCCGGACGGTCCGGGAGAAAACTGTCCAGGTCCTCCTGGATGCTGCCCTTCGGGCTGCCCTTCGCGGGACGGGGGAACACAGGCAGGATCAGCGCGTCCTTCGCCCGGGTCATGGCCACGTACAGCACGCGCAGACGTTCGGCGTCGCTGCGCCGGCTCTGGTCATCCTTCAGCGCTTCGTACTCCTGCGACTGGATCGGCCAGTCGCGGACCTTCCCCACATGCGCGGCGGCCCGCGCGCCGGCCCGCTGGATCAGCAGATGGTCGACCCGGCCGCCCGGGCCGCGGCCGAGATCGGGGATGACCACGATCGGAAACTCCAGCCCCTTGGCCGCGTGAATGGACATGATTCGCACGACATCGTCGCCTTCTTCGACCGTGGGCGACTCGGCCTCGTCCACGGCCTCCTCTTCCATGTCGCGCAGCCAGTGGACGAACGCCCGAAAGGTCAGGATCCCGCTCTCTTCGAGGGCGCGCGCCAGGGTCACCACCTTCTTCACATTCGCGACCCGCTGCTCTCCCTGCGGCAGGAGCAGGAACGTCTCCAGCACATGGGTGCGCGCCAGGACCTCCTCCACCATCCGGGGGACGCTCAGTTGGAGGCGCGCCCGATGGAGGTCGCGCAGCACCGCGTACGCCGCCGCGATGCTCTCCGGCGCGGCCGTCCCGGCCGACCTCTCAGGCGCGGGGGGCGCGGCCGCGGCGCGATAATCCAGCGACCCGGCGGCCGCGGCGACGAACTCGTAGACGTCGCGGTCCGAGCAGCCAAACAGCGGGGACCGCAGCGCTCCCCAGACGGCGACCGGATCGGTCGGATGCTCGACCGCGTGCAGCACGTTGAGCAGCCACCCAATCTCTTCGCGCCGGTAAAAGGTCCGGCTGCTCGTCACCCGGTACGGGATCTGGCAGCGGGTGAGCGCGTCTTCGTAGAGCCCCACGTCGCTCATCCCGCGGAAGAGCAGCGCCACGTCGCCGAACCGGGCCGGCCGCCTGTCCGCTCCGATCTTCCAGGTCCCGCGATCGATGTGGTGGCGGAGGAACGCGGCGAGCACCTCCGCCTCGCGCCGGCGGCGGGTGGCGACGTCCGTCTCTTCGGGGTCCTGCTTTCCCGGGTAGAGCAGCATCAGGGCCGGGGAATCGTCCGACGCCCGGGTCCCGGGAGAGGGGTTCAACGCCACGTAGTCGGGCTGATACCGGCCGTCGGGCGGCCGACGCATCCGGCCCTGGAAGATCTCGTTGACGGCGGTGAGGACCGGCGCGGCCGAGCGGAAATTGGCCGTGATGTCCTCCACGCCTCCCGAGCGCAGCAGCACCTCCTTGGCCCGCTCGTAGGTCTCGATGTCCGCCCGCCGGAAGGCGTAGATCGACTGCTTGGGATCGCCCACGATGAACAGCTTCCCCGGCCGGAGGAGCACCTGGTCCCAGGCCGGGGCGCGGGCGCCGTCCTCGGCCAGGAAAAAGACGACCTCGGCCTGCAGCGGGTCCGTATCCTGAAATTCGTCCACCAGGATCGCATCGAAGCGGCGCTGGAAGTAGGCGCGGACCTCGCGGTTGTCGCGGAGGAGGTCGCGCGCCTTGAGCAGGAGGTCGTCGAAATCGAGGACCCCCTCCCGCGCCTTCAGGGCCTGGTAGACGCCGGCGTAGCCCCGCAGCCAGTTCACCGCGCCCGCGGTCAGCCGGTGGGCGTGCGCGGCGCGGAGCGCCTCGAGGTCGTCCCCAAGGGCGGCGAGGCGATCCCTGATCCGGGTGAGCACGCCGGAGGTCCAGTTGCCCTGACTCCCCCGCACCTTGAGCTTCAGCCCGCTGAGGATCCCGCGGCGCACCTCCGCGTCGCCCAGCCGGGCGAACAGATCGAGCGTCCGTTCCAAGTCGCGCAGGGCGTCCGCGGCCGCGTCGGAGGGCACGAGGCAGTCGGTTCCGATCCCGGCGATGCAGGCGCGCATCTGGGGCGCGGCCGCCTTGAGCCAGTCGAGGGGGTCCCGCGGAGCCGGCCCGCCATCCCAGGGCTCGACCACGACATCCCGGTACCGCAGCAGCGCGTCTCCCACGCTGCGCAGGTGCCCCAGCGACACCCCGCACTCGATCAATTCCCGGAGCGCACCCCCGCCGGCATCTTTCTGGCCTTCCAGCCAGCGGTCCCACGCCTCCGTGCGGAACAGCGACGCGCTCAACTCGTCGGCGACCGTGAACGCGGGGTCCACCCCCGCCTCCACGGGCCGCTCCCTCAGGAGATCGGCCGCAAACGCGTGGATCGTCGAGATGGGGGCGATCTCGAGATCCTCGAGCGCCGTCCGGAACCGCTCGCGCGCGGCGCCGACGTCGTGGAGGCGCGACTCGATCCGCTCCCGGATCTTGACGCGCAGCTCGGCGGCGGCTTTCTCGGTGAACGTGATCGCGACGACGGCGGCCAGGCGCGCGCGGCCGGAGGCCACCAGGGATTCGACCCGGTCCACGAGCAATTGCGTCTTCCCGGTCCCGGCGCCGGCCTCGACGACGAAATTGCGGTCGAGCTCGGTGCGGATGCGCGCGCGGGCGGCTTCGTCGCGCAGCGGCGCCGCCATCATTCGAGCTCCCACATCGCGGTCAGGGCCGCGATGGCGGGATCCCGCTGCTTCCGCTCGACCAGCCGCACGCGCCCGTGGCCGCACACCGGCTGGAAGGAACAGTACGTGCAGTGGTCCCCGTTCTTCCCGGGGCGCTGCGGGAACACGCCCGCCGCGATCCCGTCCGCGATCGTCTTGAGGATGAGCGTGAACTCGCCGGACCGCGCCTCCAAGGTTTGGCGGCTGAAGCCGACGCGCTTGTAGCCGCCCTTTCCGGTGGCATAATAATAGAAGGCTTCGGACGTTCGGGCGGCGATGCCGTGGTGGGCGAGCATCGCGTCGGCCGCCCGAATGTACAGCGGGAGCTGCAGGCTCTGCCCGCCGCGAAACTGGTCGCTTTTCTCCCCGTAGATCATCCCGGTCTTGTAGTCGATCACCCGGGCGGCCCCGCGCTGGTCGAGGTCGATCCGGTCGATGAATCCGGTAAACCGCATGGGCCGGCCATCAACGGGCAGCTCCAGCGGGTGGGGCATCGACCCGGGCGGTGGAGTCACCCAGGCAGGCGTGGGGCCGAACCTCGCTTCGAAGTAGGCGGGCACAAATCCGGGGGGCTCGGCGAGCTCGAAGGACAGGACGCCTTCGAGGTCGGTGAGGATGCGCGCCTTCTCCACCTCCCACATGAACCGATAGCCGACCGCCCCGCTCTTCTCGAACCCGGTACACACCTCATCCGCGATCGTCCGCAGCCGTCGCCGGCACTCCTCCAGATCCTCCGCGCGCACCGGCACCAGGCCGTTCTGCACGAGTTGGGAGAAGAACCGGTCGAGGATGTCGTGGAGCAGCGCGCCGCGGTCGAGGGGCGTGATGGTCTCCACCGCTTCCGGCTCCTGGATCTCCCGAACTCCGAGGATCCGCTCGCCGAAGAACTTGAAGGGACACAGCCCGTAGGTCTCCAGCTGCGTGGCCGCCAGCGTGGGCGGCGGCTCCACGGCCGCGCCCAGGACCCCGTCGTACTCGGTGAACGTCCGCCGGCCCCAGCGCCGGTCCTCGGCCCTGGTACCGCGCACGAGCGCAGGCAGCCCGGGCAGCCCCCGGAGCAGCTGCGGATCGCGCGAGGCGACGGCGCGCGAGACGCGGGCGAGGTCCCAGTCCGCCGGCCTGAGCGACTCGCCGTCCCCGGCCACGCGCCCGAGGGGGATCCGGTCGGTCAGCGTCCCCAGCGTCTCGTACCGCGCGGGCCGGCCGGTCAGCGCCTCGGCGACGCGCAGCAGATAATGCGACGCGACCCGCACCTGGCCGGTGGCGGCATCGAGCCGCGGGAAGGAGAAGATCAGCCGGGCCGCGGCCGCCCCCAGCGCGTGGCTGAACGTGAACCGCTCCTCGGCGGCCCGGTGGACCCGCTGCGCCAGGGCGGTGCCGTATCGCGCGTTCAGCGCATCCCGCTCGGCGTCGAGCAGGATGGGATCCTGCCGGGCCGGCGCAGGAAAGGAGCGCTCGACCAGTCCCGGGATGAGCACCAGCTGAAACGGCAGGCCGAGCGCGCCGCCGAGGGATGACACGATGACGCGGCCGGTCCGGTAGACATCGGCCGGCGGGCTGCGCTCGGCGAGCAGATCCTCCAAGAGGCCGGCGAACGTCTCGAAGGTGACCTCTTCATCCGCCATCTTGGTGCGCGCCACCGAGGCCAGCGCCTGCACGGCGTCCTGGTCGTCGGCGTCCAGCGACGCCACCGTCTGGAGCGCGCGCAGCAGTCCGGCCATCAGCGCGCCGATCGTCCCGCGGTCCGGAATCGCCTCGCACCGCTTCAGCAGGACGTTCATCACGTACTCAAACGCCTGGACGGACCGGAGGTCCCGCTCGACCTGCCGGAGCCGCGCAGGGTCCTGGGCGCCCGCCGCCTCATCGACGAGGCGCTTCTTCCGCCATTCCAGCCGCCGGCGGAGGGCGGGGATGCGCCGCCAGTGCTCGCGCCCCATGACGATTCCGGCCTCCCGGCTGTACCGGTCCCAGTCGGCGGGAGAGGCATCGGGGTCGGCCCTGAGCATCGAGCCGCGCAGCGGGGCCAGGCCCAGGAATTCCATCACCTCGGCCCGGGGATACTGCGATCGACGGATGCGGACCAGCAGCCGGAGCAGCCGCCCGGCCAGCGTGTCCCGCAGGAGCCTGCCGTCCAGGAACACGTGCGGGATGCCGGCCGACTCCAAGACGTCGCGGATGGTCCGCTCGTACGCGGCAGGCTGCCGCAACAGAACGCCCACGTCGGAGAACGAGGCGCCCGGACGCGCAGCGTACGCGAGGATCTGCCGGGCCACCTCCTGGATCTCCTGAGCCACACCCGGGGCCGAGATGATCTTCACCTCACAGGTCACCGGCCGGCGCCCCACGGCCTCATCGGGCCCGGAGGGCTCGTGGAAGACCTCGCGGGCGAGAGCGGCCGGACCCGAGACGGCGCCCCCGTCGGCGTCCACCTCCGGCGCAAACCCCTGCGCCGCGAGCCAGGCCGTCAGGGGGAGCGTGTGCCCCGCGACATCGTCGGGCATGAACACGTACCCCGAGCGTCCTTCCAGGCACGCCTCGAGGAACCGCTGTTCCAGCGTGTTGAGCTCGGCGAACCCGTAGAGGCAGATGGCCAGCGACCCGGCCAGCGCGGCGCTCGACCGCGCGGCCAGGGAGGCCATGGCGAGCCGCTCGCTCCAATCGAAGCAGCCCGCCTCAACTTGAAGGAACTCGATCTCCCGGTAGATCTGCGCGAGTTCCTCGAGCTTCTTCGAGCCGTGGTCCGCCGCAAATGCTTCAAGCTGATCGGCGGTGACGCCGGCCTTCTTGAGGTCGGTCACGCTGGACAGCACCGCCCGAGGCGTCCCGGGGGACTCCCGGATGGGAGCCAGGTAGCCGACGGCGGGGACCCTGGCCTTGATCGCCTTGCGCGCGATCAGGAAGTCGCCCAGGGGCGGCAGCGCCACGCGCCCGGACGCCGCGAGCCGCTCACACGCCACCAGTTCGGCCAGATCGGGGAACGTGAGGAACCGCACGTTGAAGCACACCCCAGACCGGCGGGCCACCGTCCGCATCAGGTGGCGTCCCAGCACATGGGTCGGCACCAGCACGTGGATGGGGTTCAGGGGGTCGCCGGCGCGGAGAGCCCCGACGACCTCGCAGAAGGCGTTCTCGAGGGTCGGGTGAAATGGCGCGGTTCGCAGGTACCGCTTCATCGGCGCGGCCTTCCGTGGGAGCCGTAAGCTTGGGAGCCGTCTGCTTGATCCGTCTACTCCTGGATTGTATACCCTCCGGCGCGGCCCGGCGGCGGTCCCGGACGCACGCGCATGCTACATGCGGGCATCCGGAGCCTTGACGGCCCGCCAGAGCGAGAGGACGAGGACCAGCCCGACGGCGAGCGGCAGCCACAGCCAGGCGCCGGCATGGCTGCGCGCCATCCGGGCCCCGAGGGCCAGCGCCAGGACCGCGCCCACCGCGATCGTCCAATCGTCACCGATGATGAAGTTGTACCAGAACGCGAGGAAGCCGGTCAGATATTTCATCCGGCTATCCCCCGCGAAGGGCCGCAACGGCACCCTGCTGCCGGCGGTAGCGGGACAGCGAGGCCACCAAGATCAGGGAGCAGACCGTGAGGAAGGCGAGAATCGCGACGAGCGCGCCGTCGGCCCCGGGCCAGTCGACGCCCGCGCCCTCGCCGCCCCAGAAGACCCCGAAGGTTGTCAGCATCAGCCCGACGGCAAACTTCAGCGTGTTCTCCGGCACCCGGCTCAGGGGGCGGGAGACCAGCACGCCGGTGGCCGAGACCAGCAGGACGGCCGCGGCGGCGCCGATCGCGGCCAGCTTGATCCCGCCCGGCGTGCCGCCGAACGTCAGGACGATAAAGGCCACCTCGGTGCCCTCGAGGAACACGCCCTTGAACGAGAGCGTGAACGCGTACCAGTCCATGCCCGCCCGGTCCGCGGGACCGGCCTCCCGGGCCAGCGCCATCTCCCGCTCGAACACCGCCGCTTCATCGTGCAGCGGGACGAAGCCGCTTGCGCGCAGGATGGCTTTGCGCAGCCACTGCATGCCGAACACCAGCAAGAGGAAGCCCACGACCAGGCGCAGCACGCCGATGGGGATCAGGGTGAGGGCCGGACCCAGCGCGGCGACGAGGGCGGTGAGCGCCCCGAGGGCGGCCAGGACTCCGAGCCGGACCGAGCGCCAGCCGCGCGTGATCCCAACCGCGAGCACGATCGTCAGCGCCTCCACCGTTTCCACGGCGGAGGCGAGAAAGGACGCCAGGATGAGGAACATCCAGCTCATGCTCGAGGGGGCTCCTTACCAGAGAGTATGGCGTTTCGTTCACTTCGCTCCCGGCGAACTCCTGCGTCTATCGCACCTCGAACCCGCCACAGTGCCTTAAGAACTTTACCCACATCCACAAATGCCCGCGCCCGCCCTTAGACACCCACACAGCCCTGCCCTTCGACATGACGAGGACATCGATCCCCTTGGCATGGGGATTTAACGAGGATAGCAAAACCGCCCTCTGGAGACGTCGTTGACTTCGGGTCAGCTTGAACCCCTTCGGGTGGGATCTCAACCATGTCGCGAATCTCTCCGCCATTTTGGTGCACACCGCCTGACTCCTTGGGCCGGCCCCCTGGTTCACGGCCATACCGTCGAACATCTCCCCCGGGAGGAGATCGCCACACAGCGTCCACATCAGCGCGTGGATCGGGGGCCACGCCCACAGAGCCGACCGGAAATACCGTCCTGCCGGCGCAGAGGGTCTCCTCCCGTAGACGTCCATCCCCATCTCAGTCCTCCTCCGTGTCCCTTCTGGAGCCGCCTCGCCGGAGCGCCGCCCGGCTACCCCGGTCGCAATGGCCGCCCCGGAAACTCGATCACCTAGTCTACGCCCAGCCGTCAAGCCTGTGGGCCCCTGCCCCACTGCAGGAATCGCGGGGAGCGGCCCCGTACCACATCGGCGAGGGGAGCGGCCTGAATGTCCACGGCCGTCACGCTCCCGGACAGCGGCGGCCGTGCGAGCCGGGTGAGTTGTGGCGGGGACGAAGCCGATAACGCGACGAGCGGCGCTGGAAGGCGTGCGTGTCCTCGATCTGACGCAATTCGAGGCCGGAACGTCCTGCACTGAGACCCTGGCCTGGCTCGGCGCGGACGTGATCAAGGTCGAGGAGCCGACCCTCGGCGACCAGGGCCGCGCCGCCTCGGCCGACCGCGAGGGCGTCGATTCGTACTACTTCCTCCTCCTCAACGCCAACAAGCGCAGCGTCACCCTGAACCTCCGCAGTCCCCAGGGCAAGGACATGTTCCGGGCGATGCTGGGATCCGCGGATGTGATGATCGAGAACTTCGCCCCGGGGACGATCGAGCGCCTCGGCTTCGGCTACGAGACCGTGCGCGCGATCAATCCCCGGATCATCTATGCGCAGATCAAGGGCTACGGACCCGACGGCCCCTACGGAAAATTCCTCTCGTTCGACATGATCGCCCAGGCCGTCGGCGGCGCCCTCAGCATCACCGGCGAGAAGGACGGCCGTCCCCTGCGGCCCGGCCCCACCATCGGCGACACCGGCACCGGCCTCCACAGCGCCATCGGGATCCTCGCCGCGCTCTATGATCGCGAGCACACCGGGCTGGGGCAGCGGATCGAGGTGACCCTGCAGGACGCCGTCATCAACTTCTGCCGGATCGCCTACGCGCGCCAGGCCGTTTCGGGCTGCGCCGCCGAGCGGGTCGGCAACGGCAGCGCGCTGCTCGCCAGCGCGCCGAGCGCGACGTATCCCTGCAGGCCGGGCGGCCCGAACGATTACGTCTACATCTACACTTCGCGCGCGGGAAACCGCCATTGGGACCGCCTGCTCGCGGCGATCGGGCGCGAGGACCTCCTGAATGATCCGCGCTTCGCCACCCCGCAGGCGCGGCAGGACCACGAGGCCGAGGTCGACGCCCTGCTGGCCGCCTGGACACGTCAGTACACCAAGCGTGAGGTCATGGAGATGCTCGGGCGGGCCGGGGTGCCGGCCGGCGCGGTCTTCGACACCCGCGAGCTCTCCGAAGATCCATATCTACGCGAGCGGGGCACATTCGTCACCGTGCAGCACCCGGTACGCGGAGCCTTCACCATGCCGGGCTGGCCGGTGAAGCTCTCCCGGTCGCCGGTCGAGGTCACCGCCGCGCCGCTGCTCGGTCAGCACAACGTCGAGGTCTACCGCGAGCTCCTCGGGCTCTCGGAGGACGAGGTCGCCCGGCTGAAAAGGGAGGAAGTCATCTAAGATGGCGACAACCGGTTCCGAGATTCTGGCCCGCGCGCTGAAGCGCCAGGGCACTGAGGTGCTCTTTTATCTCATGGGCGGGCCGATGCTCGCCGCGGAGAGCGCCTGCATCGCCGAAGGGATCCGCATGATCGACGTGCGCCACGAGCAGGCCGCGGCCATGATGGCCCACGCCTACAGCCGGGTGCTGAACCGCCCGGGGGTATGCATGGCCGCCTCCGGTCCCGGCACGACCAATTTGGTCACGGGCGTCGCCAACGCGTTTGTCGACAGCGCGCCGGTCGTGGCGATCGGCGGCTCCAGCCCGGTGAGCCAGCTCGGCAAGGGCGCGTTCCAGGAGATGGACCAGATCGCCATGATGCGCCCGATCGTCCGCTGGGCCGAACGCGTCTACGATCCGCGGCGGATCCCCGAGCTCGTCGCGACCGCGTTCCGCCACGCCTGCGGCGGCCGCCCCGGCCCCGTCTACCTCGACCTGCCGGGGGACGTGCTCTACCACCGGGTTGAGGACGCCGAGGTGGCCTGGGCCGAGCCGTTCGATCCGCGCACCCGGGCTCGCCCGGCAGGCGATCCGGACCTGGTCCGCCGGACCGTGGACCTGCTGGCCCGCGCCGAACGACCGGTGCTCATTTCCGGGAGCGGCATCCTCTGGTCGGACGCCGCGGAGGAGCTCCAGGCCCTCGTCGATGAGACCGGCATCCCGTTCTACACCACCCCGCAGGGACGCGGCGTCGTCGCGGAGGACCACGCGCTGTGCTTCTCACACGCCCGCTCCACCGCCTTCCGTGAGGCGGATGTGATCATCGCCGTCGGCACGCGCCTCAACTACGTGATCGGTTACGCGCAGCCGCCGCGCTTCGCCGCCGGCGCGAAGCTCGTCCAGATCGACCTCGACCCGGCCGAGATCGGCCGCAACCGCGCGGCCGACATCGGGATCGTCGGCGACGCGAAGGCGGTGCTGCGCCAGCTCGTCGAGGCGGCGGACGGGCGCGTGGAGGCGAAGCGGTACGCGGAATGGCTCGCGCATCTCGGGTCGGTGAACCGGGGGAAACGCGCGGACTCCGAGGCCGCGATGAGCACCGACCAGGTGCCGATCCATCCCCTGCGCCTCTGCAAGGAAGTCCGCGACTTCCTGGACCGGGACGCCATCCTGGTCGTCGACGGCCAGGAAATCCTCAACTACGGCCGCCAGGCGATCCCGACCTACGCGGCCGGCCACCGGCTCAACTCGGGGCCGTTCGGCACGATGGGGGTCGGCCTTCCCTACGGGCTCGGCGCCAAGGCCGCCAAGCCGGAGACGCAGGTGTTGGTCCTGCACGGCGACGGCTCCTTCGGCCTGAACGCGATGGAACTGGACACCGCGGCCCGCCATCAACTGCCGGTGATCACCGTCATCAGCCTGAACGGCGGGTGGACCGCCGACCCGGAGCGGAACAAGCCCGGCCGCGATCTCGGCTACACCCGTTTCGACCGCATGGCCGAGGCCTTGGGCTGCTACGGCGAGCACGTCGAGACGCCGGACGGCATCCGCCCGGCGCTCGAGCGGGCGGCCGAGGCGGGGGTCCCGGCGGTCGTCAACGTCGTCACCGACTGGCGGGCGCGGGCGACGACGGTCCAGTTCGCGGACTACTCGACATAACAGCGGACGGCGCGCGCGGCCCTCTGTCCTAGCTCTCCGTTGGGTTCCCCAGTATTCCTGTCGGCTCGGAGACCGTTGCCGGCCCGGGCCGAAGTCTACCCTTCCGTCCGCCACCAATGGTCCCGGCGATGTCGTATTACTTTCGTCTCAAGGGCAACACTTCAATCGGCTCAGGAAACAGCAACCGGCTTGGTGGGAGATCTCCGCGGAGGTGAATCTTCTGTGCGACCCATCGTGGTGGCCCTCATATGTGCGCTTGCGGCGGCAACCAGTGGTCCTGTCGTCTATGGCCAGCAGACCTCTGACGAAACGGCACGACTACGAACACGAGACCAATTGACTCAACTCCTGGATACCGTGGGCCCAGACATCGGGGTCTCATTCCGACAAAGCGAGAAGCAGCCCTATAACTTTATCGGGAGTATGCAAGGGCTCGCCAACGCGGACAGTTTAGAGATCGTGATCAGTGTCACCACATCGAACACCATCGCCTTCCGGATCTATCCGCATTACAAAGGCGGGTACATCAACGTGAACAACGTCAGCGACCGTGCGGGATTCATGAAGCAACTGCTGCGGATGAGTGATCGGAATTTCTTGTTTTGGGGAGCGGATGATGCCTACGATGTCTTCGCCGGATACACGGTGACACTTGAATCCGGTTTCCCCAACGAGGCGATGAAAGTCGTCCTCCGGAGCATCCGCAACTTAGACCAGTTTGTTGGCGACATGAAACCGACGATCGGTCGTTAGCGCCCCCATGGTGCGCCAGGGCCACCATCACGGTCCGGAGCCATCGGCCGGTCGTGAACGCTCGGAGACCCCGCCGCTCACGCCACGTGCGTCAGGTACCGCTCCTTCATCAGGCTCAGGACCTCGTCCCCGGGCATGGCGTTGATCGCGCGGTTGAAGATCTCCACCTCGATCGGACCGGCGAAGCCGGCGCCGTCCACGGCCTGCCGGAGCCTCCGCAGCTCGATGACCCCGTCCCCCATCATCCCCCGCCCATACAGGATGTCCGGAAGCGGCACGATCCAGTCGCTGATGTGGAATCCGAACACCCTCCGCCCGCAGCGGGCGATCTCCGCGTACACGGCCGGATCCCACCAGACGTGGTACGCATCGACGAGCACCCCGACCCGATCGGCCGGGTGGCGCTCCGCAATCGCAGCGGCCTGGGCCAGCGTGCTGACGACCGACCGGTCCGCCGCGAACATCGGGTGCAGCGGCTCGATCGCCAGCCTCACGCCGTGCTCGGAGGCATGAGGGACCAGTTCCGCGACCGCCTCCTCCACCGCACGCCTGGCCCCATCGAGATCTCGGTCCGGCGCCGGTCCGCAGACCAGCACCAGGGTATCCGTGCCGAGCCCGCGCGCCTCCTCGATCGCCCGCCGGTTGTCCTCGATGCGCCTGCGCCGCTCCGCCGCGGTCCCGGCGGGGAAGAAGCCCCCGCGGCACAGGCTGGAGACGGCCACCCCCGCATCGCGCGCCGCGCGCGCGCCGGCCGCCACCCCGCGCTCCGCCACTTTTTCCCGCCAGAGGCCGATGTGACGGATCCCGTGCCTCGCGCAGCCGTCCACCGCCTGCTGCACGGTCCAGCCGGGCACCGTCATCTGATTGAGGCCGAGGCGCCCGCCGCCGTCCGCCGGGCTCATGGGCCGCCCCTACTCGATGCCTGCCACCGCGAGGATCTTGCGCATGCGCGAAGCGGCGAGGTCGGGCAGCCGCAGCAGATGGGCGCGGTCGGCCAGCATCAGGATCTGGCCGAGATGAACGATCGACCGGACGCTCTCCAGTCCCCCGACCATGCGAAAGTGCTGCTGGTGCCCGTTCAGGTAGGCCAGAAACACCAGGCCCGTCTTGTAATAATAGGTGGGCGCCTGAAAGATGTGGCGGGCCAGAGGGATGGTCGGCGATAGGATCGCCTCGTAGGCGTCCATTTGCCCGCGGTCGAGCGCCCGGATGGCGGCGGACGCCGCCGGGGCGATGGCGTCGAAGATGCCGAGGAGCGCGTGGCTGTACCCTCGGGCGTCCCCCCGGATCAGGTCCAGATAGTTGAAGTCATCGCCGGTGTACAGGCGGACGTCGTGCTTTTGCAAGTGCTCGCGCAGCGCGATCTCGCGGCGGGCATCCAGGAGCGATACCTTGATCCCGTCGACCCTGTCCGCATGCTGCCGTACGATCCCGACCAGGGTCTCGGTCGCGGCGTCCAGGTCGCGCGAGCCCCAGTAGCCCGCCAGGTGAGGATCGAAGACCTCACCGAGCCAGTGCAGGATTGCCGGGCGGGAGAGCCGCGACAGGAGATGGTCATAAACGCGCAGGTAGTCCTCGGGCCCCCTCGCGGAGGAGGCGAGGTGACGGCTGGCCATCACCACCACCGCCGCTCCCGCATCCTCGATGAACGCGCACTGCTCGTCGTAGGCCCGCTCGATCTGCTCCAGGGCCACCCGTCCCGGCGGCAGCTGATCCGTGGTCGCGCCGCAGGCGAGGCCCCCGCGCGCGGCCTTGGCCTCGGCCGCGGTGCGCCGGATCAACTCCCGGCACACGGACCAATCCAGCCCCATCCCGCGCTGGGCGGTGTCCATGGCCTCCGCGACCGAAAGGCCCATCGACCAAAGGTAGCGGCGGTAGGCGAGGGTGGCCTCCCAGTCCAGCGTCGCGGGGGCGTCGGGGCCCTGCGCGGCGAACGGATCGGCCACCACGTGCACCGCGGCGTAGACGACCCGGCTCTTGAACGGCTCCCTGGCCGGCTCGAACGAGGACGCCGCCCCCAGCTCGTAGCGCATGAGGCTTCGGTCCTCTTGAGGCAGCATCACCACCGGACGCGCCATCGGTTCCTCCCGCGGGTCAGAGCCTGAGCTCGCTTACGTCAACCCACCGGCCCTCGCGCCAGGATCGCATCGCGGCCTCGGCCAGCTGCACGCCCTTCGCCCCTTCGAGGAACGACCAGGAGAAAGGCGCTTCGCCGGCCACGTGGCGCAGGAACAGCTCCCACTGCGCCTTGAAGGCATTGTCGAACGGCTGGTTGTCCGGCACGTCCTGCCACTGCTCCCGGTATGCGGCCCCCGGTGCGCGGTCCGGATCCCACACCGCCCGGGGGGTGACGGCCCGGTGCTGCGCCCTGCAGGTCCACAGGCCGGCCACGGCGCTCCCATCGGTCCCATCGACCTGGATGCTGAGCAGCTCATCCCGGTAGACGCGCACGCACCACGAGGAGTTGAAGTGCGCGATGACGCCGCCATCCAGTTCGAACACCGCGTACGCGGCGTCCTCGGCGGTGGCCGCGTACGGGACGTTCCGTTCGTCGACCCGCCGCGGAATGTGCGTCACCCCCAGGCACACCACCCGGCGCACCTGGCCGAACAGGTTGTCGAGCACGTACCGCCAGTGCGGAAACATGTCGAGGATGATCCCGCCGCCGTCCTCTTTCCGGTAGTTCCAAGACGGACGCTGGGCGGGCTGCCAGCCGCCCTCGAACACCCAGTACCCGAACTCGCCCCGCACCGAGAGGATGCGTCCGAAGAACCCGCCGTCGACCAGCCGCCTGAGCTTGCGCAAGCCCGGCAGGAACAATTTGTCCTGGACCACCCCGTTCTTGAGGCCGGCTTCGGCGGCCAGACCGGCCAGCTCGAGGCTGGTGTCCAGATCGTCCGCGAGCGGCTTCTCCGCGTAGATGTGCTTCCGCGCCTGGATGGCCCGGCGAACCGCCGCCGCCCGGGCCGAGGTCACCTGGGCGTCGAAGTAGATCTGTGGCGCCGGATCGGCGAGGCACGCCTCCAGGTCGGTGCTCCACCGTGCGAGCCCGAACCGGCCGGCCAGCGCCGCCAGCTTGTCGGCGCTGCGTCCGACCAAAATGGGCTCCGGCCAGATCGCGTCGCCGTCGCCGATCGGCACCCCGCCCTGCTCGCGAATCGCCATGATCGAACGGGCCAGATGCTGATTGGTGCCCATGCGGCCGGTGACGCCGTTCATGATGATACCCATGGTCAGCCGAGCCACGCGGGATCCCTTCCTCTCCTTGCGGGGCGGCGCCTACCCTTCCGAGGCCCCAAGGCCGATCGAAGCGTGGAACAGGGCAAAGGTAAGCGCGAAGGCGTGTTCCAGCCGGTGCGGAGTGAGTCCTGCCCCTCTCCCAGGGACGCGGGATGCCCCTCAAGAGGTGGTCTGCGAGGCGAGTCCGGTGGGCACAAAGGAATTGACGTGACGCATGCCTCGGGGGCGGCCCATGGATTCGCCTCACCGCAGACACCGCGAGGTCGTTGACCCACAACGGGATGATGCCAATTTGAGCGAGCCGGAATTGGCTGGAAAGGACGGCCCATCCGCCTTCTCCATGGAAGATGATGAGATCTGGCTCCACAATCATGGCGTGGTGGCCCTGACCCTGCGACTGGCTCGTGCGGTCGGAATGAAGGAGGATGAACTGATCCACGTCCGGCGAGGGGCCTTCCTGCACGACATCGGGATGGTGGGTGTCCCCGATGAGATCATCTTCAAACCCGGTCAGCTGACGGAGAAAGAATGGGAGATCGTGCGCCGCCACCCGGTCTTTGCCCGCGACCTCTTGACGTCAACAGGCGCTTTGGTGCCCGCGCTCGAGATCCCCTATTGCCATCATGAAAAGTGGGACGGCACAGGGTATCCGCGCGCATTGAAGGGGGAGCAGATCCCCCTGTCCGCCCGTGTCTTTGCGGTGGTCGATGTGTGGTGCGCGCTCAGAACGGACCGGCCCCATCGGGCGGCGTGGAGCGTTGAAGAGGCGCGGGAGTACATCTACCATCACGCGGGAACGCACTTCGATCCACGGATTGTTGAGGCGTTCCTCGCAATGGTCGCACAGGAGGGCTCATCACTTTCGGGATCTTGAACCTCCCCGCCGGCGCGCGTCTTTCAGCGATTGAGGCGAGCATGGTGGACCCGCTAGAATGACACGAGTGGAAGCCGCTGCAGGAAAATTGGGAGCCACGTGGCCTCCAGGGCGATTCGGATAACATTTCGCTGTTCTTTCTCAACGCGCAAGTTATAGGTCACGATGAGATACCCCGGCGCCTCTATCCTGAGGAGATACATTCCTGGACGGGTAAAGAATGTGAATTCGTCTTCCTCCCGGCGCAGGCTTCCCAGGACCTGCGAGGTCGACGGATCGATCAGGATCGCCGTCACGTTTGACACAGGGCGACGATCGCTGGTCCCGAGTCGCACGTGTACCGGGGTGAACACAGAGCCTGAAACCTGCGCGAGATTTGCGGGCATGCCATCGACGCTCGGTCGAGGAACCTCAGCGGCGATCTCGACCCCGCGACCCATACTCACCCTGACGCCCGGGGCGCCTTGCGGAAGCGTTTGGGGCAGCTGATAGGGCGTCGCCAGCATGAGGAGCGAGATCACGCTGAGGCCTCGATAAAATGCGTCCTTGCCCGTGTTGGCTTTGAAGATGAACGCGACGGCAACGGCCAACACGACCAGAAAACACACAACCACGAGGGGGGTGATCCTGGGCATCACATCCCTGGCGAGGATCGCAGATAGCTTGAGTGTTGCGGAGGCATCTTGCTTTTGGATCAAGTCGCCCATGATCGATATCACGGCGCCGATCGCAGCCGAAAGCGCAATGCCGATATGCTGCCAGACTGCTCTCATACATACCCTCCTACCGGACCACCGGCACGTCGCCAAGCGTTACGGTAACAGTACCTACCCGCAGGGCGTGCCCGGCAGACAGGGGGAATTACTCCGGTAGCTTCCGGCACATCTAGGCAGCTGCTTCACATCAGACGCTCTGGTTGATCTCGGATGGGGGCGGACCTGGTCGCAGCGATCTCGTGCAGTTCGGCGCAGCGGGGTGTGTGGTGGGCGGTGCAGGTTTTGAACCTGCGACCTCATCCGTGTGAAGGATGCGCTCTGCCACTGAGCTAACCGCCCTGTGGCTCGACCACATTATGGCAAGAAGGCACCTTGCCTGTCAAAAGAGGGGAACGATGAGATCCAGGCTGCGGAGATCGGTTCAGAAGATCCGCGACCCGCCATCCTTAGACGGCGCGAAAGAAGGCGCGAAATTAACGTCACCAGAGAGGAGCTCGTCCAACCTGGCTTTTGCCCAGCGCGCTTCCCCGTCAAACGAGACCGTGCACAGCAGGTAAGCGAGCGCGGGCATCCCCACCAGAAGCGCAACCACCTGGGCCAGGTTCCCGAGGACGTGGCCCGCGTGAATCAGGATGGTGAAACGATACCAAACAAAGAACGTCATCCACAAGATCCAGAATGCCAGCAAAACCCAGCGATACCTCATCGTGATGCCGATGCGTGTCCCGCCGGGCGCCGATCCGAGACGCCCGATGACCACCGGCACGGGGTAATTCCAAAACCAATGCCTCCGGCTCACGATGAACCCCTCGGCCGTGACCGTGCCGCTGAATGGCCGCGGCGGCTCGGGCTCGATTTCGAGCCCGAACCCGAACCATTGGTTCGGCTTGGTGACCCTCTGCATGACCGCGACAATCTCGGCGGGGCTCACACGGGTCATGATCTCGTAGCGCCGCCACGGTAAGGCGACCAGGTCACGCCACGCTACCTCACGCCAAATCGTGTTCAGTTCCGGCACGGGGACGGTCCCGTACAAATAAATGCGGGGCGGGAGCCACCGAAGGCGCCGCGCCCCGCGTCTTGCGCGATCCTTGAGGTTCTCGAGATTCTCGCCGGTCAGGACCTCACCAGATGACCTTCCCTCGCGCCTGCTCTGCGGGTGGCGCCGTGGGGGGCGGTCTCCATCCACAGGAGCGCTCCGGTCCAGGCCAACCAGGCGACCATCAGCACGGAGGTGATCACGTAGAGGATGATATGCGGCACGAACGCCGAGAGGATCAGCGGCATGCCGGTAATGGAGCTCAGAAAGCCCAGGTGCCCGTAGTTGCCGCCCGCCTGCAGCATCAGACTTCCGAACACGAGGATCCCGAGGCCGAGGCCCAGATCCCCCAGGCCGAGGAAGGAGTTGGCCGTCCCGTTCACCGCGTAGAAGGCCACCGCCGCGGCGGATTTGTTCGCCGCGTAGAGGGGCACGAGCGACCCAAGCCCGATCTGCTTGAGGAAGGCCCCGATGGCAAACCCGGCCGTGCCGACCACACCGACCGCCAGGCCGGTTCTCGACTGGTACGGAGCGTCTTCCTGGAACCGGTCCACCAGCACGAGGAACAGGACCAGGGTGAGCAGCGGACTCAGCAGCCCGCCCAGGATGTTGACCATCCACACGATGACCTGATGCTTTGCCGCGAACGTGAGGTACTGGTGCGGGTTCTCCTGCGCCAGCAGGCTGAGGCGGGCCGCGGGGAGGATCACAGCCGCGCCGACCAGGAGCCACGCCGCCGCGATGGCCGCCAGGATACCGGCGCCGCCACCGAGCCGGCGGAAGTCCTGCCTGGTGATCACTTTACGGATACTGTGCATGGAGACCACCTTCCTGGGGCCCCATTCTCCTCGCAAAGCGCGGAGCCCCTAAGAGGGCATCATGCCCAAAAACCGGCAGCCGGAGGACAAGACCGGGCGCCCCGAGAATCGGAGGGGTGACTTGGGGGGTGTTCCGATGGCGCGATCCCTGCACGTTGACCGCGGGCAGACTGACGTCAGAGTCAAAATCGTCGACGCGGACGTGCACCCGGCGCCGCGGTCCTTCGCCGAGCTGCGGGAGCGGGTGCCGGAGCCCTGGCGCAGCCGCGACTGGCCCGATCAGGTCTTCGATGCGGTCGAAACCCCAACGTACGTGGCGCCGGGCAAAGCGCAGCGCCGCGATGCGTATCCCCCGGGCGGCGGCCCGCCGTGCTCGGACCTCGCGTTTGCCGAGCAGCAGCTCTTTGGCGACGCCGGCGTGGATTACGCGGTACTCCTGCCGCTCACGGTCCGGCCGGTGCCGAATCCGGAGCACGAAGCCGCGGTGTGCGCCGCGACGAACTCGTGGCTGGCAGAGACCTGGCTCTCCGCCTACAACCGGCACGGCCGCTACCGCGGCGCCCTGCGGGTCTGCTCGGCGCAGCCGGACCTGGCGGTCCGCGAGATCGAGCGGTGGGCGGGCCACCCGCATTTCGTGGAGGTCATGCTCGTCCCGTACACGCGGGCGCCGTTTGGACAGCCGCAGTACCACCCCATCCTCGCGGCGGCCGCGAAGCATGGACTGCCCATCGTCGTACACGTCAACCGCGCCGCGGGCATGGGCCTCCTCACGCCGGTGGGGTTCGCGTCGTACTTCATCGAGCATCACGCGCTGTATTCCCTGCTCTACGCCACCCACCTGACCAGCCTGATCTTCGAGGGCGCCTTCGAGAAATTCCCGACCCTCAAGGTCGTGTTTGCCGAAGGCGGGTTCAGCTGGATCGCGCCCCTGCTCTGGCGCCTCGACAACCTGTGGGCCCACCTGCGATCGGAGGCGCCCCTGGTGAAGCGCCGGCCGTCAGAGTACGTGCGGGACCACGTGCGGTTCACGAGCCAGCCGATCGAGGAGCCGTCCGATGCCGGCCACCTGCAGCGCGTGTTCGAGTGGGTCGACGCCGCCCGGCTGCTCATGTTTTCGACGGATTATCCGCACTGGGACTTCGACGACCCGCTGCGCGTCGCCCGCCAGTTCCCGGATGGAATGCGCGAGCGGGTGCTGCGGGACAATGCCCTCGAGCTGTACGGCCTGCCGCCCACCCGCCGGGCCGATGGCTCCGCCTGAGGGGGGCGGTCGGTGGGCCGCTACGTCGTGGGCCGCACGGCGGATCTCCCTCCTGGCAGCCACCGGGTCGTTCGGGCCGGCCGCGTCGGCGTGGGCGTGTTCAACGTCAACGGGAAGTACTACGCGCTTAACAACTACTGCCCGCATGCGGGCGGGCCGCTGTGCCTGGGCGACGTCACGGGCACGACGGAGGACGCCGGCGCCTACAACGTCCTCTGGGTGCGGCAGGGAGAAATCGTGAGCTGCCCCTGGCACGCCTGGGAGTTCGATATCGCCACGGGCCGGACGATAACGGAGCCCACCAAAGCCGTTCGCACCTACCCGGTGTGGGTGGAAGACGGGCAGGTCATCCTCGAGACGGACGGCGATCCAGGCTCAGCCGCCCGCCGTCAGCAGCCTGGAGGAGGATAGGGCAGGTGGCCGGCGGCGGCGCGCGGACCGTCGATTGTGCGGTCCATCCCTCGATCCGACAGAAGGACGAACTGCGCGAGTACATGCAGGAACCGTGGCGGAGCCGCCCCTTCCCCGGACCCGAACGCTACTTCTACCCGGCGCCGATGGGCGAGTACGCTCCCGAGGCTCGAGCCGATGGGGGCCTGCCCGGGTCGGACCCCGAGCTGGCCGGCCGGCGGTTATTCACGGAGATGGGCGTCGATTGCGCCGTCCTGATCCCCCTGACGCGAGGGCTGCTCGCGGACGCGGACCTGGCGACCGCGATCTGCGCGGCGACGAACGATTGGATGGCCGCCACCTGGCTCGGGAAGGCCAACTCGCACGGCCGGTTCTACGGCTCGATCCGGGTCAACCCCGGCGATCCCGAACAGGCCCGGCGCGAGATCGAACGATGGGCCGGTCACCCCGCGTTCGTCCAAGTCGCCGTGCCCATGCAGGCGCACCGCCCGTACGGGCAGCGGGTCTACTTTCCGCTGTGGGAAGCCGCTGCGCGCCATGGACTGCCGGTCGCGGTGCACGCCGATGGAGGCGCCGGCGTGGATTTCTGGCCGTCGGCGGCGGGGTACTACTCTACTTTTATGGAATACCGGACGCTCTACCCCACGAACTTTGCCTACCACCTCGCCAGCCTCATCGCCGAGGGGGTCTTCGATCGCCTGGAGGAGTTGACGTTCGTCTTCGCCGACGGGGCGCACCACATGCTGACCCCGCTCGTCTGGCGGATGGACAAGGACTGGCGCCCCACGCGCCGCGAGACGCCGTGGACCAAGCAGCTGCCGTCGACGTACCTACGGACCCACGTGAGGTTCTGCGCCGACCGGTTCGAGATGCCGGACGATCCGAAGGTCCTCGACGGCTGGCTCGAAATCACCGGCGCTCACGAGATGCTGTTGTTCGCGAGCAACTATCCGTATTGGGACTCGTTCGACCCCCGGGAGGCGTTCACGAGCGCCGCGCCGGGTGTGCGCGAGCGGATCTTGTCCGAGAACGCCCGCGCGCTCTACAAGTTCAAGCCCGGCGCGACCACGCCCGGCGGACAGGCAGGCAAACCCGGGCCATCTTGACGTTCGATCCATCACGCTTCACTCCGCGACGCCCGCCATCGCGAACTCTTCTCGCTGCACGATCCGGCGCTCGAGGATGGCCCGATCGGCCGCGAGGCAGAGCAGCAGGTTCTCCAGCCCGCGCTCCGCCTCGTCCACCGCCATGGCGTGGTCGCCCGCCTCGATCTGGTCCGCGAACGCGTCGTGGAGGCGGTCGAACCCGAGGTGGCCGTGGAGGCCGTGGTACGCCCTGGCCGGATTGACGGCGAACTCGGTCCGATCCTGTGTTGGCCCCGAGAACATCACGAAGCGCCCCGCCTCCTCCGTGTCCCCCCGGATCTTCCCCCCGGTCCCCTGGACCCCCCACACATTGTACTCGGGCTGGTCGGTGAAGTACGTGAAGTTGAGGCTGCCCCGCACCCCCGTCGTGTACTCGATGATGGTCACCCCGTTGTCGGGGAAATCCACGTGCGTGTTGGGCACGTCCAGTCCTCCGAACGCCGCGACCCGCGTGAACCGCGCCCCAGGCTGGAAATATTCGAACAGGTCCAGCCAGTGACAGCACTCCGCGAGGTACGCCCCGCCGCTCAACTCCAGGCGGTTGTGCGAGGCCCGCAGCGGCCCCCGCGTCATGTTCCACCACAGCTGCTTGACGGTGCCGAGGTACCCGGCGTCGATCATCCTGCGCGCCTGCGCGAATACCGGCGAGTACCGGTACTCGAACCCAAGGATGAACGCCCGACGGGATGCCCGAACCGCGCGCAGGAGCCGCACGCCCTGCTCTACGTTGACCGCGAAGGGTTTGGAGGCGAAGCAGTGCTTTCCCGCCTCCAACACGCGGACCGCCAGCGGCGCGTTGAGATGATTCGGCGGGGCGAGGATCACGGCGTCGACATCCGGCATCCCGAGCAGGGCGTCGAAATCCGTCGTCAGCCTGGCCTCGGCCAGCTCCGGGTACGCCCGGGCCCGGTCGAGCAGCGCCGTCCGGTGCGCGCGATACCAGCCGGGCTCGCCGTCGAGGGCCGGCTCCCCCCGAAGCCAGCCCAACTTCTTCGGGCTGCGGGTGCAGACGGCCACGAGCCGGAACCGGGGATTGGCGAGCACCTCGACCACGTGCGACAACCCGTGGTTCAGGCCGACGACGGCGGTGCGGATCCGATCCATGCGCGGCCCCCTCCTCGCCCGCTCAATCGGAAATGCTCAGATCGTGCGCGCGGCGATCCTCCGATTACAACGCGGCGGCGGCCGGCGCGACCTCCTCCCGCTGCACGATCCGGCGCTCGAGGATGGCCCGATCGGCCGCGAGGCAGAGCAGCAGGTTCTCCAGCCCGCGCTCCGCCTCGTCCACCGCCATGGCGTGGTCGCCCGCCTCGATCTGGTCCGCGAACGCGTCGTGGATGCGGTCGAACCCGAGGAGGTCCCGGTAGGCCCTCGCCGGGTTGACGGCGAAGTCGGTCCGATCTCGTGTGGGGCCGGAGAACATCACGAACCGTCCCGCCTCTTCGTTGTCGCCGCGGATCTTCCCCCCGGTCCCCTGGATCCCCCAGACGCTTTGCTCCGGCTGGTCGGTGAAATAGGTAAAGTTCAGGCTCCCGCGGACCCCCGTGTTGTACTCGATGATGGTCACCGCGTTGTCGGGAAAGTCCACGTGCGTGTTGGGCACGTCCAGGCCGCCAAACGCCGCCACCCGCGTGAAGCGCGCCCCGGGCTGGAAATACTCGAAGAGATCCAGCCAGTGGCAGCAGTCCGCCAGGTAGGCCCCGCCGCTCAGGTCACGGCGGTTGTGCGATGCCCGCAGCGGGCGCCGGGCCATGTTCCACCACAGCTGCTTGACGGTGCCCAGGGCCCCGGCGTCGATCATCTTGCGCACCTGGGCAAACACCGGCGCGTGGCGATACTGGAACCCGTGGATGAACGCCCGGCGTGATGCCCGAACCGCCCGCAGGAGCCCCAGGCCCTGCTCCACGTTGATCGCAAAAGGCTTTTGCGCGAAGCAGTGCTTCCCGGCCTCCAGCACCCGAGCCGCCAGGGGGGCGTTGAGGCGAATCGGCACGGTGAGAATCACCGCGTCGATCTCGGGCATCTCCAGGAGGGCCTGAACATCGGCCGTCAGAGCGACGCGGGCCAGCTCCGGGTGCGCCCGGGCGCGGTCGAGCAGCGCGGCCCGGTGCGCGCGATACCACGCCGGCTCGTTGTCGACGGCCGGCTCCCCACGCAGCCAGGCGAGCTTCCGCTCGTCACTGTCGCAGACGGCCGCGAGGTGGAACCGGGGATTGGCGAGCACCTCGACCACGTGCATCAAGCCCTGGTTCAGGCCGACCACGGCGGTGCGGATCCGCTCCATGCCGCCCCCTCTACGTGAATCTCACGGCCGGACGCTCATGGCGTCACTCAGACGCCGGGCGCGCGGGATTGAGCCGCGGGTCCCGCTGGAACCGCGCCCAGACGCTGCGCACGTACTGCATCTGCCGTTCGGCGCTGACGTACGGATCACCCCCGAGGTCGTAGGCCTGGAGCGCGAGGGGACCGCGATAGCCCCGTTCCCACAGCAGCCCCAACCAGCCGGCGATGTCGATCTGGCCTTCGTCGAGGAGCGCGGTGCGGTACGGCTCGGGCCTGGGGAATCCGCTGTGCAGCGCGACGTAGCCGAGCCGCCCCATCACCGGGGAGGCCAGGATCTCGGGCGGGTCGGGCACCTCCGCGTGAAAGTACGCATGGAAGGTCGAGAGGCCGGGGGCGATGTTGCGGGGCTGAACGACACTGAGCAGGCGTTCCTCGACGCCGGGGGTATCGATCAGGAATCCCACATGGTTGTAGAGGTACCCCGGCATGCGCGCCTCCGCCAGCCTGCCGTCGAGGGCCCGGAGCACCTGGGACGCCTGCTGCCAGTGGACGGGCGTGGCGACCGCGGAGCCGCTCTCGTGAAAGGGCGTGGTGGCCGACCATGGGGCGACGGTGATGGTGAGCAGCAGGAACGCGGAGCCGCCGAGCCCCGACAACCGTTCGATGCAATCGGCGGCCCGGGCGATCTCGGCGTCGAGGTGGACACCCGGCATCGCCCGGACGACGACATACATCCCGATCTCGCGCATCCCGGTCCGGTCGAACGCCTGTTGGACCTGCGACCACGTGCCGTCGTCCTTGGGATCCGCGTCGGTCAGTTCGTAGCCGTCATACCCGAGATCGGCCGCAATCGCGAAGCGCGTGGCGATGGGGTAGTGCCGCCGGTGACGAAAGAAATGGTTTTCGGTGAGAATCAGAGGATTGGGTATCGACATCGCTCCACCGCCGCCCGTCTCCGCAGAAGGGAGTAGTAAATTGGAGTTCAACCGCGGCCGGTGGTCCTCCTCGTCATCGAACCCCGGGCCAGGCGCGGCCAGCCGTCTCGAAGCACGGCGGGGGGGAGGACGGGAGGAACTGTCGGCGGTCTGGGCGAATGGCGGGCCAAAACGGTTTGGCAGGCGTCCTAGGGGGGACCCATGGGGATCAAGCGCGCGTGGAAGGCGGGGACGGTTGCCCTGGGGTTGGCCGGAGCGTTAACGGTAGGGTACGCAGGGCCTTCATCATTCGCAGCCACCGAGGTGACGATCAGGTTCGTTAACTGGGAGTCGGGCGACCACACGGAAAAGCCGTGGGTCGATGACATCGAAGCCCGGTTCATGAAGGACAACCCCGGCATCAGGATCAAGGATGAACCCGTGGATTTCTCGGGCCACCTTCACCAGCTCGTGACAGAGTGCGCGGCGGGGGACTGCCCCGACGTGGCCGAAGCCCAGGGGAACGACATCGCGAGCCTGGCGAGCGCGAAGCTGCTCCGTTCCCTGGACGGGTACGACAAGGCCTTCGTCGGCACCCTGTACCCCACGACCGTCGACCGCGCCACGTTCAACCATATCCTCTATGGGCTGCCGTGGGGCTTCGACCCCATCGGCTTTTTGTACAACAAGGAACTCATGAAGAAGGTCGGCCTGGATCCGAACGCCCCTCCCAAGACGATCGCCGAGGCGATGCGCGCCATCGCCACCGCGAAGCAAAACGACCCCGAGAGCATCGGCATCGGCATCGACACGACGCTGCGGGACTTCGGGGTGGACGCCGAATGGCCGTACATGCACGCGTTCGGCGCGGAGCCGATCAAGAACGGGAAGCCCGACGCCGATACCCCGCAGATGCGCGCCTACCTGGAATGGGTCCGCGCGCTCATCAAGAACGGCTACACCCTGCCCGGCAAGAAGATGGGGCAGTTCCGGATCTTCGCCGCCCAGGGGCGCCTGCTCTTCCTGGAGGATGGGCCGTACTTCAAGAGCGTCGTGCAGGGAATGAACGGCGCGCTCACGGACGAGAAACTGTATGCGGCGTGGGGCGTCACGGCCATTCCCGGCGGGCCCGCCAGCGGCCCATCGGCAGGGTCGTCCGACCACCAGACGGTGACGTTCGCGGGCTCCAAGAACCAGGCGGCCGCGCTGAAATTCATGCGGTACCTGGTCGCGGATGAGTACGCCATCAGGAATTTCCTGATTCGCAACGGCGACCTCCCGGCCGTCCAAGGCATGGAGCGCAAGATCCCGGAGCTCAACAACCCCATTGCGCTGGGGTTCCTCAAGATCGGCGGCCTGGTGGTGGCGCCGCCTTACGGGCCGAAATACGAACAAGCCTATCCTCCCATTATGTCGAACGTGCAGCGCGCGTACTCCACCAACGATCCTGTGGCGGAGATCGCGCGGGCGATGCAGACGCAGCTGCTGGACGTCTTCAGCAAGTAAGCGCCGTCATCCCGGACGCGCCCGGCGGGTAGGGTGGTGGTCCTGCCGCCGGTCCAGACGCGCCGGGGCCCGGCAGCGCGGCGCAGGGCGCGCACCCTTGCGGCGCTGTTCCTGGCCCCGGCGTTCGTCATCATGGGGTACGTGGTGGCGTACCCGCTGCTGCGGACATTCTGGCTGTCGCTGTTCCACATGGAACTTACCGATCCCGATCATCAGGCGTTCGTCGGCCTCGGCAACTTCCTGACGCTCGGGCGCGACGCGGCGTTCTGGCAGTCCCTGACCAAGACGGTGCTCTTCACGTCGATCTCGGTCGCGGCGAGTTTCGCGTTCGGCCTGGGCTTTGCGCTGCTGGCCGGCGGTCTGCCGGAACGCTTCGCCGCCGTCCGCGGCCTGATGCTGGTCCCGTGGGTCACGCCTGCCGTCGTGGTCGGCTTCCTGTTCCTGTACATGTTCGACCAGGAGACCGGCGTGGCGAACCTGCTACTCCTGCACCTGCACGTGATCCCGCACCGGCTGGCCTGGCTGTCCGACGCGACCCTCGCGCCGGCCGCGGTGATCGTCGCCAATGTCTGGTCGCAAACGCCCTTCTTCGTCTTGATGTTCACCGCCGGACTGACGGCCATCCCGGCCGCGCAGCGCGAAGCGATCCGGATCGACGGCGCCCGGGGCTGGGCGGAGTTCCGCCATTTGACCCTGCCGTACCTCCGCCACATCATGGTCATCGCCTCGCTGATCGCGATCATCAACAACTTCAGCAGTTTCACGGTGATCTGGACGATGACCCAGGGCGGCCCGATCTACGCCACCACGACGCTGGCGGTGCACATCTACCGGGTGGCGTTCCAGCAATTCAAGTTCGGGTACGGCGCGGCGATGGGCGTCGTGTGGATGCTGGTCCTGCTGGTGCTCTCGGTGATCTACATCCGCACGCTGCAGCGCGAGGCGCTCACGTAGAGCCGGTGGGGGCGGGGAGCGCAGCGATGACCGGACGCAGAGGATGGTCGGTGGGCGCCGCGCTGCGCATGGTCCTCCTTGCGGTCGCGCTCATCTGGACGCTCTTCCCCGTGTACTGGATGCTGGTGACCGCGTTCAAGACGACCCTCGAGATCTTCAGCCTGCGCCTGCAGTTGGTGCCGGCGCATCCCACGCTGGAGAACTTCGTCGAGATGTGGACGGGGGTCGTGCCCGTCCGCACCTTCTTCGCCAACTCGGTCGTAACGTCCGGCCTGACCTGCGCGCTCACCATCGCGGTCTCCGTCCTCGCCGGCTTCGCCTTTTCCAGAATGCAGTTCCGGTACAAGCAGCCGCTCCAGCTCGGTTTGCTCCTGGCGCAGATGTTCCCGTTCATCGTCCTGTTGATCCCGCTGTATCTCATCTTCCTCCGGTCCCATCTCCTGAACACGAATCAGGGACTCGTCCTGGCGTTCGCCTCCACGGCGATCCCGGTGGGAGTGTGGTTCATGAAAGGCTTCATGGACTCGGTGCCGCTGGAGCTCGATGAGGCGGCCCGCATCGACGGGTGCACCGAGATCCGGCTGCTGCGGGACGTCCTGCTTCCGCTGATGCTCCCAGGCATCGTGGCCGTCGGCGTCTTCGCGTTCCTGGACGCCTGGAACAACCTGTTCTTTCCACTGGTCCTGGTGACGCGCCCCGAAGGCCGAACGCTCCCGGTGGGGCTGCTCTACGCCGTCGACAGCCGGTATCGCGAAGACTGGGGCGGCCTCATGGCCGCGTCGATTCTCGCGTCGCTTCCGCCGATCCTCGGGTTTGTCGCCGTCCAGCGGTGGCTGATCAGCGGCCTGCTCGCCGGGGCGATGAAGGGCTGACGCCCGAGGCGGGCCCCCGGGGGGCGGTCACATGTGCCGCCCGCCCGTCACCTCGATGACGGCGCCCGTCACGAAGCTCGCCATGTCGCTCGCCAGGAACAGGGCGACGGAGGCGACTTCGTCCGGCGTGCCGATGCGTCCCAGCGGCGTCCCCGCGGCGCCTTCGCGGAGCTTCGCCTCGCCCCGCTCCAGGGTCGGCGGCGTGCCGATCAACCCGGGCTGGATGACGTTCGCGCGGATGCCGTGGGCCGCGAACTCGCGCGCCGTGACCTTGGTGAGCGCCACCAGCCCGGCCTTGGCCGAGGAGTAGTTGGCCTGTCCGATGTTGCCGATCTTACCCGAAATGGACGACATATTGACGATCGCGCCGCGGCCGGCCTCCCGCATGCGCGGGGCGATCGCGCGCGTGCACAGGAACGTGCCTTTCAGATGGACGTCGAGCACGGCATCCCAGTCGGCCTCGGACATCTCAGGGATGGTCGCGTCGAGGGTGATCCCGGCGTTGTTCACGAGCACGTCGATCCGGCCGAACGCCTCCAAGGCCCGGCCCGCGGCCGCCTGCACGTCGTGCGCGTTCGCCACGTCGGCCCGGATCGCCTCGGCCCGGCGGCCCAATGCCCGGACGAACGCCGCAGTCTCCTCCGCCGCGGGGCCGTTGAGATCGACGGCGGCGATGTCGGCACCTTCCTCGGCGAACCGGCGGGCGATCGTCCGGCCGATCCCGGCCCCGGCGCCCGTGACAAAGGCGACGCGATCACGCAGCAGCGGTCCCATTTGAGCCCCCCATCGCTTCGGCGTCTGCCGCAACCTCTTCAGGCCGCGGCGCGCACAAACCTCTCCTCACACGCGACCACTTTAAGTTTGATGGAGGTCTATATGGTTTCACGTAACGTTATCCATAACTCGTGCGAAGGTCTCGCCCGTGAATCCTGACTTCCGGCGGTGTCTGAAAGACGACGAAGCCGGGAAGAATGGAAGGTGATTGCGAGCCCAACATGGAGGTCAGGTCAGATGATTGAGCGAACGCTTCAGCGGCGTTCACGCCCGATTCCTGTCTCGGCGTCCCTCGTCCTGGCGCTGCTCACCACCGCCCTGGGGGTGTCGGCCGCGCCGGCCCAGCAGCCGCCGCCAACCCCATCCTTCCAGCAGCTGTTCAGGCAGAGCGCCCCCGCCGTCGTGCTCATCACGCAGTACGGCGCCGATGATCACTGGACGTCTCTCGGGAGCGGATTTGTCGTCTCCTCGTCCGGCGTCATCGTGACGAATAACCACGTGATTGCGCCGGATCAGGGGGCCACCCGGATTGCGGTCAAGCTGCCGAGGGGAGACGTGTACACGGATGTTCGGATCATCTATACGGAAGCCCGGCGCGACTTCGCCGTGCTGTCCGTCAAAGCCACGGGGCTCCGGGCGCTCAAAGTGGGCGATTCGGACACGGTCGAGGTCGGCGACCAGGTCCTGGCCATCGGAAACCCGCAGGGTCTGGATTTGACCTTTACATCAGGCATCGTGGAGAGCGTGCGGCTCGATCCCGATAAAGGCTACCGTTTCATCCAACATCAGGCTCCCATTTCTCACGGCTCGAGCGGGGGACCGCTTCTCAATATTCACGGCGAGGTCATCGGGATCAATACATTCTCGGTCACGGATGCGCAGAATTTGAATGGGGCCATCCCGATCAATTACGTGAAGCCGTATTTTGGAGATACGGCGAGAATGACGTGGGAAGAGTATGCGCACGTCTCCGCCACGGCCCCTCCGCGCCCGCCTGCTCCGGCGGCCGTGGTGCCTCCCGCCCCGGCTCCTTCGCCCAGTCGCCCTCCCTCGTCCACCGGTGCCGGGACCTCACCGGGCACGGTCTTCGAGCGCATTTCCAGCTATCGGCCTCAGGATGAGGGCTTCCGGCGCGGCTTCGCCGCAGGGATCTACGACGTGGTCTCGCTGTTCGCGGCGACAGCCGAGAGCTCCGGCAGGAACGAACAGGAAATACTCGGGCTATTCCGGTGCCTCGACGGCAAAGGTGACCGGATAGCGCAGCTCAGGAGCTGGGTGGACTCCACCGTGACCCAGGCGTCTGACGACGGCACCAGCATCATCGTCGCGATCCTCGCAAGGGCATGCCAAACTTCGTTTTCGCCGGGCAAGTTCGTGTTCTTCGAGCACACCATCCCTGACTACCAAAGCTCGTCCGACATCTACAAGAACGGCTTCGCCGCCGGCGTCTACGACATGGTCTCGCTGTTCGCGGCCGCAGCCCAAGGCTCTGGCGGAATCGACAACCAAAAGGCGCTCGCCCTGTTCCGCTGTCTCGACGGCAAGGGCGACCGGGTCGGGCAGTTCAGTAGCTGGGTGGATTCGGCCGCGACCCAGGCCGCATCCGACAGCACCGCGGTCGTGTCTGCTGTTGTGAACATGTGCCTGCCCTGACGGCTAGAGACCTCGCGCCGTAGGCGTCTCGCGCAGTCCCTCCACGTACCGGCGCGCCTCCGCCGTGTCTCCATCTTCAAGGGCGAGGAGCGCCAGCGTCTGACGAGCCCGGCGGGCGTCCCCTTCCCGATTGAGGGCGACAAAGAGGGCCAGCCCTTCCTGAAAGGCTGCCTTGGCCTGCCTTCCTCGTCCTTGGCGATGATTGATCGTCCCAAGAACCATGAAGGCGTGCGCCCGTGCGCCCCGATCGGCCTCCCCGGCAAGCAGAGCCAAGGCAGCCTCGCACATCATCTGGGCCGCGTCCGGAGACGCACGCTCTAGAAGGATCAGGGCGAGCCCGCTCAGCGCGTGCGCCGGGCCGGAGAGACCGGCCGACGCCCCGTGCAAGTCCAGACTGCACCAGTAGTGGCGCTCCGCCTGCGCATGAGCCCCTTCCTCGGCCGCCAGCTCACCAAGATATTCGTGCATCTTCGCCAGACGCCGCTGATGCGCCAGGGTCTCGTAGATCCCCTGCGCGCGCCCGGCGTGTTCGAGCGCCTGTCCGAACCGCCCCTCGCCCGCCGCGGCGTCGGCCAGCTCCAGGTGCCGCGCCGCGACCCGGTCTCGATCCCGCACTGAACGCGCAACCTCGAGCCCCTGCAGGAACGCGTCACGCGCGGCGGCGCCATGGCCCAGCGTCCGTTGGGTAATCCCGAGATCCAAATACAGACTGGAGAGCAGGATTGGATCGTCGGCCTGCTGCCCGGCGAGTTGAATCGCCGCCTGAAATGCCCACAGGGCCGAGTCCGGGTCTCCGGACGCGAGCCTGATCCGCCCGAGACAGCTGTGCGCGGCGACCAGTGATGCGGTCTCCCCCGCCCGCGCCAGCACACGAAGGCATCGGTCCAGGCGCCGCTGCGCCCGCTGAACGTGACCCAACTCCTGATCCACCGCGGCGAGCGCCAGTTCGACCCGGGCCTGGAGGACCTCGTCCCCCTGCTGCACCGCCAGCTCGAGAGCCTTCTCCAGAGGCGCGCCGGCGCTCCCGGCCATCTCGGCCTGCAGGCGGACCAGGCCGAGACGCAGGAACGCTTCGACCTCGCGGTCCTCGGGGACGCCATCGAGAAAATGGGACAGCGGTCTGTTGAGGCGGCGGGCCAGCGCCTTCAACGTGATCAGGCGCGGGGTGCGGTGGCCCCGTTCGATCTCACTGATGTAGGACTTCGTCAGGTCGGTTCCGGCGAGTTGCTCCTGGGTGAGCTTCTGCTCGAGGCGCGCCACGCGGATCTTTTCCCCGAGCGTCACAGCGTCCTCCCGAGGAGCAGGGTCACGCAAGAAGGGCCGGCGGGATCACGGAGTAGTTTACAGACCATGGCGCCTAACGTCAACCGTCACTATATGCTGTGCCGGTCCGCTTTACTCAATGGCGCGTCAGATCCTTGCCGGCAAGGGCCCAATCGCATCGTCTTACACTGCGGAGGCTTCACGCTCCGCGCACGAACGGGCGCAGGAACATCCGTTTGATGATTCGCGCAGTGAATCGTTCCGGTCCGCTCCGCCGGTCGCCCGACCACCGAGCGCTCCGTACAATCTGACCAAGATAGGGGGGCCTCTCTCCCGGACGCCGAGGAGCGCCCGGAACGCGGGCCCCCGGGGCCGAGGGACGCCGGGGGGTGACGAGGGTGCTGTTCGACAAGATCTGGGCTCAGATCAAAGGTGCGGAGCGCACGGGAACCCTCACGGTGGAAGAGGCCCTGGACTGCGCGACACGGCTTCCTCAGGCGCTGTTCTGTTCGATGATGGAGTGTCTGGCCGAGAACGGCGAGGACCCGGACGTGATCATCGCGCAGGTCATCCGGCTCCACCATCATATGCTCCGCCGGCTGGCCGAGGTCGCGGCGACGCTTCGCCATCGGCCGCTTCAAGGCCCGCACTGATGCTCCCCGGAACACCACCTTGTCCCCGGATAGCCATACGTGTATGATCGTGTATGGCTGGATGTTTAGATACTTCATCGCCTCGATACCGTCGTCGAACGCCCAGGGAGGGGGTGGAGCGGTATGTGGATCGCGCGGGCAGCGCGGGGCAAAGCACGCGGCGCGGGATCGCATGCGAGGGTGGTCAAGATGGGCATCCACGTCCCCAAGGACCTCCATCGGCGATTCCGTGCCCGGCTGGTGCTGGAAGGACGCTTGATGCAGGACACCATCCGCGAGTGGGTGGACGAGGAGGTCGCCTCCCACCGCACCCGGCCCCCGGCCTCAGGGGGGCTGCGCTTCTTCAAAGGGGTCGACCGCAGCACGCTTGCGGCGCTCGCCGTCCCGGTCGACCAGGAGAAGATCCGGCGGCTCAAGAGTAAGTTGCTTTTGGAAGGCCGCAATATCTCTCAGTGGGGCACGGAGCGAATGGAGCAATTTCTCAAGGAACGGGCATGAGCCGGCCCAGATACTGGCTGCCTGGGATGCTCCTGCTGGTCCTCTCCCTCAGCCAGGCGGCGCCCGCCGCCCCCGCCTCCGGCCCGGGCGCCCTGATCGTGCGCATATTCGGGGCGGCCACGAAGACGTCGCTTCATCTCCAGCCCGGTTACGCGACCGTGATCAGGGCCGACCGGCGGATCGACACCGTGGCGATCGGCGACCCTCGGCTCGTCACCGCAACGACGGTCAAGCGGGGTCAAGACGTCTACGATCTCGTCCTCCAGCCCCAGACGACGACCGGGGTCACCAACATGGTGGTGTGGTTTGGGGACCTCACATCGATCTGGGATCTCGTCATCGGCCCGGGTCAGCGCACGGCGGATCTGGTGTACGTCGTGACCGCGCCCGTCACCGCCGCCCGCCCGGGCCCGGCTCCGCCTCCCTCTCCTGCGCCGGGCGCCGCACGCGCCTCTGGGCGCAGGACGGGCCTCGCGCCCGCCGCCGCGGGCACGGTCCGTGCCGATGCGCCATCCGCGTGGCTGGCCTCGGCGCCGCTGTTTCTCGAAGCCCAGCAGGTCATCGGCAATGCCGAGGGAACGTTCCAGGTCTTCCGGGGGCGGGATCAGATCAGGATCCGCTACCGAATCACCAATAGCGGGACTACGGACTACTCGGTTCGACTCCCCGGCCTGCTCGTCAGGGTGAATGGACGGCCCGCCCCATTCGGCGTGACCCGGGACCCCGCCGTCAAGGACCGGCCGGCGATCCTTCCCGGAGGCATGACGGAAACCGGCGTCATCACCGCTCCCGCACGCGCCCCCCGCCAGGTCGAGATCATCTTCGCGCTGTTCCCCGCAGGAGACCGCGCACCGGGGCCCAGCCGGACGGTGCCCGTCACGTTCCAGGCCATGTTCACCGGCCTCGACGATCTCGCGACCTCGACTGCTCACTGACGGCGCCGGTCACGATGCCGGCCGCCGGCGACGTCGCCGCCCTTCTGGCTGTCGTTCCCCGATGGATTGTCGCGGGGATCGAGGCGCAGGGCGCGGACGGGATCGAGGAGATCGAGATGGATCTCGGCCGCGTCCCGCGGCTTCACCGCTGCGGCCGCCGCGAACCGGTCGTGCTGGCCAGGGAGGTCGGCCCGGAGGACCTGCAGTATGTGCTCGGCCGGGTCACCCGGTTTCGAGAAGATAATCGAACCGGGATCGAGCGCACCCTCCACCGCATCGCCTGCATCCGCGACCGGTATCACGAGATCGTTGGGTTCACATTCCGGGTCGGAAGAACGATCGCCGGGGCCGCCGAACCCCTCCGGGATCTCCTGGAAGCAGGCCGGAGCCTCCTGGTGGTCGGCAGGCCCGGGGCGGGAAAGACCACCCTCCTTCGCAGCGCAGCGGCAATCTTGTCCGAACAGCTCCATCGCCGGGTGATCATCGCCGACACGAGCAACGAAATCGGCGGCGACGGTCAGATTCCGCACCCCGCGATCGGCGGCGCCCGCCGGCTGCAGATCCCGCTGCCCGAGTCCGGCCGGTCGTCGGAGGCGGGCGACCGGCAGGCCGGGGCGATCCTCCAGGCCGTCATCAACCATCGGGCCGACACCATCATCGTCGACGAACTGGGCTTCGCCTCCGACGCGCGGGTCGCCAGGACCATCGCCCGCCGGGGGGTCCAGTTGATCGCGACGGCGCACGGGACGTCGCTGCGTGACGTGATCTTCAACTCGGAACTCGCCTGCCTGGTCGGCGACCTGCACCCGATCGTGCTCTCGCCCGAGGAGATCGAACGGCGGGGGATCGCACGGCACACCATCCTCGAGCGCACCGGTCCTCCCGTCTTCGACTGCGCGGTCGAGATCGCCCGCCGGGACACCTTGTTGATCCACCCGGACGTCGCGGCATCGGTCGATGACCTCCTCAGCGGGCTCGCGCCCAGGACGGTCGTGCGGCGCCACGGCCAGGCTGCCGCGGACGGCCACCAGGACCCCACGCCGGTGACGCCCAACACATCTTCGGGCACGGGGGAAGCGCAGGACCCCGCGGACCCATCCGGGGCGGGCGATTCGCATGGAGCGGGGCGTCGTCAAATGGTTTGACGGCCGGATGGGGTACGGCTTTGTGGTCGACGCGCAGGGGCGGGATGTCTTTTTGCACCGGCGCGTGCTCCGCCGGGCGGGGCGCCGCCGGCTGGATCCCGGAGAGATCGTCGAGTACGAGGCCGAGGTCACGCCGCGGGGAATCAAGATCACCCAGCTCGTCGTGCGCGCCCGCGAGCCTCTGGAGTAGCGGCGAAACCGGTCGTGCTAGGAGTGGTGCTTCTTCGGCGCCTCGGGGAAGGCGATCAGACCGGTTTGACGCGTGCCCGCCGCCGCCTTGCGCTGGGGGACGCGCGGATGGTCGGCCAGGTTCAGATTGAGGTTTTTGCCGCACGTGCACGTCACTTTGGACTCCAGGCTCACGTCGACCCAGATTTTACCGTCGGTCTCGGCGCGCCGCTTCGCGGCGTCGATGGCCCCTGAGGCGAGTTCCTCGGCGTCCTCGCGCTCGGCCTGGGCGGGCGTCATGGTGCCGTAGACCGACGCGATGAACTTTTTCGGATAGTAGACGCTGTACTTCTTCCCGCAGCGCCCGCACGGAAATGTCATCAGCAATGCCACTCACAATCACCTCGCCCATCCATTGTAGCACGGGGCCGCGCTGCCCAGGCCCGCCCTGCCGGACGCCTGGGGGGGCGCGGCAGCCCTGTGCGGTCTCTGAGAAACCGCAAACGGGGTATGGTATCATTGAGCCAACATCGACAGGCCTGCGAAGGGAGCGAGGGGTCATGACCGGCCGCGGCGCGCGAATATTCGTCCTGGGAATCGTCACCGGAGGAGTGGCCGCAGTCCTTCTCGTCGGCGGCGCCGCCGCCGCGTGGGGATGGCGGGCCGGCGCCGCGGCGCACGGCCACGAGGTCATCGCTCTGCCGGCCCAGCCCGCTCAGGGGATGCCGTTCAACCCGAAGGAATTCATCCCTGTGCCCAATCCGGGCCAGAACCAGGGACCCGGAATGCCCAACCCCGGCACGGGAAACCAGCAGTGCGACAAGATCCTGTACTTCTTCCAGGGGAAACTGTATCAGCTGCGCCCCGGGCCAATGCCCCCCGGAGGGGGAAACCCGGAGTTCTATTATATGAACCCCTACGAGGGACCACAGATCCCAGGATTTCCGATGCCGGGCCCCATGAATCCCGGAATGCCGGGAATGCCGGGACCCGGCTCCCCGGATCAAGGAGTGCCGCCGCGCCGCATCTAAGCCCGGCCTGCGTTCAGCTTCTTATAGACCGTAGTCGTTAGGAAGAGGGCCTCCACCATGCGGTGGGGGCCCTCGCCGCATCCTCGCCACTCATGTCCCGCCTCCTTCCTTCCATCCCAACCGGAGGCGGGCCGCTTCCTTGACCTCGGGGTTCACGAGCGACCGGGGCCACTCCCCCTGGATGGCGCGCGCCACCTCCTCCGCCACCCGCCGCTTCAGAGTGAGCGTGGCCTCCTCGCTGTACCAGGCGACGTGGGGAGTGAGCACTGTATTCGGCGCCGTCATCAGCGGATGGTTCGCCCGGAGCGGCTCCTGCTCGAAGACGTCGATCCCCGCGCCGGCAAGCCGGCCGGCATGCAGCGCCCGCGCCAGCGCCATCGTATCCACGACGGCCCCTCGGGACGTATTGATCACCACCGCGCTCTGCTTCAACAGCGCGATCTCGGACGGCCCGAGCAGGTGCCGGGTCTCCGCGCTCAGCGGGGTGTGGAAGGTCACGAAATCGGACTGGCGGAGGAGCGTCTGGTAATCCACCAGCGTCGCGCCGCCCTCGCTCGCGGCGGTCCTGCTGATGTAGGGATCAAAGGCCAGGCGGTGGAGCCCGAGGGACTCGGCGTGTTCCGACACGGCCCGTCCGATCCGGCCGAACCCGACGATGCCCAGGGTCAGCCCTTTGAGACGCGGGATCGGCGGGGTGATCTGCGGGCCCTTGAGCCAGCGGCCCTCGCGGAGCGCCGTGTCGTATTGGAGGAGGCGCCGGTGGACGGCGAGCAGCAGCGAGACGGCGTGGATGGCCACCTCCTGCGTCCCGTAGTCGGGCACGTTGGCGACGCAGATCCCCGCGCGGGTGGCGGCCGCCACGTCGACGGTGTCGTAGCCCACGCCGTAGCGGGCGATCAGCAGGCATCGCGTCATCGCCCCGATGAGATCGGCGTCGATCTCGACGAACTGGTTGATCACCGCATCCGCGCGCCCGAGGGCGGACCTGAGGGTGGACCGGTCCCTGGATGTGAGCACGTCGAGCCGGATGCCCATCGGACGCAGCACCCGCTCCTCCGGCTCGAGCGACGGAAAGTCGTGGTCGGTGATGACGACGGTAAACGCCATGCCGGACGCATTGGCGCCGGGACCACCGCCATCCTCTTCCGCCAAGGGGAGCGCGGCCGACAGGACACCGCCCCCGCCGTCACGTATACTCTATCCGGTGAGCGCGCCATGACATCGCCCGGCCGCATGCAATCCTGGATCGGAGCGCTGCCGTACGCCCTGATCCTCTCGGGCGCGGCGCTCCGCGTCATCCCGCATCCTCCGAACTTCGCGCCCATCGGAGCCATGGCGCTGTTCGGCGGCGCGGCGCTGCCGGGGGCGTGGGCCTTCGCGGTGCCGCTGGCCGCCCTCGTCCTCTCCGACGCGGTGCTGGGATTCTATCAGGGATGGATCTGGGTCTACGGGAGCTTCGCCCTGATCGTCCTCATCGGCGCGGCGCTCCGCCGGCGGCGGACAGCGCTCCGAGTCGCCGGCGCGGCCCTGGCGTCATCCGTGGTCTTCTTCGCCGTGACCAACTTCGGCGAGTGGCTCGGGCCGCTCTACCCGCACACGCCGGCGGGCCTGCGGGCCGATTACATCGCCGCCATCCCGTTCTTCCGAAACACGGCCCTGAGCGATCTGGTGTACGCGCTCGCCTTCTTCGGCATCTTCGAGGCCGCGGCGCACCTCGCCCGGCCACGCGCCGGGCGCCTGGCGGCCGCGCCTCACCGCACGACGTAGCGGATCCGCAGCGTGACGTAGGCGTCGATCGGGACGCCGTCCCGCGTCGCCGGCGCGAACAGCCACCGCTTCACCGCCTCGGCCGCCGCGCGATCGAGGGCGGCCGAGCCCGACGAGGCGATCACGTCAACCCGGCCCACCATCCCGTCCTCCCGCACCAACGCGCGCACTCCCACGGTGCCCTCCTCCCCATCGACCGCCAGCCTGCCCCCGAGGTCCTGCCGGCGCACCGTCAGACGAAAGGCCTCCACCGGGTAATCGGTCCCCGCCGACGTGATCACTCTCGGCGGCACCACACGAGCGGCGACGCCGGGTGGGCCGGCGCTGGAGGCCGCACCCGCCCCGTCCGAAACCCCGAGTCCGCTCCCCTGCCCCACGGCAGAGCCGGCTCCCGCTGTTCCTGCCGCGGTGCCCGTCGGCGGAGAAGACCCATCGCCGCGTTCCGATGGAGACCGCTCGGGCAGCGGCGGGGCGCCCTGCACCTCAGCAGGTTCACCCGCAGGCGCCTGCGATTTCGCGGCGGGCAGCGCGCCGGGCTCGGATTGGGAACGGGGCTGTGCCGTCTGCTCCGGTGGCGGGGATGGCGCGGGCGGGAGGTGCCGGACCTCACTCGGCCTCGGTGGGGGAGGACTTGCACGAGAGGGCCCAACTTTTCGAGGTGCCGGTTGCGGTGCCGTCTGAGGGATCGCCTCGGACTCCGGCGGTCGCATCCAGCGCGCGGCCGGCAGGGTCCCTTCCTCGTCCGCGCTCGGGCCGGGGGCCGACGGGGCTCCGAGATTCGCGGGAGCAACCGACGGCGGGACCGTTTGTCGGGCAGCGTTCCAGAAAGCGGTGTTCCGCCACACGGCCCACCCCGCGGCCGCGGCGAGCGCCGCGACAAGCCCCACGATCAAGAGCCGGCGCTTCAGCAGGATGATCATCTCTGTGGACCGCGAGCAGGCCTCGCTGAGATTATCCAACGCGCATATTCCCCTCGGGTTGCATGACTATGCGACTTCCAAATCCAACATCCAGTAGCCCTCATGCATCAGCCGGTCGATTTCGCGCAATTCGAGCCGAGCGCTCATCCGGGGACAACCGACCACGAGCGTGTGGTACTCCCCACGCTCTCCGCATGGATCGACACCCAATCTCTCAAGTCTCGACAACATGGCGGCGTCGAGCCGCCGACCAAGCCAGTGCTGATCGAGCAGCATAGCCTTTGTCGCGACAATTTGGGCTTCCGCACCAGTGGCAATGAATTGCCGAAACAAACTGCCCGTTGGTTCTCCCCAGAGCGGCTCAACTGCCTCAAGGCGGCATTCTCTACAGACTCGCTCCACCCAAGCCTTATGGGCGTCGAGGAAGATGTCTCCGAATATCACATGCGAAAATCCACTTCCTGCTAGTCTGCGCAGCACGCGCTTGAATTCCTGCTCATAATTCTTCCATGAGCCTCGCCCGCTTACGAGCCGCAGATCCAATAGGTGAGCCTGTTGGGCAACCACTTCAGGGCGCAGACCATGTGACCGGCTACGCGCACCGTCCTCTGTGAACATCGTAAGAAGCGCTTGAACATCAAAACGAGCGAGCGCTCGGTGAAGCGCCATGTAACTATCTTTTCCGCCACTCCAGGACACGACGGCCTTGGGCTTCAGCATGACTGCTCCATTCAACAGGGGTAAGCGCCGCACACGCGGCAATACTTCTGTTCAGCTCTTTCGACAGCTCCACCGCAGCTGCCGCAGCGCTTCGCGCCGCCCTTCTGCTGACAAGGCGGGGGCAGCACCGTTCGGTAAATCCGGTAATAAAAGAATTGCTCCTTGTCGCGGAGCGCAACACCGTCTTCGGCGGAGATGCGGACCCGTGCCGCCTCGAACTCCTCGTCGGAGACCGAATCCATCACAAATTTTTGCAGCGCCCGGCTGCCTGATCCGTACTCAATCGGAGTCTTGACACGCCAACTGACGTCCTCCCCCAGCAGGTCCGCGAACGCCTCACGGAGCACCTTTTTGCCGAAGCGCTGACCATCGCGTTCCCCAACGAGATCATCGCGCGACAACGTCAACGCAAATTCACGAACGGCAGGATCGAGGTACGGGAGCTGGGCTTCGACGCCGACACTTCTGCCCATGGGGATCGAGCTAAAACGCATCACGCCGTTGAGGAAGTGAAGGTAGGGTGACACCTGTTCGGGAGGCATGCTGAAGATGTAGCTGTATCCGGCAAACAGCTCGTCGGCGGCATCCCCGGTCAGGACTGCGGCGATGTCGTCCTCCCGCGCGGCCTGCAGCGCCAGCCACACCACCGTGCTGTTGCGCAGCTCCATAGGGTCGAAGCCCCCAAGCACGCGCATCACCGCCGGCATTGCGGCAATGAGGTCCGCCAACGCCGGCCGCAGGACACGCAGTGGGAACCGGCACCGCTCGGCGATCATCTTCGCGAAGGGCTCATCGGGACTGACCACACCGGCCACAGACACGGAAACCGCGCGGAGTTTTCGGCCCTGCCGGGCGGAGACGGCCGAAATGACGCTGGTATCCAAGCCGCCCGACAGCAGCATGCCATCAGCCGTGGTGCGCTCAACGGCGCATTCCAGAAGCTCTCTGAGGCGTGCGGCCGGCGGGTTCGTGTCAACCCGCGTGGGCTGTGGTTGTGATCCCAAGATGTCTCCTCTGATAGATCTCATGAGCGCCAAACAGCACGGCGGTGTACACGACGCTGCTCAGCAGCGAATTCCGATAAAAGGGCAGCGCGGCCGCGTAGCACGTGATCAGTCCAACCCAGGTGGGCGGATACAGGCGCCCGCCGAGCCACACACCGAAATTGCTGATCAGGAAGAACGCTGTCGGCCCCGCCAGCGCCGCGAGACCGACTCTCCCAACACTCTCTCGTTCGCGCAGCCAATACCCGATCAGCGCCACAACCGCGAACCCCAGCCAGACGACGCTCTGTCCCCATCCCACCCTCATCCTGTACACCACTGTCGTCAGCA
>VBAK01000188.1 GCA_005882275.1 Candidatus Segetimicrobium genomatis
CACCACCTCGGCGGCGGGCGTGACCTCGCGGACCGATCCGACCGACTGCCCCGCGTAGAGCGCCATCGCCTCGATGGTCCCCCGGGTGGTGCGATCGGGGAGAAAGCCCGCGAACTTCGGAATGGATCTCGTGGTGCCGTTCGCCAACTGTAGTTCTCCCACGATCTCGGTGTCGAGCCGCCGGGCCGCCTCCACCGCGGAGGCGAGGATGCCGTGCGTGGATGGACAGAGCGGACAATCCACCGAGTGGAGCGTGCTTCGGATGCTGTCCTCAGACCGGGCCGCGACCAGCGCCGCGATGTACGACGGGTGCGCCGCCGATTCGCTGGTCGCGATGAACCGGGTGCCCACCCGCGCGCCGGCCGCGCCCGCGGCCAGCACGGCGGCCAGGGAGCGGCCGCTGCCGATGCCGCCGGCCGCCAGGACGGGGATGTCGACCGCGTCGAGGACTTCGCTGAGCAAGGCCAGAACGCCGATCTTTCCGCGGATGTGGCCTCCGGCCTCGATCCCCTGCGCGATAATGAAATCGCACCCCGCGTCGCGGGCGGCGAGGGCCTCACGCAGCGATCCCACCTGCCAGGAGGCGAGCGCCCCCGCGGCGTGAACGAGCTCGACGAGCGAGCGGTCGGGCTCTCCCCAGAAGAAGTCGCAGACCTTGGCCCTTCCGGCCGCCAGCCTGACGCAGTCCCGGTCGAGGAGCGGGATCAGGAAATTGACGCCGAACGGCCGGGCGGTGCGTTCCCGGATTCCGTTCAACTTCGCCTCGAGGACCGGCGCCCCGGCGCCGGCATCCGTCACCATCCCCAGCCCGCCGGCCTCCGAGACCGCGGCGGCAAGCTCCGCGGTCAGCACCCGCCCCATGCCGGCGAGCTGGATCGGCACGGAGCAGCCAACCAGGCGCGTGAACCTTGTGGACAGCATTGGCATCCCTCCCCGACAGATTCGAGCCTATCCAGACCCCCGCCGCGCGAAGCCCTACTTCGGGATCGCGGGCAGCCAGAACGCCATCAGCCCGGCGCTGTTCGGCCGCTGGTCGAGCGTATAGATCACGTGGTTGGTCTCGTCGAAGCCCAGGGCGTGGCTCCCCACCGCCGTCGGGATGTTGGCGATCCAGCGGACGGGCGAGCCGCCGAAGATCGCCAGCACCGCCCCCGGCGGGAAGTTCGAGGCGGCGAAGAAGTACAGGTCTTCTTTCGGATAGTAGAACGCCATGTCGCCGGCGCCCGCCTGGCTGAAGGTCGTGATCATGCCGTGCCCCCTGAGGTCCCACAGCACGGTCATCGCCGGATCCCTGTTCGAGCACCCCAGCAGCGCCTGGTTCGTTGCCGGATTGATGGCCAGGCCGTTCGGGCGGCAGGCGATCCCAACATCGTACTTTTTGATCAGCACGTCCTTCCGCGGATCGAACTGGAAGACGGCGTTCTGATCGGAGCTGGTCATGTACATCATCCCGTCGCCGGGGTTGTAGCGGGGCTGCTCCAGCCCCTCTCCCATGTCCGTGAACTGCTTGATGATCGCGTTGTGCACGGCATCGACGACCGACACGATCCCGTCGTCGCTGTTGGCCGCGTAGAGCTTCTTCTCTCGGGGGTCGTAGTCCATCTCATCCGCCCGCTTCCTGCCGCCGGTGTTGAGCTTCGCGATCACGGTGTTGCGCGTGGGAGAAGCGGGATCGATGTCGATGATGGCCACGCTGCTGTCGTTGGTCCCGGCGAACACCTTCTTCACGTTCTTCGCGATCGAGACGCCATTCGCGGGCCCGGTCGGCACGGTCTGGAGGTACCTGGCGCTGGGGGTCGAGACGTCGAAGATGTCCACGCCCTGCGAGATCCGGTCGCCGACGTACATGAGGTGGGCCGCCTGATCGATGTCGATGATGTCGAAGGAACCGGTCTTTTCCTTGATCGGCGGAATGTCCACGTTCGGCAGCGGCAGCGCCACATCGGCCGCGATGACGGGCAGGGCGATCACGAGCAGCGCGGCCGCCCACGCCGGCGCAGAACAGATGGACCCGGCGAGGCGGGCGCGTGAGCCGACGGCCGCGACGGCACGAACCGTTTCCATAGGGACCCCCTTCCCCGACGATCAGACGGCTGATCGCGGACACGTCCGCACCCTCGCGTTCGTGGGGCCGCGCAGGGCCTCCTGCCGCAGGCACGTCCTGGCTCACGCCGCAGGCACAGGGGATCGCTTTAGGGTGGGCGAACTGCACCGTCGCATGAGCCAGCACAACGTCGGCGGTGATCCTGTCGCCACGGTCCCCCGCAGCGCCGGGCGGAAGAGTCCCCGCATCGTCGTGGACCGGGTGGGCAAGAGTTTCCGGCGGGGCGCGGTGGCGGCCCTCCAGGAGTGCAGCCTGGAGATCCAGCCGAGCGAGGTCCTGTGCGTCATCGGGCCGAGCGGCTGCGGGAAAACAACGCTGCTCAGGATCATCGACGGGCTGATCCGGCCGGACACCGGCCGGGTGCTCGCCGACGGCGAGGAGATCACCCGTCCCCGGCGGGACCTCGCCATGGTCTTCCAGCACTTCGGCCTGTTCCCCTGGAAGACGGTGTCCGGCAACGTCGCGTACGGGCTGCGCGTGCAGGGCCGCCCCGACCACGAGGTCCGCGCGACCGTCCGGCATTACCTCGAGATGGTCGGCCTTCAGGGCTTCGAGGGACACTATCCGTACCAGCTCTCCGGGGGGATGCAGCAGCGCGTCGGGCTGGCGCGGGCCTTTGCGGTGGACCCCAGCGTGCTCCTCATGGACGAGCCGTTCGGCTCGCTGGATGCGCAGACGCGCGAGGTGATGCAGGGGGAACTCCTCCGCCTCTGGCGGATTCAGCGGAAGACGCTGGTGTTCGTCACCCACAGCATCGACGAGGCGATCATCCTGGGAGACCGGGTCGCCCTGATGACGCACCGGCCCGGCCGCATCAAAGAACTCATCGATGTGGGCATCCCCAGACCGCGCGATCCCGAGGCGGTGCGCGGGTCTCCCCGGTACGCGACCCTTCGCCGCTACATCTGGAACGAGTTGAAGCCGGAAGTGGCCAGAAGCGGGGAGGCGCCGTGACGGGCCGGCTCTCCCCCACGGCGATCCGCAGCCTGTCGGTGCTGATCGGGCTGGCGGCGTGGGAGATCTACGGCCGGGCCATCCACACGGTGATCTTCGCCTACCCCTCTCAGATCGGCCGGGCGTTCGCCGAGCTCACCCGCACGGGCGAGCTGTGGTTCTACCTGCGCGGCAGCCTCGTGGTCCTGGCGCTGGGCCTCGCGCTGGCGATCGCGATCGGCATCCCGGTCGGGGTGGTCATGGCCCGTGGGGCCACGGTCGAGTACGCGCTGGAGCCCTACATCAACGCCCTCTACGCGACGCCCACCGTGGCCCTGATCCCGCTGATCGTGCTGTGGGCCGGGTTCCAGGTGAAGGCCAAGGTGATCCTGGTCTTCCTCTTCTGCGTCTTCCCCGTCCTCATCAACACCTATCAGGGGGTCAAGCACACCGACGCGAAGCTGCTCGAGGTCGCCCGGTCCTTTTGCGCGGGGGAGTGGTCGATGTGGCGCGACCTGATGGTGCCGTCCGCGGCTCCGTACATTCTTGCCGGGATCCGGCTGGGCATCGGGCGGGGGCTCGTCGGGATGATCGTCGCCGAGTTCTACACGGCGATCACCGGGCTCGGCTACATGATCGTCCAGTACGCCAATAACTTCCGGACCGACCGGCTGTTCGTCCCGATCGTCGTGCTCATGATCCTGGGGGTCGGCCTGACGAGCCTGCTGCGGAGGATCGAGCGCTCCGTGGCGCCCTGGCTGCACGTGGCGCAGCAAGAGTAGATTCGCAACGAAGGGGGGCACACATGTCCAAGCCGCAGGGACGGCATCTCATCGCCGGGATCCTCATCGCCGCCGCGCTCGCGGGCGCCGGTGGAGCGGCAGCGGCGCAGCCGACGCTCCGTGTGCTGGGGCTGGCGATGCCGACGACTCCGCCCAACCTCGTGCACATTCCGCCGTGGGTCGCCCAGGAGACGGGCATCTTCGCCAGGTACGGCATCGAGGCCAAGATCTTCACGTTCGAGGGCGGCCCCTCCGCCATGCGCGCTCTCATCGGCGGACACGGGGACATCCAGATCGCCGCGCCCGGCGTGCCCCCGTTCATCGCGGCGACCGCGCGCGGGGGGGATTTCAGGGCGGTCGGCACGTACGCCATGAAACACCCGGTGGCGATGGTGGTTCAGGCGGAGATCAAGCGGTGCGAGGACCTGCGCGGGAAGAAGATCGGGACGCCCGGAGGCGCCGGCGCGTACGCCGAGGTGATGGCGCGGGCGGTGCTGCAGTCCTGCGGGCTCACGCCCCGGGATGTGCAGTACCTCAACATCGCCACGGGCTCGCGGGTCCCCGCCCTGGCGACCGGCCAGGTGGACGCGTTCGTCCTCCACGTCGACCAGGTCTTTGAGGCGGCGAAGGTGAAGCCCTCGCTGCACATCCTGGCCTACCTCTCCGACGTGCTCCCCAAAGGCTGGTACGCCGCCTACGTGACCACCGGCGATGTCATGCGCAACGATCCCAAACTGCTGCAGGACGCCGTCTCGGCGCTGGTGGAGGCCAACCGGTTCATCTACAAGAACCGCGGCCGCGTGATCGAGATCGGAATCAAGTACACGAAGTTCGACCCGGACATCGTGGCCCGCACGTATGACGCGCTGGCGGCGCGCGGAATCTGGCCGGTGAACGAAGGGCTGCGCCGGGACGTGGTCGAGGCCGGGCTGGACCAGGAGGTCCTGAACGGCACGATCACGCCGGACGTCAAGCCGGCCTACGACCAGGTGGTGCAGCTGGGGTTTGTCACCGCGGCAATGACCAAACTGGGCCGGTGGACGGGCGACCCGCGGTGGCAGTAGCGGACCCCACGCTCACCCGCGTCGTCCGGAGCTGGCAGCCTCGGTTTCTCGCGAACGGGATCGACCCCAACGACTACCAGCGGACGGTCTCCGGCCTCGCGGCCTGGGAGGAGTGGTACGCGGCCTGGATGAGGCTCGGCGGGGAGCACGAGCACCTGGCCGAGGACGCCTCGCGGGACGGCCGGGCGATGACCGCCGGTGAGGCCTATTACCGGGCGGCGCTCGCCTATCACTTCGCCGTCTTCAGCTGGGTCCACAACCTCGCCGAGTACGACGCGGGGCACCGGAAGCGCGTTGACTGCTACCGCAAAGCCCTGCCCTTCCTGGATCCTCCCGGCGAGCGTGTCGAGTTTCCGCTGGAGACGATCCGGATCCCGGCGTATCTCCGGAAGCCCCGCGGCCCGGCCCGTCCGCCGGTCGTGCTCTTTCTCTCCGGGCTGGACTCCGCCAAGGAGGAGCACGCCACGTTCGAAGCGTTCTTCCTCCGGCGCGGGCTGGCGACCCTGACCCTGGACGGCCCCGGCCAGGGCGAGACCTGGTATCAAATGAAGATGCGGGTGGACTTCGAGGTCACCGCGTCGAGCGCGATTGACTACCTGTTGTCGCGCCGCGACGTCGACGGAACGCGGGTGGGCGTCTGCGGGGTCAGCCTGGGCGGGTACCTGGCGCCCCGCTGCGCTGCGTTCGAGCGGCGCCTCAGGGCGGTGGCGTCCTGCGGCGGGCTGCACAGCCTCGAGGAGCGCCGGCTGCACGAGGGGATTCACCTTGCCCGCTGGCTGCACATCTGGGGCGCCCGGGACCCGACCGACCTACTGGAAAA
>VBAK01000087.1 GCA_005882275.1 Candidatus Segetimicrobium genomatis
CTCCGGGAGTGCTGCTGAACGACACCGACCCGAACGGCTATCCGTTGACCGCGGTCGCCGCCGGCACCGCGACTGGCTGCACGGTCTCGCTGCAGTCGAACGGCGCGTTCACCGCGACCTTGCCCGCGCTCGCAACGCCTGCGGCGCGCACCTGCACCTTCTCGTACAGCGCCGTGAACTCCCAGGGGACCTCCAGCGCCTCGACCGCCCTCGCCACGTTGAATTTCCCGGCCGCCAGCGGCCTCAAGGTCACGGTCCAGGACGCGAACACCAGGACGGCGATCACCGACTACAAGTGGGTGATCGAGCAGGACCTGACCTTCTACCTCGATCCGAACTGCCAGCAGAACGGCCCCGGCGGCAGCAAGCCGGCCAGCTGTCCGGCGGGCGTGCCGCCGACGCTCGGCACCAACTTCCACACCAGCTACATGCCGGTGATCGCGGCCGGCTGCACCGGTCCGCAGAGCTGCGAGCGCGGACAGAGCATCTACAACCCGGCCACCGGCGGGCACGTGCCGGCCGTGTGCGACGCGAGCGGCATCTGCGCTCCGGCGGCGGCCGGCGCGTCCCGCCCCGCGTCGACCCCGGACCAGGCGGTGCTGAACGCCACCAATCCTGACGGCACCCCGGCGCGCTACTACATCTCGGTCCTGCCGGGCGACGCGGCCAATGCGTTCAACACCGGCAACTCGTCCGATCCGACGGTGGCGGCCAACTGCGCGCCCACCCAGACGCCGACCGGCCAGACCGTGTCCAGCTGCGGTCACACGATGGCCGGAGGGCCGGTCGCGGCGCCGGCCTGCACCGCAGCAGGCGTCTGCACCTTCGCGCCTCTGACCGTGAACGTGCAGCCGAACCCGATGAAGACCGCCACGCTCAGCGTGTTCGTGTTCGAGGACGACTTCCCGCTCAACGGCGAGCACGACGGCAACGGCGCGATCGAGCCGGGACTGGGCGGCTTCGAGGTGGTCCTGTGGGACGACGCCGGCTCGACCGGCGATCCGACCGGGCAGATGACCTACGACATGTTCAACATGCCGCTCAGCAATTCGCTCAACGGCACGGTCGACCCGCTCACAAACCAGAACGCCTGTCCGATCGCGCCAACCGACCAGGGTAACCAGGTCGCGGTGGGCGTGATCATCGTGTGCCCGCAGTATGAGGCGGACGGCAAGACGCCCTCGCCGCTGGTCGGCCAGGCGGTCATCAAGAATCTGATGCCGGGACGCTTCGGAGTCTTCGTGCATCCGAGCGCCGCCCGCATCGCCGCCGGCGAGGAATGGCTGCAGACCAACACGCTGGACGGCACGCACCTGCTGGATTCGTTCGTACGCTCCGGCGAGCCGGCCTACTTCCAGGAATTCAGCCCCGCCGGCTGGCACGTGTTCATGGGGATGGCCAACCCGAAGATCATCAACGGGCGCAAGCCCGGCCTGTGCGCGGCTCTCGGCGCCGGACACTGCAGCAACACGGTCAACGTGAACGTGTCGAACCTGCACATGTCGCGGCCGCCGAACGAGACGCTGTACGACAGCTCGGTGTTCGCCCTCGGCAATGGCCAGAACTACCAGTCGCTCAATTACACCACCTGCTACGCGAGCCTCGGCGATCGGGACGGAGGGGACTTCGCGTTCGCCAAGTGCGACCAGAACGGGCACGTGACGTTCGCGGGCATTCCGGACGGCACCTGGTCGCTGAAGGTGTTCGATCAGTGGGTCGATTTCCTGGTCGACGGCTCCTCCAAGCCCGTCACTGTCCGCGGCGGGCAAACGCTGAACATGGATTACCCGACCTTCACCTGGCAGCAGCACATCTGGACCAACACGTACGTGGACGTGAACGGCAACGGCATCCGCGACCCGGGCGAGCCGGCGATCGGGCAGGTTCCGGCCCGGGTGAGGTTCCGCAACGGCAAATTCAGCAACACGCTGTTCACGGATGCGGACGGCAACGCGAACTTCGACGAGACCTTCCCGCTGTTCTCCTGGTACGTGGTCGAATCCGATACGACGCGTTTCCGCGGCACCGCCGTGCACGTGGCCAACGATGCCGGCGGCCAGATCGACGGGCCGGGGCCGATGGGCAACGGCCGCAGCGGCGCATATCAGGGGGTGCTGGCGAGCTGCACGAAGGCCACGCCGACGGCGGCATGCACCGAGAGCTTCCCACTGCCGGCCGCGCTCCGATTCCCGGGGTCGTACTACTGCTCGAACGGCGACTGCTCCGAGCGGAGGGGTAGCGCGGGCCCGCCCCCGGCGGGTGGACCCGGCGGGTCGACCGGCCGGATCGACCCGGGCACGGTCCATTCCGAGGGCGTGCAGGGCTTCGTCAGTCAGATCCAGGCCCTCGACTGGGGCAAGATGCCGTATGTCGCCGGCGAGAACGGCGGTATCCGCGGCCACGTGGTCTATTCGTCCACCCGTCCGTTCGATGACCCGCAGCAGCTCTTCCAGAACCTGTGGGAGCCGCTGGTGCCGAACGTCACCGTCAACCTGTACCAGGAGAGCCTGGCGCCGGACGGCACGGTGGCGCTGAAGCTGGTCGACACGACCACATCCAGCAGCTGGGATGCGTACGCCCAGGGCTTTCGCGCCGCGGGCGTGCCGAACATGAACTGCCCTGGCCAGGATCCGGCCGATCCATACTTCACGTACACGCTGGCCGGAACGCCCAACTACCTGAACCCCACGCTGACATTGCCGAGCAACAGCCAGTTCAAGTGCTACGACGGCATGCACGGCTGGAACCAGGTGCAGCCGGCGCCGTACGACGGCCTCTGGGAGTTTCCGAGCCCCACTTGCCGCAACACCCCGGGCGCGACCTTCACCGTTGCCTCGGGTCCGCTCGCCGGGCATGCGATCACCTGCGCGACCGTGCACAACCCTGCCTATGGCACCAGCGGGCCGGCCTCGGTCGGCGGCGTCGTGCAGACCGGAGCGGTCCCCGCCGTGCTGCCCACCGGCAAGTACGTGGTCGAGGTCGTGCCTCCGCGCGGCTACGAGATCGTGAAGGAGGAGGACAAGAACATCCTGATCGGCGACAACTTCATCGCGCCCGCGACATCACAGTTCGCCGGGCTGGCCGACATCTTCATCGTGCCCGACCAGGCGACGGTCAATGCGACCTATAGCTGGTACGGGCCGACCTACGCCAATCCCTCGTACACCGGGCCGTGCACCGGCAGCTGCAACCCGACGGCAGCCAACGGCACGCCCACCGGCAACAACGGCAATCCGACCACCAACATGGGCCGCACTGGACTCAACGGCTTCGGGCCCGGCGGTCTGTTCGTGATGGCGGCGCCGTGCGTCGGGGCGCTGCGGATCGTGCCCGACTACATGAGCATCTCACCCGAATCGGGTGAGGTGGCGCCGTTTGCGGGAGCCTCGCGCCGGCTGTGCGACCGCCGCGAGGTGACGCTCGAGGACCAGATGCAGGCGCAGACCGATTTCTTCGTATGGACCAAGACGCCCGCCGCGACTCACTACACCGGGTTCATCCTGGACGACTTCTCGTCCGAGTTCGACCCCGCTTCGCCGAGCTTCGGCGAGAAGTTCGCGGTGCCGAACCTGCCGGTGTCGATCAAGGACTTAAACGGCGTGGAAGTCTCGCGCACGATGTCCGACCAGTGGGGCCTGTACAACGGGCTGACGTTCTCGACCTGGGAGGTGGATCCCCCGAATCCGACCGGCTACGCGCCGGGCATGCTGATCAACTGCATGAACGACCCGGGGCCGGTGGTGGCGCCGGTGTGCACGACTGCGCCCACGGCGACCACGGCGGGCTTCCCTCCGGGGTGCGTCACCGCGCAGACGACGCCCCCGACGATGATCACCGATCCGTGGTTCAACCCGCAGTACAGCACGTTCTGCTACGAGAACCCGTTCATGCCACAGGACACGACCTACCTGGACACGCCGGTGGTGCCGGTGTCCGCGTTCGCCGAAGGCTATAACCCGCCCGACTGCGCCTATCCCGACGGCACGCCCGCGATCAAGTCCGTCACCGGTGATGCCTCGGGCGGCGGCGCAGGTCCGTGGGTCAGCGCGGCCGGCCATACGATCACGATCACCGCGCTGGGCGACCAGATCGTGCCCAACCACGCCTACTCGGGCCCGGCCGCCAACACGGCGCCGTACAACCAGAAGTTCATCACGCGCCATTACGGCTTCGGGACGACCCGAGGTAGCGTGGCGATCGGCGGTATCAACGCCGCGGTCGGAACCTGGACCGACACGACGATCACGGCCACGGTGCCCTCCGGCCTGCCCGTGTGCGCGCAACACTGGGCTTCGACGATGACCTCGGCCCAGGCGGCGGCCAAGTACGGTACCTGCGGCGAGCTGGTGATCACGAAGCCGGCCACGGCGGGCAATCGGCTGACGAGCCGGTCGATCGATGCGGTGACCGTGACCGTCGGTGGCAAGGCTCCGACCTACGTGAATGGAGAGAACGCGGCCGGCACCGCGTTGCAGACGGCGCTGGACAACGCCACTCCGGGCGATCTGATCATCGTGGGTCCCGGAACCTATCCCGAGCTGCTGCTCATGTGGAAGCCGGTGCGCCTGCAGGGGGTGGGCGCTCCGTCCGTGAAGGTCGACGCCAATGCGCACGCGGCCGGCAAGCTCGACCCGTGGCGACGGAAGGTCGACTGCCTGTTCGGCGTGACGTTGAGCGGTGCGCTGATCGCGGGCGACCCGACCGCGACGCCGCCGACGCCACCGCGCCCGTACGACCCGACCGGCACCTACACCTGTCCGTCGTCGATGCAGGGTCAGGTCGATCCGATCCCGCTCGAGCCGCTGATCGGATGGAACACGGACCTGAACGGCAACCTCGCCGAGCTGCTGCAGGAGCCCACGTTGATGGGCGCGTACGAAGGAGCGGGGATCACGGTGCTCGGCAAGGGTCTGGAGAACCCGAATACGACCAACTGCAGCGCGACCAGCAACGCGGGCTGCGTCCCGCTCAACGATTCGACCGACTGCAAGTTCGTCGCCAACTTCAAGTGCAACCCGGCCGCCATCGACGCCATCACGGTCAGCAACAGCTCGCAGGGCGGCGGCGGCATCTTCCTGCACGGCTGGAACCACTACATGCAGGTCGCCAACAACCGCGTGTACGGCAATGCCGGGACGCTGACCGGCGGCATCGCGGTCGGCCAGTCCGAAAATCCCGAGCTGACGACCGTCACCACCGGCACCGGAGCCAGCGCGGTGACCACCGCGCAGCCGCTGTTGCAGAACGTCTACGTCAAGGTGCACAACAACGCGGTTTCGCTGAACGCTGCCTACGGCGACGAGGTGAACTCGACCACGCCGGCCTCCGCCGGTGGCGTCGTGTTCTGCAGCGGGGCCGATTTCTACGATTTCGCCTACAACTGGGTGTGCGGCAACCTGAGCACCGGCGACGGCGGCGGCCTCGCCCACTACGGGTTCAGCTACAACGGGACGATCGAGCACAACGCGTTCCTGTTCAACCAGAGCAGCAACCCGACGATCACGACCTGGGGCGGCGGGGTGGTGGCGGCTGGTCCTTCGGTGGACGGCGACGTGGGCGAAACCTCGCTGGTCGACGTGGACGTGGCGCCGGCCCTGACCGACGGCATCGGCCCGAACCTGCGGATCCTGTCCAATCTGTTCCAGGGCAACACCGCGGAGAGCGGCAGCGGCGGCGGGCTGCGGCTGCAGCTGGTCAACGGCAACGACGTGCTGAACAATCCGAACCACCCCTCGCAGTGGTACACGGTGACGGTGGCTAACAACGTCTTCGCCAACAACGTGGCGGGCTGGGCCGGAGGCGGCGTCTCGCTCCAGGACGCGGTAAGAGTGATCTTCGTCGGGAATACCGTGGCGTCCAACGATGCGACCGCCACCGCCGGCGTGCTGTTCGACACGCTGGGCGCGCCCAACAGCAGCGTACCGCCACCCGGATGCAACCCGGTGCCGCCGAACCAGCCGGGGTGCACCAATCCGGTGACCAACTCGAACAACCAGCCGGCCGGCTTCGAGACGAACCGCCACACGCTGCAGTTCGCCGCGGCGATCGCCTCGGCCGGCAGCTGCGACGGGTTCGACACGATGCCGCCGACGAACGCCTGCCGCAACTACTCCGTGCCGCTCCTCCTCGGCGGCACGTTCTGGTACAACCGCGCCTTCCATATCACCGTGGGCGCGCCGCCACTCGCGACCATCCAGCTGGTGCCGGCGCTGACCCAGACCGCCAGCGGCGCCTGCCCGAGCGGTGCGTACTACTGGGACATCGGCGTGCAGGGGGATACGAGCCCGACCAATCACAGCTCCGGCCTCACCTTGCACCCGCTGGGCTCCAACGTCGGTACGGGCGGCTACCCTGGCCCGAGCACGAATCCGGGCTTCACCGCGATGTACTGCAACGGCTCGCGGGTGCCTCCCGAGATCGCACCGCTCCTGTGCACCAGCAATGCCCACGCCCCCGGCTGCATCCAGCCGGGAACGGTCGGAGTCTCGATGACCACCCCCGCGGGTGCGCCGGACAACAACCCGTTCTACGCGGCGTTCACGCTCAACCCGGCGGCGACGGTCGACGAGGGCAACAACTGGATCAACATGTTCTACGGGCCGCTGTCGACGGTGAATCCGGTGACCGCACGCGGCGCGGCCGGCTATGACGCGCCACTCGGCAACTACGGGACCCAGAACGGACCGGGCGGAGCGGCGGGCGCACTGGCGGACCCCGTGCCGTGGTGACCACAGGCGACAGGATCCGGCTCGCGGGGCTGCTCGCGGCCGGACTCCTCCTCTCGACCTTCGCGGGTTCGGCCGCGTCGGCGGGCGACGCGGCGGCAGCGGTCGCAGCGACGAGTCAGCGGGCCACTCACGCGGCGCCACGCAGCCGGCGTGGGGAGGCGTACTACGCGGCGACTTACGGGGTCGACCAGCTGCAGGTCCGCTCGGTCTCGTCCGGCGCCTCGCTGGAGTTCCGATACCGGGTGCTCGACCCCGGCAAGGCGAGCGTGCTGAACGACAAGCGGGCGACGCCCTACCTGATCGACCAGAAGTCCGGCACCCGACTCACGGTCCCGACGATGGAGAAAATCGGGACCTTGCGCCAGGTCGCCGATCCGGAGCCCGGGCGCGAGTACTGGATGCTGTTCGCCAACGCAGGCAAGGTCGTGAAGGCGGGGCAGCGGGTGGACATCGTGATCGGTGCGTTCCACGCCTCCAGCCTGCTGGTCGAGTGAGAGGGGGTCGTATGAGCCGGGTGTCGAATGGTGTGTGGGCCAGGGGCTTGGCGCTGCTCGTGGCGACGTGCGCTTTTGCGCCCGAGGCGGTGGCGGAGAACGCGGCGCCAGTGCCGGCACCCCAGCTGCCA
>VBAK01000140.1 GCA_005882275.1 Candidatus Segetimicrobium genomatis
AGCCGGATCTCGTCATCCTGGACCTGATGCTGCCGAAGCTCGACGGCCGCGAGGTCTGCCGGCGCATTCGCGAGACGGCCCGGACCCCGATCATCATGCTGACCGCCCGCGACGAAGAGAGCGACAAGCTCGTCGGGTTGGAGCTCGGCGCCGACGACTATATCACCAAGCCCTTCAGCCCCCGCGAGGTCCTCGCGCGCGTGCGGGCGGTGCTGCGGCGCGGCAGCCGCGAGATGCCCGAGATGGTGCGCGCCGGCGATCTGGTGATCGACCTCCGGGCCCACGAGGTGAGCCTGCAGGGGCGGCGCGTGGACCTGACCCCGACGGAGTTCCGGCTGCTGGAGATTCTGGCGGGCCATCCCAATCAGGTCTTCACCCGCATGCAGCTCATCGACCGGGTCCAGGGCCATGCGTTCGAGGGGTACGAGCGGACCGTGGACGCGCACATCAAGAATCTGCGGGGCAAGGTGGAACCAAACGCGAAGGCTCCGCGCTACATCCTGACGGTGTACGGGGTCGGCTACAAATTCTCCATCGCGGACGAGCATCATGCGTAGCGTGCGGAGCAAGCTCAGCGCGGCCTTCATCGGCATCGCGCTGCTGACCACCGTGCTGACCGCGACATTCGCCAGCTATACGGCCCGCACCATCTTCAGGCAGTACGTCGAGCGCAACGAGGAGCGGCTGCGCGGGAGCGTGTCTCAGGCGGCGCCGGTGCCCCCGCGTCTCGAACCCGCCGGCCGGCCGCGCCGGGCGCCGTTTGGGCCGCGGGAGCTCCTATTCGAAAGCCGGTTCCGGAACGCGATCTGGGGAGGCACGCTGGTGGCGTCCGGGGTGGGCGTCCTGGCCGCGCTGTGGCTGGGCAGCCGCATCGTCAGGCCGGTGATGAGCCTGACGCAGGCCACCAGGGTCATCGCCGGGGGCGGGGCTCCCCCGCTCGTGCCGGTGGCCGGCCGCGATGAGGTTGCGGAGCTCGGCCACGCGTTCAACCGGATGAGCACCCAGCTGGCCGCGCAGGAGGAACAGCGCCGCCGCCTGTTCGCCGGGATCGCGCACGAACTGCGGACCCCGCTGTCCGTGATCCAGGGAACCCTGGAAGGGATGCTGGACCGCGTCGTCGAGCCGACGCCGCAGCGGATCGCCGGCCTTCACAGCCAGGCGCTGCTGCTCAAGCGGTTGATCACCGACCTGCGGGACCTCTCGCTGGCCCAGGCCGGGCAGCTGCCTCTCTCCCGGCGGACGACCGATGTGGGCGAAGTCGTGCGCGAGACCCTGGAAGCGTTCGCGCCGCTCGCGGCCGACCGGACGGTCACGCTCCGCCTGGATCAGCCGGCGCCCCTGCCGGCGATTCAGGCCGATCCCGACCGGCTGCGCCAGGTGGTGCAGAACCTGATCGAGAACGCCCTGCGCTACACCCCGCCGGGCGGGGAAGTCCGGGTCGAGCTCCGGGACGGCGATGGAGACGGGATTCACCTGGTCGTGGCCGATACCGGCAGCGGGATCCGCGCCGAGGACCTCCCGTACATCTTCGAGCACTTCCATCGGACCGATGAGTCGCGGGCCCGCAGCAGCGGGGGCAGCGGGCTGGGCCTGGCGATCGTGAAGTCGCTGGTCGAGGCGCACGGCGGGCAGGTGGACGTCCGGAGCGCCCCGGGAGCCGGCAGTACGTTCACCGTGACGCTCCCGAGACAGACGCTGGACGTCTCATGATCCCGCGCGGCATGGCGTCGGCCATGTATCAGGCCGCCCCGGCGGCGCTGCGCCACGCCCGGGGGATGCCGGTCGCATCCGGCATCGGAGGAGGCAGTCAATGACACTCGCGAGCAGGGGCGTCCGGCGCGCGATCGTCGTCGCGCTGGTCGGCGTCTTCATCGCCGGGGGGGCGATCGCCGGCGCCCAGCGCTTGACCCCCAAACGCAACGTGCTCCGGTACATCACCCGTCCCGTGGCCTACGGCGATATCTCCGCGACGGTGACCGAGACCGGGACGGTCAATCCCGTGGACACGGTTCAGGTCGGGACCCAGGTGTCGGGCACGGTCGCCGCCCTCAACGTCGACTACAATTCCAGGGTGACCAAAGGCGAGGTGCTGGCCACGCTCGACCCGACGCAGTTCCAGGCGGCGGCGCAGCAGTCGGGCGCGAACCTCGCTGCGGCGAAGGCCAGTTATGCCGCCGCCCTGAGCGCCATCGCTCAGGACCAGGCGAGCCTGCGAAGCGCGCAGGCGAACGCGACCAAAGCGCAGACCCAGCTCGCGCTGGCGGAGCTCACCGTCCGGCGGGATGAATCGCTGCTGCGGCAGGGATTCATTCCCCAGAGCCAGATGGATGCGGATCAAACCGCCGTGAAGGCCGCCACCGACGACTCCCATGCCGCGGAGGCCGCCGTCGCCGTCGCGGAGGCGCTCGTGAAGACCGCGCAGGCGCAGGCGGCCGCGGCGCAGCAGCAGGTCGCGTCCCAGGCCGCGTCGGTGCAACAGGCGCAGTACAATCTCGCCCGGACGATCATCACGAGTCCCGTCGATGGGATCGTGATGGCCCGAAACGTCAGCGTCGGCCAGACGGTCGCGGCGTCCTTCCAGACGCCGACGCTCTTCACGCTGGCCACAAACCTGACGGACATGCAGGTCGATACCTCGGTCGATGAGGCGGACGTCGGCAACGTCCGGGCGGGGGAGGCCGCGCAGATCTCGGTCACGGCCTTCCCGAACGTCGTGTTCTCCGGCACCGTCCAGCAGCTGCGGATCAACCCCACGATCGTCCAAAACGTGGTCACGTACGACGCGGTGGTGATCGTTCACGACAGCTCGGGACGGCTGTTTCCGGGGATGACCGGGCAGGTGACGATCGACGTGGCCACCCGGCGGCATGTTCTGGCGGTGCCCACGGCCGCCCTGCTGTTCCGTCCGCTGCCTCAGCGGAACGCCCCCTCCGCGCCGCCCGGGGGCGGGGGGTTGTTCGGCTTCGGCACCCCGACGAACGGAACCGCCCCGCCGGCTCCGGTGGCCGGAGCCCCGGGATCCCGGGTGACCGTCTGGGTCCTGCGCGGCGGGCAGCCGTCCCCGGTCTCCGTCGTCATCGGGATCTCGGACAACCAGAACGTCGAGATCACCGGCGGGGACCTTCACGCGGGCGACGGTGTGGTCGTCGCGCAGGTCCGCGGCGCCGGGAGCTCGACGCCCGCCGGTGGGGCTCCGGGCGGGTCCCCCCGCGGCGCACCGGGCGGCGGCCGTACCCCGGGAGGGACGTAGACGTGGTGGAGACCACGGCGGCGCGGCAGCCCCCGGCGGCGGAGAACGGGTGGCTGATCGAGGTCCGGAGCCTGACCAAGGTGTACGGCGAGGGGCCGGCGGCGGTGCACGCGCTCAGGGGCGTCGGCCTTCGCGTCCACGCCGGCGAGTTCGTCGCGATCATGGGCCCGTCGGGCTCCGGGAAGTCCACGTTCATGCACCTGCTGGGATGCCTGGACCACCCGACGTCCGGCTCCTACCGGCTCGCCGGGGAGGAGGTGTCGCGCCTCTCCCGCGACCGGCTCGCGGTGGTGCGAAACACGCGCATCGGGTTCGTGTTCCAGAGCTTCAACCTGCTCTCGCGGACGTCGGCGCTGGAGAACGTGGAACTGCCGATGCTGTACGCCGGCGTCCAGCGCGATGAGCGGGTGCGCCGCGCGCGCGCGATCCTCGACCAGGTAGGGCTCGGAGACCGCCTCACCCACAGGCCGAGCGAACTGTCCGGCGGCCAGCAGCAGCGCGTGGCCATCGGTCGGGCGCTCGCCAATGGGGCGCCGCTGCTCATGGCCGACGAACCGACGGGGAACCTCGACAGCGCGAGCAGCGCGGACATCATGGCGCTGTTCCGCCGGTTGAACCGGGAGCGCGGCATCACGGTCGTCCTGGTGACCCACGATGTGCAGGTCGCCGCGTGGTCCAATCGCGTCGTGACGTTCAGGGACGGCCTGATCACGGACGACCGCCCCGTCGATGAGGTCATCCCGGCGTCCGCGCGGCCGGGCGCCGGCGCGCCTGAGGAGGTCCGGGCATGAGCGTCACCGTGCTGCTGCGCGTGGCTCTGCAGGCCATCCGGCGCAACGCCACCCGGTCGGTCTTGACGATGCTCGGCATCATCATCGGGGTCGGCGCCGTGATCACCTCGATGGCGATCGGCTCCGGAGCGCAGGCCGCGGTGCTGGCGCAGATCGAGAGTCTCGGCGCCAACCTCGTCATCGTCGTCCCGGGCGCCGTCAGCAGCGGCGGCGTGAGCCTCGGCACCGGCACCCGGACGTCGCTCAAACTGGCGGACGCGGACGCGATCGCGCAGCAGGTCCCCGAGGTGGCCGCCGCGGCGCCGTCGTCGCAGACGAGCGCCCAGGCCGTCGCGGGCGGGACCAACTGGTTCACGACGATCGCCGGCTCCACGCCGTCGTGGCCGGAGGTCAATAACTGGAACGTGGCGCAGGGGCGGTTCTTCACGTCGAACGAGCAGGCGCAGCGGGCCAAGGTGGCCGTGCTCGGCAGCACCGTGGCCGCGGGCCTCTTCCCCGCCGGCGGCGCCGTCGGATCCGGCGTGGTGATCAAGAACGTGCCGTTTCGCGTCGTCGGCGTGCTCGACACCAAGGGGCAGACCTTCTTTGGACACGACCGCGATGACACGATCGTCGTGCCGATCACCACGTTCCTGGACCGGCTCACCGGCAATGCGTGGGTGGGCAGCATCGCCATCTCCGCCGCGACGCCGGAAGCCGTCCCGGGGGTGATCGACGCGGCGGCGCGGCTGCTGCGCCTCCGCCACCATCTCGCGCCGTATCAGCCGGACGATTTCTCCGTGCACAACATTTCGGACGTGCAGCAGGTGCGCCTGGCGACGTCTCAGACCCAGGCGCTGCTCCTCGCGGGCATCGCGGTCGTCTCGCTCGTCGTCGGCGGGATCGGCATCATGAACATCATGCTCGTCTCCGTGACCGAGCGGACGCGGGAGATCGGGCTCCGGATGGCCGTGGGCGCCAGGGGACGGGACATCCTCCTGCAGTTTCTCGTGGAGGCGCTGACGCTGGCCTCCGCCGGCGGGGTGATCGGGATCGGGCTCGGGCTCGGCACCGCTCGGGCAACCTCGGCGCTCGGCCACTGGCCGGTCGTGATCTCGCCGTTCTCGATGATCCTTGGGTTTACGTCCGCCGCGCTCGTTGGCGTGGTCTTCGGGTTCTACCCGGCGCAGCGGGCGGCGGCGCTGGATCCCATCGTGGCGCTCCGGTACGAGTAAGTGCGGCACGCCGTGAAGGAATTCGCACGCGGGGAGCCGGGGAGGCTCACCCGCTCGGGCTGAGTCTACGCGGATCTACCCGTGGTCACAGGGCCGCACTCCTTAGGGTGATCTCCCTGAGGCATATATACTAAGGCCGCTTCAGTGCTTCTCCTGTAGATTTTCTCAAACCCCAGAGATTCTCCCGGATTGGATATAGGTGTCTTAAGCGTATGCTTTTAATGCATCTAGCCGCATGGGTCTCATCATATCGGCAGTGGAGGATATCGCAGCGCTGGGCAGGGGGGAGGCGAGGTCGATGAAGTGGTGGGCGGTAGTTCTGATCCTGAGCGTTTTGCTCATGGGCCGCGCTCTGACGGGCGTCCAGGGAATGGGAGCCGAATCCGGGGACAGGCACGGTGATGTGGAGAATCATGCCGGTCCCCACGACGGCGGATCGACCGACGATCAGAGCCTGGGCTATTGATCACCGCTGACGTCGGCGTGCTTCCTCCGGCGCTGTGACGACATTGCGGCGGGTGTGGTCGCGCGGCTGCTCCGGGTTGTTCACCGGGGCGAACTTCGCGAGCCGCAGCTTCGAACTGGCGGTGATCCTGGGCGGCGCCGGGGCCGCCGCGTCGGTGCTCGCCTTCCCCCTCGGCACCGCATCGACACCGTTTACGACCTGGCCCCTCGGCGTCGCTGTCGCGCTTGCCGCGATCCCCGCCATCGCGCTTGCGGGCGCGTTCCCGCTCTCTTTTGGACAGAAGATGTATCTCAACCTCGGCAGCGCCGTGGCGTTTGGGCTGCTCCTGGTCTTGCCGCCCCCGCAGGGACTGGCCACGGCGTTTGGGGGCATGCTCGCAGGCCAGCTCGTGCGGCGGTCGCGCGGGTATCGCCTCACGATCCCCACGATCGTCTTCAACCAGGCACAGTATGTCGCGACCTGGGCCCTGGTGGTGTTGACGAACGCCCGCCTCCGCGCGGAGGCCCTCGCGCGCGTCCCCCACGGCGCGTGGCTGGCGGCGGCCGCCGCCGGAGCCGTCTACCTGATCGTCAACTCCTGGCTGGTCAGCACCCACAACGCGCTGCGGAGGCGCGGCTGTGCCTGGGACCTGTGGGTGCGGTTCATCGGCGAGGCGGGCCCCGGCTACGCGGTGGCCCTGGGCATCGGTGGGTGGATCGCGATCATCGCGGATCACTCCCCGGCGCTCGTCCTGCCGATCATCGTGGCCATCGCGGGCGCGCACTGGGCCGCCGCCCGGCCGAGCTCCAGATCCCTCAGGCAGATCGCCCCCTTTCTCGCGGCGCTGGTGGAGACCGCGGAGCGGCGCTCGTTCGAGACCGTGGAGCACTCCGAGCGCGTCTCGTGGTGGGCCGAACGCCTGGCCCGGCACGTCGGTGTCCCCGAGAGCGAGGCCGACGCCATCGCGGTGGCCGCGAAGCTGCACGACCTCGGGAAGATCGCGCTGGGGGTGCCGATCGGTGAGGATCGGGACGATGGCGCCGATGCCGGCCCGTTCCACCCGAACATCGCCGGCGACCTTCTCAGGCGTGTGCCTGGGCTGGAGGGGGCGGCGCGCTATCTCCGGGCGCAGGCGGAATGGTATGACGGCAGCGGATCCCCCGATCACCTGGCGGGCGAGACCATCCCGCTCGCCTCGCGGATCATCGCCGTCGCCGACGCGTACGACCTGGCGCTCGAACACGGTCCCGGCGCTGCCGGCGACGGCCACGAGCGGGCGCTCGCACGCGTCCGCGGTCGAGCCGGAACGCAGTTTGACCCCGGGATCGTTGCGGCGCTGGAGGCCCTGGTGAGTGCCGACGTCTCCCGCGACGCCTCGATGGGGACCCGCCGGACGTCACCGGGCGATGTACGCGGACCTCTCCTGGCGGCCGCGGGCGTGCGGGGCGGGTTTCCGGCCGCCGCCGGCCACGCCTGGACCGACCGGATCCTCAGACTCGAGGCCCTTCGCCGCGTTCACCCCCAGGCGACCCCCCAGAGTCCCGCCCCAGAGGCCGGCGGCCTTCCAACGTCCCTGCTGATCGTCGAGCAGCAGGAGGAAGAGCGCCGGAGGATCGCGCGCGAACTGCACGACGAGGTCGGCGGAACGCTGACCTGGCTCCGGTGCACCCTCCGGACGCTTCCGGATCTGCCGGCGGTGCGCGAAGCGCAGTCCGGCATCGACGCCTTGACCACGCAGATCCGCAACATCTCGGTCGACCTCCGGCCCCCGGCCCTCGACGACCTGGGGCTCGCGGCGGCGCTCGTCCGCCATACGCAGCGCTACACGTCCGTGACGGGCATCCGGGTCAACCTGGTCCACTCCGGCCTCGACCGGCGCCTGCCGGGCCAGGTCGAAACGGCGGCGTTCCGGATCATCCAGGAGGCGCTGACCAACGTCGCCCGGCACGCTCGGGTGACCGAGGTGACCGTGTGCGTCCGGGGGCGCCCCCGCACGTTGAGCGTGCTGGTCGAGGATCGGGGGGCCGGCTTTGACCCTCGCGCGGCGCGGGTCGCCGGCACCTCGAGCGGCCTTGCCGGGATGCGGGAGCGGGCCCTCCTGCTCGCCGGATCGTTTACGGTCGCTTCACGCCCGGGGACCGGCACCCGGATCGAGGCACACCTTCCCGTGGACACGTGACCATGCATGCGATCGGCGCGACCCTGAAGACCTCGACGGTCATCCTCGCCGACGACCACCCGCTCGTCCGGCGGGGCGTGCGCTCCCTCTTTCAGCCCATCCCCGAGTTCTCGATCGTCGCGGAAGCCAAGGATGGCTTCGAAGCGGTGGAGCTGGTTGAGCGCTGGTCACCCGACGTGCTCATCGTGGACATCACGATGCCCGGGCTCGACGGCATGGAGGTCACCCGGCGGGCCGCGCAGCGATCTCCCGGGACTCGGGCCGTGATCCTGTCGATGCACGAGGATGAAGCCCACGTGTTCGAGGCGCTTCGCGCGGGGGCCATGGCGTATGTGCTGAAGCGGGCCGTGGCGGACGATCTCGTCGAGGCGGTCCGCGCGGCGCTCGGGGGTCAGCACTACCTGAGCCCGCCGCTTTCCGCCCGCGCCCTCGAGGACTACGCGGCGGAGATCGGCGGCCGGTCAGGCCGGCCGCTGGACCCGTACGACGGGCTGTCGCCGCGCCAGCGCGAGGTCCTGCACCTCGCCGCCAAAGGGATGACCTACGCCGAGATGGCCACCCGGCTGGGCGTCAGCCCGCATACGGTGGAGGCGCACCTGAGCGCCCTCATGCGCAAGATGGGTTTTCACAACTCCAGAGAGATCATCCGGTACGCGCTCAAGCGAGGCCTCACCGACTAAGCTCCCAAGATTTGGATCTCGAACAGGCGTTCGTTCCGGAGTGCCGGGACGGTCTTCCCGGGGGTCCGGAATGGATTTGGCCCATTGCATCGGTCATAGTGGTGAGCGCGTAACCGCCTGGCCGACAGCGCCACGGAACCGCAGAATATGAAGCCGCTGAGTTCAGGGCCCCGCGCATGAGCAGCCAGTTGTCTGAACCTGACATCAGGGGAAACGGGCTCTCCGCAAACGGCGCGCGCGTACGCGTGCTCGCGGCCGATCCGCATCCGATCACATTGTGGGGGCTGCAGCGCGTGCTGCAATCCGATCCGGCGCTCGAGCTGGTGGGGGCCTACGGCACCGGCAAGGAAGCGCTGGACGCGCTGGAACACTGCGCGTCCCTGCACCCGCTGGTACTGATCACCGAAGTGACGCTGCCCGACATGTCTGGAGTCGAACTCTGCCGCGCCATCAAGCGGAGCGCCCCCGACGCGGATGTGCTCGTCCTCACCGCGTGCGATGACAACGCCAGCATCCTCGGAGCCGTTGGCGCCGGCGTGTCGGGATACGTGCTCAAGGACATCACGCCCGAAAACCTTCTGCGGGCCATCCACGCGGTGCGGCGGGGGCAGACGCTGGTCCATCCCGGCATTGCGCGGCGCATGCTCGACCGGCTCGCGCGCATCTCCAGCGACGGGAACGGCGGGCTGGTGCTCGGTGAGGAGCTCACCGAACGGGAGGCCGAAATCCTCGCTGAGGTCGCCAAGGGGCTGTCGAACAAGGAGATCGCGCGCAAGCTCTACATTTCTGAGAGCACGGTCAAGAGCCGCTTGAGAACCATCTTCGGCAAACTCGATGTCCGCGCCCGGACCCAGGCTGCCGCGTACGCGATCCGCCGGGGGTACGTCTGACCGGCCCCCGGGCGGCTACGTCCGTCGCGCCGGCCGGCGCGGTCTTCGGGGTCTCCCCGGCGCTGCGGGCCGCGGCGCTCCGGCACGAGTAGCGCCCAGGCTCGGCGAGCCGGGTGCGGCCCTGCCCTCGCGCAGGCACGCCTCCAAGGCGCCGAGCAGGCGGCGGATCCGCTCCGTCGTGGCCTGGTTGCCCAGATGCCCGATGCGGATGACCCGCCCGGCGAGATGGTCCAGCCCGCCGGCCACGGCGATCCGGTGCCGGACGCGCAGCCGCTCCATCAAGGCCGCGGCGTTGATGCCGTCCGGCGGATAGGCGACGGTCACGGTCGGCGAAGCCCAGCGGCGGTCGGCGAAGAGCGTGAACCCGAGACGTTCCAACCCCCCGCGGAGCAGCTCGGCGGCCTGGCGGTGGCGTTTGAACCGGGCCTCCAGGCCTTCGTCGAGGATTCGCTCGAGCGCCCGATTCAGCGCCACGATGTTATTGCTCGGGATCGTGACCGGGTAGGGGTGGTGGGGCCACTCGCGCTCGTAGCGGCGCCAGTTGCGCAGGTTGAGGTACCAGCCCCGGGACGGCGCGGGCTGGCCGTCGATGATCTCCCACCCCAGCGATGTCACCGCGACCGGCGCGACCCCAGGCGGGCACTCCAGACACTTCTGCGACGCGGTCGCCACCGCCGCCAGGCCCCAGCCGTCGGTCAGGACCGGCGCTCCGGCCAGCGAGGAGACCGCGTCCACGGCGAGCGCTGCGCCCTCGGCGCGCGCCGCGGCCGCGAGGTCGGCGATGGGGTTGAGGATCCCGGTGGAGGTGTCGCTGTGCACGACGGCCAGGACGCGCAGCCGGCGCGCGCGGAGCCACGCCCGCGTCTCGTCCGGATCTGCCGGCCGCTCGTAGGGGATCTGCAAGACCTCGACGTGCGGGGTGTGCGCGCGGGCGATGTCGAGGAGGCGGTTGCCGAAGAAGCCGTTGGTGATCACGCCCACGACCCCATCGGCGCCGATCAGCGTGCCGAGCATCGCCTCCAGGCCGCCGCTTCCTGAGGCCGGGATGGGATAGACGGACCCGGTGGTCTCGAAGATGCGCCGCAGCCGCGCGATGAACTGCTCGTAGAACGGCTGCCACTCCGGACCGTAGTGCTGGCGCACCGGCTGCCCCATCGCCTCGAGCACGTCGGGGCTCACCGGGACCGGCCCGGGGATCATGAGATCGAGGGGCCTGTCCTCCATTGGGATCCTCCTCGGCGGATCCTCCGCGGCGCAGACCGTTCTTCGGTTTCGGTGGATCCCCGCAGGCTTCCTCCGTTCCGCCCGCGTCAGCGTGTGATCGCCTCGCCCGGCTCGCCCACCGCGGCCGCGAGCAGCGAGATCCAGACGAGCAGGCCCAGGAAGCGGCCCTCCTCGACCACGGGGATCACTTCGGCGCCCTCCCGCAGCATCAGGGCGGCCGCTTCCTCGAGCGACGCCCCCGGCGCGAGCATGACCGGCGCCGGCGCGGCCACGCCGCCCACGGTCATCTTGTCCAGCACCTCGCGCAGTTCATAGACGTCCAAGGTCGTGGCCTCGGAGGGGGTGAACCGCAGCAGCGTCTTCTCGTCCACGAGCCCGAGGAACCGTCCTTCCGACACGATGGGGAGGACCGGGGCGCCCTGCTCGCGCAGGAGCCGGAGCGCCGTGGCGATCGTCGTCCGCGCGGTGATCACCGGAACGTCCGTGATCATCCACTCGCGAACACAGACATCCCTGAGGTCTGTGATCATCGGGAGCCCTCCTTGTTGGGTCTCGCCTGCGGATCTGCCTGTTGCGCGGGCCTGCCTTGCGCCATCCCGAGGCGGCACTTGTGAAATGGAGGTTTAACCTGCTAGACTCATTTTGGTGGTTAATAGCGTACCGGAGTCGCCTCTAACCTGTCAAGTTAATGTTGAAGGTTAATGGCAGGCTGAGCGCGATCCGACAAGGCGCAGAGGCGGGACTGAGCCGGGGGGGACACAATGGCTCAGCTGGCGATTCAGGAAAAGGTCTTTGAGTTCGCGGGCGGGCGGTTGTGCCTGGATTTTGCAAACACCCTCGGCGGATCGCGCGTCAGGCCAAAGGAATATTTGACGAGCTATCGCGATCTGGTGTCGTGGGGACGGCAGGCCGGGGTCGTGAGCGGTCCGGAGGCCGAACGCCTCACGGAGGCCGCGCGACGGCGTCCCTCGGATGCGGCGAAGGCGCTCGCGGAGGCCGTCGGCCTTCGGGAGACGATCTTCAGGATCTTCTCGACCGTCATCGACGGGCGCGAGCCCGAGCAGGCCGATCTCAGCGCATTGGGCGCGGGGCTGTCGCGGGCCATGGTCCACCTCCGCGTCCTGCCGCGCGCCGGCGGCTACGCCTGGGGGTGGGCGGACGACAGCGAGCACCTGCACCGGGTGATCTGGCCGGTCGTCCGATCGGCGGCGGAGTTACTGGTGTCGGGAGAGGCGTCCCGGGTGGGGCGCTGTGCCGGGGAGGACTGTGACTGGCTCTTCATGGATACCAGCCACAACCACAGCCGGCGCTGGTGCGATATGCGGTCGTGTGGAAACCGGGCAAAAGCCCGGCGCCACTCTGCCCGGAAGAAAGAACGATCGTAACCTGCCCGCCCGCGGCCGGCGCGTCGCCGGCCGGACCGCTCACCCGCCGTCGTCGATCACGGAGGCGTCCAGCCGCCTGCCCGGATGTCATCGTGGTCGGGCGCCCGGCGGCGTCTGGAGCTTCCTCAGATCGTCCGGGGCGATGTGACAGCGAATGAGGTGGTCCTGCCCGGCGTCCTGCCACGGCGGCGCCTCCCGTTCACAGATCGCCCCGAGCTTTCTGGGGCACCTGGTGTGAAACCGGCAGCCGGCCGGCGGATGCGCGAGGCTCGGGATGTCGCTCCCCAGCCGGATGCGCGGCCGGGCCTCGTCCCCGTCGATCGTGGGAATGGCCGACAGCAGCGCTTCGGTGTAGGGATGTGTGGGGCCCGCGAAGATCGCCTCGGTGTCCCCGGTCTCCACGAGCTGCGCCATGTACATGACGCCGATCCGGTCGGCCAGGTACCGCACCACCGCCAGGTCGTGAGAGATGAGGACGTACGAGACCCCTTCGGTCGCCTGCAGTTCCTCCAGGAGGCCGAGGATGGCGGCCTGGACCGAGACGTCCAGCGCGGAGACGGGCTCGTCGCAGACGGCCAGGGCAGGCTTCCCGGCCAAGGCCCGCGCGATGGCCGCGCGCTGCCTCAGCCCGCCGGACAGCTGCGCGGCGCGGAGGTCCAGGTACCGCGGTTCGAGGCGCACCTGACGGGCGAGCTCGGCGACGCGCCGCTGCCCGGCGCGGCCGCCCAGGTGCAGGAGCACCTGCACCGCCCGGGTGAGGATGCGCCGGATGGTCCAGCTGGGGTTGAGCGTCGTGTCCGGGTTTTGGAACACCATCTGCATCGCCTGGAGGATGCGCAGGCCGCGCCGGCTGCCCTTCCAGGGCTCCGGAGCGCCGGCGAAGACGAGCGTCCCGGCATCGGGCACCGTCAGGCCGACGAGACAGCGCGCCAGCGTCGTTTTGCCGCTGCCCGACTCCCCGACGAGGCCGAGGGTCTCCTCCTTCCTGACCTCGAGCGACACGTCGTCCACCGCAACGGTGTCTCCCCCGCGCCCGTGATAGCTCTTGCGCAGCCCGCTCACCTCGAGCAGCGTCTCTGCGGATGTTCCGCCCGTGCCCGGGACGGCGGCCGGGTACGTATGCGGCATCTGCGGGACGTCTTCCCAGAAATAGCACCGGCTGCGCCGCCCCGGCCCCACGTCGTACAGCTCGGGCTCGCGGCCGCGGCATCGCGCCTTCGCCAGGACGCACCGGGGATGGAAGGCGCACCCGGCGATGGCATCGCCGAGGAAAGGGAGCGCGCCCGGGATGGGCTCGAGCCGGACCCGCCCCTTCCCAGGCTCGAACCGGGGAACGCAGCGGAGCAGGCCCATCGTGTACGGGTGGCGGGGGGCGTGGAGGAGGTCGTGCGCGGGGCCTTCCTCGACGATCCGGCCCGCGTACATGATGCCGATCCGGTCGCACATCCGGGAGACGAGTCCGAGATTGTGGCTGATGAGCAGGATCGACGCGTCGATCTCGGCGCGGAGCGCGGCGATGAGGTCGATGATCTCGGCTTCGATCGTCACATCGAGCCCCGTGGTCGGCTCGTCGAGGAGGAGCAGCCGCGGGCCGCCGGCCAGCGCCATGGCGATGACCACGCGCTGCTGCTGCCCCCCGGAGAGCTGGTGGGGGTAGCGCCGCATGATGTCGTCCGGATCGGGCATGGCCACCTTCGCCAGGGCCTCGGCGGCGCGGCGCGCCGCTTCCTTCCGGCCCGCGCCGCGGTGGAACCGGTACACTTCGGCGATCTGGTCGCCGACCCGCAGCGCCGGGTTCAGGGCGCCCGCCGGATCCTGGTAGACCATCGCGAGCCGGGCCCCGCGCCAGCGCCGGAGTGCCTCCCCGTCCAGCCGGGTCAGGTCCTCGCCGTCTACACGGATCGCGCCGGCGTCGATGCGGCCGTTGCGGGGGAGGTAGCGCATGAGGGCGAGGGCCAGGGTCGTCTTGCCGCACCCGGACTCGCCCACGAGCCCGTAGGCTTCTCCGCGGCCGATGCCGAGCGAGACGTTGGACACCGCGGTTCCCCAGGTGCCCGCCCGGCGGTACGAGACGGTCAGTCCCTCGACCTCCAGCAGCGGAGGGGTCATTCGGCGAGCGCGCGCCTCACCCCATCGGCCGCGAGGTTCACGCCGATGATCAGCGAGGCGAGGGCCAGGGCGGGGGCGAGCACCGTCCACGGCGCGATCTGGACGAACGCGCGCTCCACCGCCACGGTGAGTCCCCAGTCCGGCGACGGCGGCTGAATGCCGAGTTGGAGGAAGGAGAGCGTGCCCGCGGTGAACACCGCGTACCCCAGCCGCACCGTGCCCTCGACGATGAGCGGGGACGTCACATTGGGGAGGATCTCGAAGAACATGATGAAGAGGCCCCGGTCGCCGCGCAGGCGCGCCGCATCGACGTACTCGCGCTCGCGTTCGATCAGGACCGCCGACCGGACCGTGCGCGCGACCAGCGGCGAGAACAGCACCGCGATCGCCAGGATCACGTTCGTCGTGGACCGGCCCACGAGCGCCAGGACCACGGTCGCGGGGATGATCACCGGCAGGCTCATCACCGCGTCGACGAGCCGCATCAGGACGTCGTCGAGGAGGCCGCGGTGGAACCCGGCGACGAGGCCGATCGTCGTTCCGCCGAGAAGGCTGAGGAGGGTGGCCGTGGGGGCGATGGTGAGGACCGGGGCCGCCCCGGCCAGGACCCGGGAGAGCACGTCGCGTCCAAGGTCATCGGTGCCGAGCCAGTGCGCCCCGCTGGGGGGCGCGAGCGGGTGGGCCGGGCCGACCGCGAACGGATCGTACGGGGTGATGACCTTCCATTCCAGCGCGGCGAAAATCCAGAAGACCACGACCGCGCCGCCGGCCAGGAACGCCGCGTTCCGGATCAGCCGGCCGGGCACAGGCCCTTAGTCCGAATACCGGACCCGCGGATTGAGCAGCGCCACCAGCAGGTCCGCGGCCAGGTTGGACAGCATGAAGATCGCGGCGACCAGCAGCGCCGTCGCCTCGAGCACCGGGACATCGTGCCCCACCGCCGAATCGTAGATCAGCTTGCCCAGGCCGGGATAGGTGAAGAGGGTCTCCACCACCACCAGCCCGCCGACCAGCCAGCCCACCTGTGATCCGATGACCGTGATCGTCGGCAAGAGCGCGTTGCGCAGGGCGTGGCGCAGGATCACATACCGGAGCGGCAGCCCCTTCAGCACCGCCGTCCGGATGTAGCCCGACGCCATCACCTCCACCATGCCCGCCCGCGCCATCCGGGCGATATAGCCGAACAGGACGAGCATGAGGGGGATCGACGGCAGGAGGAGGTCGTGGATGCGCTCCAGCGGCCCGGCCCCGGGGGGCGGCTGGGCGATGATGGGGAACCACCCCAGTCGGACGCCGAACACCACGAGCACGATGACCCCGCTCACAAACTCGGGGATCGCGGTCAGCGAGAGGCCGATGAGGCTGATGGCGGTGTCCACGGGACGGTCTTCGTTCAGGCCGGCGACGATGCCCAGACCGAGGGAGATCGGGACCACGCAGATCAGAGCGATCAGGGCGAGCGCGAGGGAGTTCTGGAGCCGCGCGAGCACAAAGGGACGGACCGGCCGGTGCAGGACCATGGAATCCCCCCAGCGCCCGATGACGAAGCTCCCGAGCCAGGCGGCGTACCTGACCGGCACGGGCCGGTCCGCCCCAAGCTGATGCCGCAGGGCCGCGGCCTGCTCCGGCGTCGCATACGGTCCGAGGATCGTGCGCGCCACGTCGCCCGGCACGATCTCGGCCAGGGCGAAGATCAGCACGGACACGAGCCACAGCGCAGGCAGCACCAGCCCGAGTCTCCGGAGCAGGAATCGAGCCACGCGCCTTCTCCCCGGCCGGTTACGCCAGCGACGCTCTGGTCAGATCCAGAAAGTCGGACCCGCTGGCGTCGACTCCGCGGACGCGCTTCCGGACCGCCCGGGGCGCGCGGATCCAGTAGGCGATGATCGCCGGCGTCGCATCCTGCTGAAGCAGCGCCATCTTGCGCGCAATGGCCCGCCGGCTCCCGGTGTCGAGCGTGGCATCGTACTGCTTGGCGAGTCCGTCGAACTCCGGGTCGCACCAGTGCGCGGAGTTCCACACCCCGTCGCAGGTGTAGGCGGGACCGATGAACTGGGACGGGACGGTGCGCGAGGCCCAGTCCGTGATGCCCATGGGGACCTGGAGCCAGGGCTGCGTGCCGCCCGATCCGTAGTAGGCGCCCTGGGTCATCTGGTCGAGCGTGACGCTGATGCCCGCGGGGCGGAGCATTTCTTGTAGATAGACCGCGTACTGCGGGACCTCCTGGTAGACCTCGTAGGTGAGGGTGATCTTCAACTCGGTCCCGGCGCCGGCTTCACGGAGGAGCTGCCTGGCCCGGTCGTAGTTCTGCGTGCGCTGGGGGATCGCCGGGGCGCCCGGGAACAGCGGGGCGAACATCTCATCGTTCCCGACATCGGCGCGTCCCTGGAAGAGCCCCTCGACGATCTTGCCCCGGTCCAGGCAGAGGGCCACCGCCTGGCGGATCCGCTTGTCGGTGAACGGCGCGGCGTCTGCGCGCATGTGCACCGCCCGGTGCTTGGACGAGCGCGTCAGCAGGATGGTGACATTCGGATCGGCAAAGAGGGCCTGCGACCCCTGAAACGGCGTGGCGACCATCAGGTCGACCGCCCCGGCCTCGAGCGCGAGGACCTGAGGCTGCGTTTCCGCAAAGAACCGGAACTCCACCCCGTCGAGGTACGGGAGCCCCGGCTGCCGGTAGTCCGGATTGCGCTTGAAGCTCGCCGTCTCTTTGGGCGCGTACGCCGCCAGGGTAAACGGGCCCGTCCCGACCGGGTGCTGCTCGAAGTCGCCGGCGTAACTCGCCGGCAGCACCACCGCGTTGTAGTTCGTGGAGGACACGAGGTAGGGGAAGTCCACAAACGGGCGGTCGAGATGGAACACGATCTTGAGGGGGCCGGCCTTCTCGATGTTCCCCTTGGAGAGGATGCCCTTGAAGTTGGAGCGCGCGGCGGACTTGGTCTGGGGATCGGTCAGCCGGTCGAAGGTGGCCACCACGTCATCGGCGGTCACCGCCTGGCCGCTCTGGAATCTGACCCCCTCCCGGAGCGTGAACATCCAGGTCTTGCCGCTGGCGTCGGGCTCCCAGCGCTGCGCGAGCACCGGGCGCAGGCTCAGGTCGTTCTCCGCCCAGATGAGGTACTCGGCCACCTGCTGGACCATGGCGATGGCCCCGGCATCGTACATCGTGACCGGGTCCACGGCCGCGGTGGGCGGGACCAGGGCCACCCGGAGCGTCCCGCCCCGCTTGGGCGGCGGCGCCTGCGCGCGCGCCGGCCCGCCCCCGGTGCCCGCGAGGAGACCGGCGATCGTCCCCGCCGACAGGCCGAGCACCGTCGCGCGCCTGAAGAGTTCGCGCCGGGACAAACGGCCGGCCAGCAGCTCCTCGCGGAGGTGCTGGCCGAGTTCGTGTTGCAGATCGCTATCGTTCATGTCGTCCCCCTCTTCGTCTCAACTTTCCTTCCACAGTGAGGTGCAGGTCCATGACTTGACCGAGGAACCTGGCGCGGTCCCGGGGCGACACGGATGCTCCGGCCGCCGCGGGATCGGCGTGGGCGCGCGTCCGGGCCGCGCCGTGGTGGCCGGCTCGACCGCGATGGCCCCCGTGGAGGATTCCCGAACCGATACTGGTCACACCCGCTCGTTGGGGATCGTCGGCGCTAAATTGGCATCCGTATTATAGGCAACAGGCCGGGTCAATGCAAAATTCCTTCGGCGCCTACCGGGATCCCGTCTGCGATCGGTCGGGGAGCGCCCGATACGCGATCACGATCCCGCCGATGATCAGGCCGGAGGCCAGGACCTGTACGCCGGTGATGCGCTCGCGCAGCACGAGCCCGCCGAGGAGCATCCCGAAGAGCGGCAGGAGGTTGTTGAACATCATCGCGACCCCGGCGCCGAGGTCCCGCACCGCGGCGTTCCAGCACGCGTACGCAATGGCCGACGGGCCGATCCCCAGATAGATGAGGACGGGCAGGTGGTCGCGCAGGGAGGCCATGAGGTGGGGCGGGCGCTCCACGGCGATCGCGGCCACCAGAAGCGGAAACCCCGTCAGCATCGCCCCCGCCGTGATCCAGAGCGGCGGCAGATCCTCGCTGAGCCGCTGCACGCCGAGGTTATAGAATGCCCACGTCACCATGCTGGCGATCACGAAGATTGCGCCGGGATCCAGCCGCATCTCCTCGCCGGCCGACGCGCCCAGCCACGTGACCACCGCCGCCCCCGCGGCCGAGACCGTCAACCCCAGGAACAGCGCGCGCGAGACGACGAAGAGCCCCGCCGCCGCGGCGAGGCCGGCGGTGACGAGCGGGCTCGCCGCGTTCAAAATGATGGCGTTGGTCGCCAGGCTCCAGTGGAGCGCGAGATAGGTCAGGTACTGGCTGGCGAAGATCCCCAGGATGCCGAGGACGCCCAGCCAGCCCACGACCCGGCGGCCGAACCGGGGGCGCTGCTGGGTGAGGAGCAGCCACGCGGCGAGCGGAACACCGGCGACGGCCGCGCGGAACGCGGCGATCGTCCCCGGCGTGACGGAGTCCCGCAGCTGCCGGCCGATCGCGAAGTTCGTGCTCCAGATCGCGATCGCCGCGAGCGCGTACCACTGTCCCCGGCGCAGGACGCGGCGGGGCGGGGCGGCGGCCGGGCCGGGGGACGGGAGCGGCGCCTGGGCGAGGCCCGGCGCGGGCGCGCGGGACATCAGGCGCCGTGGAAGGCGCCGGCGAGCCGGCGCCACTTGGGCAGTTCCGCGATGGTGAAGGGCCGGTAGCAGGCGACGCGATCGAGCACGCCGGCGTACCGGCGTCGGAGGTCCCGTCCCACTTCCTCCCACGAGCCCCGGATGAGCACGGCGTCGAGCATCGCCTCCGGCACTTCGTGGGGCAGCGCGGCCCAGCGGCGCTCGGCCGCGAGCCGCTGCAGCGAGACGGCGACGTCGTCCCACCCGTGCGTGTGGAGCACGACGCGGTACGAGGGCGTCGACGCGTAGAAGGCGATCTCTCCGCGCGCGCGTTCCGCCGCCGCCCGGATCTCATCGGGGGTATCGCCCGGCGCGACGAAGACGGGCGCGTAGAGCTGGACGGCGCCGCGGGGCCGGCGCTCCGCCCGCAGGCCGCGCTCGATGTTCGGCAGGACCACCGACGTCAGGTAGGGCACGGTGTGAAACGGGTGGACGTGAAATCCCTGGGCCACCCTGCCGGCGAGGCGGCAGAGCAGGGGGTTGACCCCGGCGATGAAGACCGGGATGTCGGGGGATGCGATCGGCCCCGGATTGAAGAAGGGCGTCATCAGGCTCAGCCGGTAGTACCGCCCGTCCACCCGCAGCGGGGCGCCCTCCTGCCACGACCGCCACACCGCCCGCACGGCGTCGACATATTCTCGCAGCTTCGGCGCCGGGGGATCCCAGCTCAGGCCGAATCGCCGCTCGATGTGCGCCTTGACCTGCGTGCCCAGCCCCAGGATGAAGCGGCCGCCGGAGAGCGCGGCGAGGTCCCAGGCCAGGTGCGCCATCACGGTGGGGCTGCGTGGAAACGCGATGGCCACCCCGGTGCCGAGCAGGATGCGGGAGGTGGCGCGCGCCGCCAGGGCCAGCTGGATGAACGGGTTGCGCTTCGTCTCGTTGGCCCACAGCGCGGCGAACCCCACCGTTTCCGCGGCGCCGGCGACCGCGTCGACCTGGGCGATGTCGTCCATGGCGAGCGCGGCATCGAGCGCGATCGTGGGGGCCACCGGACACCTCCTGGCAAGAGTGTATAATGTCGTCATGTCGGCGTCACTCAGGTCCTCGCCCGCGCCGTGAACGCGATCCCGGGCGCCCGACAGCCGCAGCGGAGCGCCGTGAGCGTGATCGGCGCCGGCGGGATCGCGATCAGCGTCGAGCATCTGACGAAGCGGTTCGGCGCCCTCGTGGTCGTGGACGACCTCTCGTTCCATGTCCGGGCGGGCGAGATCGTCGGGTTCCTGGGCCCCAACGGCGCCGGGAAGACGACGACGCTCGCGATGCTGCTCGGGCTCCTGCTGCCGACGTCCGGCCGGGTGCAGGTGCTGGGGCTCCCGATGCCGGCGGAGCGGCAGCGGATCCTGGCCCGGGTGAACTTCACCTCCCCGTTTGTGTCCCTGCCCGGGAACCTGACCGTCAACGAAAATCTCACCGTCTTCGCGCGCCTGTACGGCATCCCCCGCGCCCGGGGGCGGATCGCGGAGCTCTTGGACCGGTTCGGGCTCGCGGAGCTGCGCGGCCGGTCCACCGGGCGCCTCTCCTCCGGCGAGGGGACGCGGCTCGGGCTGGTGAAGGCGCTCCTCAACGACCCCGAGGTGCTGTTCCTGGATGAGCCGACGGCCAGCCTCGATCCGGACGGCGCCGAGCGCGTCCGCGAGCGGCTGCGGGAGATCCGCGCGGAGCGCGGGACGACGGTCTTCTACACGTCTCACAACATGCAGGAGGTCGAGCGGTTGAGCGACCGGATCCTCTTCCTGCACAAGGGGCGTCTCCTCGCGGAGGGGCCGCCGGGCGACGTGCTGCGGCGGTTCGCCCGGGAGACGCTGGAAGAGATGTTCCTCGACATCGCCCGCGGCGGGCCGGCGGCTTCATGAGGCGGGAAGCCCTCGGCAGGGAGTGGAGGGCGGCGGAGGCGGCCTGGGCCGGCCTGAGCGCCGGCCGGATCTTTGCCCTGCTGCTGCGGCAGCTGTACCTGTACCGGCGAAGCTTGATCCGCTCGCTCGAGATCGTCTACTGGCCGGTGATGGAACTCCTGGTGTGGGGGTTCCTCAGCGTCTACGTCGGCCGGCTCCGGGGCGGCGGGGCGCTGGCGATCGCGTTCCTCCTCGGCGGGATGATCCTCTGGGACGTCTTCTATCGCGCCCAGCAGGCGATCTCCGTCTCGTTTCTCGAGGACATTTGGACCCGGAACCTGGTCAACATCTTCGTGAGTCCGATCAGCGCCGGGGAGTTCGTCGCCGCGATGCTGGTGCTCGGGGTCATGAAAGTCATCGTGACCGGGCTCCTGCTGTCCGTCCTGGCTCTGCTGCTGTACACCTTCAACCTCTTCCAGTACGGGCTGCCGCTCATCCCCTTCATCCTCAACCTCCTCCTCGCCGCATGGGCGATCGGCGTCATCACCACCGCGATGATTCTGCGGTACGGCCAGGGCGCGGAGACGCTGGCCTGGGCGATCCCGTTCCTCTTCCAGCCGCTCTCCGCGGTCTTCTACCCGGTCACGGTCCTCCCGGCATTCCTCCGGCCCGCCGCGTGGGCGCTCCCCACCACCCACGCGTTCGAGGGCATGCGCGCCGTCTTGAGCGGGAGCGCCGTCCCCTGGAACCTGGCGGGGTGGGCGCTCGCGGAGAACGTCGTGCTCCTGGCGCTGAGCGCCGTGGTCTTCGCCCGGGTGATGTATATCGCGCGCGACCGAGGTCTGCTGCTGCGTTTGGAAGGCTAGGCGGCATGAGCCCGCTTCCGGCTGAGACCTCCGCATCGCGGATCCTGGCCGGGACCTCGGGGTTCGCGTTTGCGGAGTGGAAGGGCGGGTTCTACCCGCCGGACCTCAAGCAGGACCGGATGCTCGGCTTCTACGCCGGCCATCTCCCGACGGTGGAGATCAACGTGTCCTTCTACCGCATGCCCACCAGCAAGATGCTCGAAGACTGGAAGGCGCAGACGCCGCCGCAGTTCCGGTTCGCCGTCAAGGCGCACCGGCGGATCACGCACATCAAGCGGCTGCGGGACGTGGACGAGGAGGTCCGGTGGCTGCACGAGCGGGTGACCGAGCTCGGCGAGCGCCTCGGTCCGGTGCTGTTCCAGCTGCCCCCCTCGCTTCGCCAGGACCTGCCGCTGTTGGAGGGCTTCCTCGGGACCCTTCGGCCGCTGCCGTACGTGGCGGTCGAGTTCCGGCACGCTTCCTGGCACCAGGACGCGACGTACGATCTGCTGCGCCGCCACCGCATCGCGCTCTGCATCGCGGAGGACGAGCAGTCCTGCGAGCCCCTCGTGCACACCGCGCCGTTCGGATACTACCGCCTGCACCGGCTCCATTACACGACCGCGCAGCTGGAAGGATGGGCCGGCCACCTCAGGTCGGCGCCGTACATCTCGCCGGTGTTCTGCTACTTCACCCACGAGACCGGCCCGGAGGCGGTGACCTACGCGCGCGCGCTCACGGACCTGGTCCGCGGCGCCCCGTAGTCCCCCACCACGCAGCCCCGCCGGTTTTGGTACGATCTCCGTGTGGGTCTGGAGGACTATCGGCGGAAGCGGCGCTTCACGGACACCCCGGAGCCTCAGGGCGCGCCAGGCGCTCAGAGCGCGCATCCCCGCTTTGTGGTGCAGGAGCACCATGCCCGAAACGTCCACTGGGATCTCCGGCTGGAGATGGAAGGTGTCCTGCGTTCGTGGGCGATCCCCAAGGGGCCGTCGCTCGATCCGGCCGACAAGCGGCTCGCCGTGCTGGTCGAGGACCATCCGATCGAGTATGGAGATTTTGAAGGCGTCATCCCCCCGGGTAACTACGGCGCCGGCACGGTCATGCTCTGGGACCGCGGAAGCTACGGGTGCGTCGAAGGCGATCCCGCCGAGGCGTTCCGGAGCGGAAAGCTGACCCTGCTCTTCGCCGGCGAGAAGCTGCGGGGCGAGTTCCACTTCGTCCGGACCAAACGCAACAACGGTCGAGACTGGCTGCTGTTCAAGGGAAACGACCAGTTCGCCACGCCGGGATACGACCCGTCGGGCACGCGCTCGGTCAAGAGCGGCCGCCTGATCGAAGCCATCCGGGCCGACCAGGACGCCCGCTGGACCCCATCGGCCGCCCCCCGGGCCGCATCCGGACACCGCGCGGATCCGGCGGGATCAGATCCACAGGCCACCGCCGCCGCGCGGAGGAAAGGCGGGCCGCCTCCGGCCCCAGGGGCAACGAGCGCGGCGGAGCCGCGGGCGGGGGCGGACCCGCGCGGGGGAGCACAGCGTCGGAAGGGCGCGCCCGCGCTCAACATGGCGCCCGCCCGGAAGGGCGGTGCTCGGGACCCCTTCCCGGTCCCGTTCCGGCCGATGCTGGCGCAGGCGGCCGACCGCCCCTTCGACCGCGCGGGCTGGCTCTTTGAGATCAAGTGGGACGGCGTGCGCGCCCTGGGGTTCGTCCGCCGTCTGGGCGCATCACAGGAGATCGCGCTCTACAGCCGCACGCTCAACCGGATCAACGCGCAGTTCCCCGAGGTCGTGGAATCGCTCGCACATCTCGATGGAGACGGGGCGGTGCTCGACGGTGAGATCATCGCCCCCGACGAGCGCGGGAAGCCGAGTTTTGCCCGGATGCAGGAGCGGTTTCACCTGGAGCAAGCGTCGGAGGTGCGGGAGGCCGCCGAGCGGATTCCCGTGGTCTACGCGGTGTTTGACTGCCTGTACTGGGGCGGCCGCGATCTGCGGGCGCGCCCGCTCGCGGAGCGCAGGCGCAGGCTGGAGGAGCTCGCGCTTCCCGCAGGGATGCTTCGCAGCGACACACTTGAGGGCGAGGGGCTCACGTTGTTCGAGGCGGCCCGCCAGCAAGGGCTCGAGGGGATTATCGCGAAAAAGGCCGCCAGCCCGTACCGGCCGGGGTCCCGGAGCGCCGACTGGGTGAAGATCAAGGTCCGCCGGACCCTCGAGGCGGTCGTCGGCGGGATCACGCGGGGCAAGGGGTACCGGAAGGGCACGTTTGGCGCGCTCGTCCTGGGCCAGCACGATCCGCGGACGAGGGCGCTCGTGCACATCGGCCAGACGGGGGGCGGGCTCAAAGACGCCGATCTCCGCCTCCTGCGCGAGCGGCTCGATCCGTTGATCACCGAGATCTCTCCCTTCGCCGAGGTGCCGGACACCCTGCAGCCGGCCAACTGGGTCCGGCCCGAGGTGGTGGTCGAGGTGGAGTACGGCGAGCGCACCCCGGACGGCAAGCTGCGCGCCCCGGTGTTCCTCGGTGTGCGGGACGACGTTCCGGCCGAGGACGTGGTCCTTCCGCCGGACGCGGTCCCTCAGGCGGATCACGGAGGAGCCCCTGCCGCGCCACCGGTCCCCCTCGCCCCGGCGGCTGTCCAGAAACGCGCGGCCCCAGCCAACGTTCCGCCGCTCCCCGAGGGATCGTACAGCAACCTGGACAAGATCTTCTTCCCGGAGCTCGGGCTGACCAAGGGCGATGTCATCGCCTACTACCATACGATGGCCCCGGTCCTGCTGCCGCACCTGAAAGATCGCCCGCTCACCCTGCGGCGGTGGCCCAATGGGATCCACGGCGAAGACTTTTTCCATAAGGATATCCTGGACGCGCCGCGGTTCGTGCGGACGGTCCGCATCTGGTCGGATCAGGGAGATCGTGACATACGGATGGTCGTCTGCGACGACGAGGCGACGCTCCTGTGGCTGGCGCAGATGGGCTGCATCGAGATGCACGCGTGGTTCTCGCGCATCACGCCCATCCCCGGGCGCGGACGAAACCGGCCCGGCACGACCTTCGATGCGTCGGAAGCGGCGATCGAAGCGAGCGCGCTCAACGTCCCCGATTTCGTCGTCTTCGACATCGATCCGTTCCTGTTCCCGGAAGGCACGGGACCGACCAGGCGCCACGGCGAGCTCGACCCGGACTACACGCGCCGCGGATTCGAGGCCGCCCGGCAGGCCGCGCTGTGGCTTCATGAGGCGCTCGAGGGGCTCGGGCTCCGCGCGTACCTGAAGACGTCGGGGAAGACCGGCCTGCACGCGTTCGTCCCCATCGCGCGCCGGTACACGTTCGCGCAGACCCACGCCTTCGCGAAAACGGTGGCGACGTGGCTCGAGCAGCAGCATCCGGAGGCGCTGACCACCGCGTGGGCAGTGCCGCAGCGCGTGGGCAAGGTCTTCCTCGACTACAACCAGAATGTGCGGGGCAAGACGCTCGCCGGCGTCTACAGCCTCCGGCCGGTGCCGCAGGCCACCGTCAGCGTGCCGGTCACCTGGGAGGAGCTGCGGGCCGGGTTCGACCCGCTCGAGTGGACGATCACGACGGTCGTCGGCCGGCTCGAACGCGCCGGCGATCTGTGGGCGGATGTCGCAAAGCACGCCCAGCGGCTGGAGCCCCGCGCCAAGAAGGCCGGTCGGCGCGAGGCGTGGACCACAGGTCGGGCCGATCCGAGCGAGGAGTAGATGGCTTCCTGCATCGTGGTGTTGGGCGGGGGCGGGTTCAGCACGGAACCGGAGAACCCGCGGCTCGACCGCTACGTCCTGTCGCTGGCCCGCAGGTCACCGCCGAAGATTTGCTTCGTGCCCACGGCGAGCGGCGACTCGGACAACTACATCGTTCGCTTCTACGATGCGTTCACCGTCGACCGCTGTCTGCCGTCGCACCTGCGGCTGTTCAGCCGGAAGATTCAGGACCTCCGTGAGGTCATTCTCGATCAGGATATCGTCTACGTCGGGGGCGGCGCGACGGCCTACCTGCTCGCGACCTGGCGGCTCGCGGGTCTCGACGCCGTATTCCGCGAGGCCTGGGAGCGCGGCGTCGTGCTGTCCGGCGTCAGCGCCGGCGGCGTGTGCTGGTTCGAGGCGGGGTTGACGGACACGTTCGGCCGGCCGTTGCGGCCGCTGCGGGACGGCCTCGGGTTTCTTGCCGGCAGTTTTTGCCCGCACTACGACGGCGAGAAAGACCGGCGCCCGGCGTATCAGCGCGCCGTGGCGGAAGGCGCCGTTCCCCCCGGGATCGCGGCCGACGACGGCGTCGCGCTCGTCTACCGCGGCGCAGCACTGGCCGAGATCGTCTCGTCGCGCCCCGCGGCCCGCGCGTGGCGCGTGGAACGGACCGCCGGCGGCGCGCGCGAAACTGAGCTCGTTCCGCGCTTCCTCGAGTGACAAGCGAAGGGCAGGCGACGCTGAGCCCTTGACCGCGGGACGCGCGCCCGCCTAGAATCGTTCCAGACGCCCGGCACGAGAGAGGAGCAGGTTCATGTCCAGCACCCACCCCAAGTTCATCTGGTTCAACGGCGCGGTTGTGCCCTGGGACGAGGCGAAGGTCCACGTCTCGACGGCCACGGTGCTCCGCGGCGCGAACGTGTTCGAGGGCGTCCGCGCCTATTGGAACACCGACGAGCGCGAGCTCTACATCTTCCGCAACGACGAGCACATGGCGCGCCTGTGGAACTCCACGAAGATCATGCGCATGGCCGTCCCCTGGTCGAAGGAAGAGCTCACGCAGGCCCAGATCGAGGTGATCCGCGCCAACGGGTTCGAGGGGACGGTATGGTTCCGGCTCACGCTGTACGTGGGCGAAGGCGAGGAGTCCATCTGGCCGCCCGAACAGTTGCCGGTCGGCGGCTTCATCATGCCCCGGCTCGCCCCGCACTCACCGGGGATCTCCGAGGGGATCGATACCTGCATCAGCACGTGGACGCGGATCGGCGACACCACGGTGCCGCCGCGCGTCAAGTCGGGAGCGAACTACCACAACGCCCGGCTGGCGGTGATGGAGGCGCGTACGAACGGGTACGCCGGCCAGCCGATCATGCTCAACGAGCGGGGGAAGGTGTCCGAGGGACCGGGGGCGTGCTTCTTCCTGGTGCGCGACGGGGCGATGATCACGGCGCCCGTCACCTCCAACATCCTCGAGTCGATCACCCGCGAGACCGTGCTGGAGCTGGGCCGCGATGTCCTGAGGCTGCGGGTCGTGGAGCGCGAGATCGATCGGACCGAGATCTACATCGCCGACGAGGCGTTCTTCTGCGGCAGCGGGTGGGAGGTCACCCCGGTCCGGTCGGTGGACCGGTACCAGATCGGCAAGGGGCAGCCGGGCCCGCTGACCCGGCGCCTCCAGGAGGCCTACTTCTCGGTGGCGGAGGGCCGGGTGCCGCAGTACCGGCGCTGGCTCACCCCCGTCTATCGCGCGGTGAAGGCGCCCGTCTGAGCGTAGATCTCCTCGCGCCGCTGGTGGAGGGACGGCAGCTTCTCGCGAACTTGATCGATCCGGGCGAGGTCGACGGTTCCAAAGATGAGCCCCGCGGCCTCCCCGCCGCTCGAGAGCGCCACCCCCATGGGGTCCACCAGGCGGCTGCACCCGATGCGCCGGTCCCCGGCCTGATCGGCGGCCGCGATGAAGACGGTGTTCTCGATCGCCCGCGCGGCGATCAGAGTGGTCCAGTGCTCTTCCTTGAGCGGGCCGGCGATCCAGGCCGACGGGAGGAGGATGACCTCGGCGCCGTCGAGGGCGAGCATGCGGGAGAGCTCGGGGAATCGCAGCTCGTAACAGACGAGCAGCCCGACGGTGCCGAGCGCGGTGCGCACGGCTCGAGGGGCCCGATCGCCCGGCACGGTCAGATCCGACTCGCGAAAGCCGAACGCATCGTACAGGTGGGTCTTGCGGTACGACAGGAGCAGCGATCCGTCCGGTCCGAGCAGCACGGCGGTGTTGTGCGCGCGGGTGCGTTCCCCCGGGACCGACTCCCACACCCCGCACCCGATGTAGAGACCGTGCGCGCGGGCGTCCTGCGCCAGCGCCGAGACGAACGGACCATCGAGCGGCTCCGCCACGGCGGCGGGCGGAATGCCGGACTGAGGGGTGAGAAAGGCCATGAACACTTCCGGGAGGAGCAGCAGGTCCGCCCCTCCGCTGCGCGCGTCGCGGACCGCCCTCCGCGCCGCCTCGAGGTTCTCTTCTTTCCGTGAGGATGCAGCAAGCTGGCCCAGCGCGATGCGCATGACGGTCTCCTCTCTTCGACGGTCCAGCCGGATGGTTCTGCGGACGTCGTGACGCTTCCTACGGCCGGGCCGGCGTCTGGTCGCGCCCTCGTTCCGGGTCTGTGGCTGATCGTCCTGCTCGGGCTGCCGGCGGCCCCGGTTGCGGCCCCGCCGCGCGATGCCGCGCAGGCGGTGAATGCGACGCCGGTCGAGATCCTGACGTTTCACGGCGACCCCGCCCGCACGGGGTGGAACCGCGACGAGCGCGCGCTCACGCCCGCGACGGTGCGCCCGGCCGCCTTCGGCCGGCTGTGGACGGCTCCGGTGGACGGGGAGATCTACGCGGAGCCGCTCCTTGCCGCCGGGGTTCCCGTGGGCGGGACCCCGCGCACCGTGGTGTATGCGGTGACCGAGCACGACCTCGTCTACGCGTTCGATGCCGCGGCCGGCGGGCGGCTGTGGGGCCCCGTCTCTCTCGGGACGCCGGTCTCACGCGCCGATTTGCCGTGCGGGAACATCGAGCCGGTGGGCATCACGAGCACGCCGGTGATCGACCGCGCCTCCTCGACCCTCTACGTAGCGGGCCTGACCACCCCCGACGCCGGCAAGACCAAGGTGTACACGATCGCGGCGCTCGACCTCGCCACCGGGGGCATGCGGTCCGGGTGGCCCGTCGTGATCGCCCCGCCCGTGACGTCCGGTCTCCGGTTCGATCCCGGCGTGCAGCAGCAGCGCGGCGCCCTCACCCTGCTGCGCGGGGTCGTGTACGTCCCGTTCGGCGGCTATTGGGGCGACTGCGGCAATTACCACGGGTGGGTCGTCGGGGTCCCGATTGCCTCGCCGTCGCAGCAGCAGGCGTTTGTCACGCCCACGCACCGCGAGGGAGGGATCTGGGCCGCCGGGGGCCTGGCGGCCGATGCCGCGGGCAGCCTGTACGCGGCGACGGGGAACAGCGATTCCGAGGCGGCCGTCGATCTGGGCAACAGCGTCGTCAGGCTCGCGACCGTCCCCGTGCTGGCGTTTTCGGGGCAGCCTTCCGACTTTTTCACCCCAAGCAATTTCGTTGTCCTCAACCAGACCGATACCGACCTTGGCTCGACGGCGCCCCTGGTGCTGCCGGCGCAGCCCGAGTCTTCGACCCCCGACCTCGTGTTCATCGCCGGAAAGCAGGGGGTCGCCTATCTCGTCAATCGGACCACGATGGGCGGGCTGGCCCACAGCGGTCCGATTGAGGGCGTCTACAGCGGGTGCCTCTTCGGCGGCTGCAGCGGCAACGGCCCGAAGGTGTTCTCGGCCGCCGCCTATTGGGATGGCGGGAGCAGCGGCCGGCTCATTTTGGTCCCGGGCCGCGGGCGTCAGCCGGCCGGTTGTCAGGGTGACGGCGGTGTCGTCGCGCTGCGGCTCGAAGCGGCGCCCGGGACGCGAACGTCGACGTTTCGGGTCGCGTGGTGCGGCCCGTCGATGCTCGATCCCGGGGCGCCCTCGGTCTCAGGGGTAGGGCCGGACGGTGGGCTCGTCTGGGTGGTGGATACCTCAGCCGGAGTTCTTTACGCGCTCAATGCTGCCACAGGCGCGCAGGTCTATGCCTCGTTTGGCCAGGATGGATTGGGCAACACGCACCGGTTCATTACGCCTGCGGTGGCGAACGGGCGTGTATACGTGAGCGCGGCGTCATCAATTGTCTCCTACGGGCTGAGGTAGTCGACATCCACCGATTTCTCCCCATTTCCCTGTTTCCCGCCAAATGTGACATTAACGTGAGAGTTGTACAATATTGAATCGGCCATGAGTGAATCCGCGGAGTCTCCAAGCGCAGGACCATCCCCCGACTCGACCTCGCAGCATCGGATGGAGGAAGTCGTTCGCCGCACAGGGCTCACCCCGAGGGCGATCCGCTACTACGAGGAACTGGGCCTGGTGCGGCCGTGCGAACGGACGGCCGGCGGCTTCCGCCTGTTCACCGACGCAGACATCGCCCAACTGCTCCGCATCAATGAACTGCAGACGCTGCTCGGCTTCTCGCTCGCCGAGATCAAGCAAACCCTTCGGGTGGACGCGATGCGGGCCGAGGTGCGGGAGGCGTACTTCGGGACCACGGACCCGGCGGTCCGGCAGGAACTGCTGGATCAGGCGCTCGGGCTCGTGCAGTCGCAGATCCAGATCATCGATGAGCGCATGGAGCGGCTGACCAGGCTGCGCGAAGAGCAGATGGAGCGCCTGAACCGCATCCGCGCCCGCCGGGCCGAACTCGCGGCGGAACTGGCGACGGCGCGGCAGGGCGCGCGGATCGACGGCGGCGGGCCGGCGCCGGGCGGGACGAGGGATGGCTGACGACGTCGGCCTTCGGGGGCTCCGGCCGCGGGTGCGCACCCGCCGCATCGTTCTGATTGCCGCCGCAGCGCTTGCGCTGCTCCTCATCGTCGCGGGGGTCAGGTACTGGCGGCTGAACGCCGGGCTGGTGAAGACCGACAACGCGCAGACCGCGGGCGATCTGGCGCCCATCTCCTCGAGGATTCCCGGCACCGTGAGCAAGGTGTCCGTGAACGAGAACGACTTCGTCAAATCGGGAACCGTGCTGGTGGAGCTCGATCCTACCGATTACCGGCTGGCGCTGGCGCACGCGAAAGCGGAGCTCGCGGCGGCCCGCGCCCAGGTCGAGGCGAACCAGGCGGCGCTGGCCGCCCAGGGCGAGCAGTTCCGGGCCGCCGTCGAGGTCGCGCGCGCCGCGCTTTCGACGGCGCAGCCGCACCTCACCCAGGCCCAGGCGCAGCTGCGCATGACGGGGCGGACGTCCCCCGCCCAAATCGCCCAGGCCCGGTCCCAGGTCACCACCGCCGACGCGAACGTGCGGTCCGCCAAGGCCGATCTCGATACCGCGGGCCGGACGATGGAGCGGGACCGCATGCTCCTCGCCCAGGGCGCCATCGCCACACAACAGGCCGACACCGATACCGCGGCCTACGAGGCCGCGAAGGCCAGGTATCAGGCGGCGCAGGATGCGCTGCGCCAGGCCCGCGACGCCCTCTCGGCGGCCGAGGCGTCCGAGGAGCAGGTGGGGATCGCCCGGCAGGACGTGGAGGTGAGGCGGGGCGAGATCTCCCAGGCGCAGGCCCAGGTGCAGCAGGCCACGGCCGGCGGAGCGCTCGTGCAGCAGCGGGCTCGGGAACTGGCCGTCGCCGAAGCGCGGGCCGCGGACGCCGCGGCGGCGGTTGAGGTCGCGACGGTGAATCTGGACCGGACCGGCATTCGGGCTCCGGAGGACGGCTGGGTGACGAACCGGACGGTGGAGATCGGACAGGTGGTCCAGCCGAACCAGCCGCTCCTGACGCTGGCGCTGTCCCACCGCGTCTGGGTCGTCGCCAACATCAAGGAGACCCAGCTGGCCCGCATCCACCCCGGCGACCAGGTTCGGATCACCGTCGATGCCATCCGGGGCCGCGCCTTCCGCGGGCATGTGGAGAGCATCGGCGCCGCCACCGGATCGTCCACGGCGCTCCTCCCGCCGGACAACGCGACGGGGAACTTCATCAAGGTCGTCCAGCTGGTTCCGGTGCGCATCGCGCTCGATTTCGGGGCGGATGCCGATCCGCCGCTCCAGATCGGCCTCTCCTGCGAGGTCGCGATCGACACGCGAACGGCGGAGCGATAGCGATGGCGGCAGTGGCCGGGGCGGGGACGGCGATCGGGGCCGCGGGGTCCGGCGGCGTCAACAAGTGGCTCGTGACGCTGTCCATCGTGTTGGGGACGATCATGGCCACGATCGACACGAGCGTGGTCAACATCGCCCTCGTCCACATCCAGGCGTCCTTCGGCGCGACGATCCAGGGCGTCACCTGGGTGACCACGTCCTACCTGATCGCGGTGGCGCTCGTGATGCCGCTGACGGCGTGGCTCTCCTCCGTCCTCGGCCGCAAGCGGATGTATCAGCTCTCGGTCGTGCTCTTCACCGTCGCCTCGGCCTTGTGTGGATTCTCCCGGACGCTTGGGCAGCTGATCGCGTTCCGGGTCATCCAGGGATTGGGCGGCGGGGTCCTGCAGCCGGTCTCCCAATCGATCATGCGGGAGACGTTTCCCCCGCGGGAGCAGGCGCAGGCGATGGGATACTTCGGCATGCTCGTCCTGCTCGGGCCGGCGCTGGGACCGACGCTCGGCGGCTGGCTGACGGACAATTACTCGTGGCCGTGGATCTTCTTCGTCAACCTGCCGGTCGGGGTGCTGTCGCTGTTCATGGTCCAGCAGTTCATCGTCGATCCGCCCTACATGCGGGCGCGGGGACTGCAAAAGATCGACGGGGCGGGGATCGGGCTGATGGCGGTCGGCCTCACCTCGCTGCTGACGATGCTGGAGCAGGGCGAGCGGGAGGGCTGGTTCGGGAGTCCCCTGATCGTGACCCTGGGACTGCTGGCGGCGACGACCCTGGCGGCGTTCATCCTCTGGGAGTTCCGCACCCCGACCCCCGTGGTGGACCTGCGCATTCTGTCCAACTCCTCGTTCGCGGCCGGGACGCTCATCATCGGCGTGCTCGGCGTCGCCCTCTTCGGCGGCCTGATCCTGCTGCCGCTCTTTTTGCAGAACCTGCTGGGGTACGATGCCACCCAGGCCGGTCTGGCCTTGATGCCGCGGTCGCTCGTCATGGTGCTGATGATGCCCGTCGCCGGCGCGCTCTACAACCGGGTGGGCGTCCATGTCATGGCCACGAGCGGGCTGCTGCTGGCCACCATCGCCACGTTTCTGATGGCGCGGTTCACCATCGCCGCGAGCCCCGTGCAGATCCTGATCCCGCAGATCGGCCAGGGCGTGGCGTTTGCGTTCGTCTTCGTCGCGCTGTCGACCACCGCGATGGCGACGATCCCGCGGCCCCAGATCCAGAACGCCGCGGGGCTCTTCAATCTCGTCCGGCAGCTGGGCGGCAGCCTGGGGACCGCGATCGTGGTCACGCTCGTGGACCACAAGACCACGACGGCCAGCGCGAACCTGGTGCGGTACGCCTCTCCGTACAACCCCGTCTTCGTGCACTGGTGGCAGACCTTCCAGGCCGGATTCGCGGCCCGCGGGATCGATCCGGGCCGCGCCCGCCTCCAGGCGCTCGCGCTGCTCGGCCGCGAGATCGGCCGGCAGGCCGCCGTGATCGCCTTCGACTATGCGTTCGCCGTGATGGCTGTGCTGTTTCTCTGCTGCCTGCCGCTCGTGCTGCTCTTGCGCCGCGGCGGGCGCTCCGAGGAGGCCGTGTCCGTCTCCGAGTAAGCCGGACGCCTGACGGCCGGCGCCTGGTGGGACGCCGTTACGGGGTGAGATTGGCCGGGATCAGCCGTTCCACGATCACCACGTCCCGCCAGACGCCGTCGAGCCGGGCGTGCTTTTCGTAGGTGCCGACCTCGCGGAACCCGACGGAGCGGAGCAGCCGGAGGCTCGCGGTGTTCTCCGGGAACACCCGCGAGACCAGTTTCCAGATCCCCGCCCGCTCCGCCTCCCGGATCAGCGCCTCCATGGCCGCGCGGCCGGCGCCCCGCCCGCGCCCTTCGCGGGCGACGTACACGGAGAATTCAGCGATGCCGGCGTAGCACTCCCGCGGCCGGTAGGTCGATGTGGACGCGAAGGCGATGATCCGGTTCCCCTGCTCCACGACGACGACGGGGTGCGCCCCGTCGAACCAGGCGCGGATGTCCTCGGGCGACCGGGGCCGCGTCTCGAAGGTGGCGACGCGGTCCTCGATGCCCTGGTTGTAGATCGCGGCGATGGCCGCCGCGTCGCCGCGGACGGCGGCGCGCGCGCGCATCGGGCCGGCCCCGGGGCCCGGCGGCTCTTTCACGTTAGAAGTAGTTCGACGTGATTCCGCCGTCGACGACCAGCACGCTGCCGTTGACCCAGGCCGACTCGTCGGAGGCGAGATAGAGGGCCATCTGGACGATGTCCTCGGGCCGGCCGAACCGGCCCATCGGGATCCGGTCCAGCCGGCGCTGCTTGGCGTCGGGGTTCGCCAGCAGCCACGAGGTCAGCAAGGGGGTCTCGACCGGGCCGGGCGCGATCGCGTTCGCGCGGATCCCTTTGGGGCCGAACTGCACGGCGAGGGATTTGGTGAGCGCGATCACCCCGCCCTTGCTCGCCGTGTACGCATCCTGCGGAACGGTGCAGCCGACGAGGGCGACGAACGAGGCGATGTTGATGATCGAGCCGCCCCCGGCCCGCAGGAGCTCGGGGATGCCGTGCTTGCAGCAGAGGTAGATCCCCTTCAGGTTGACGGTCATCACCTGGTCCCACACCGCCTCGTCCAGGTCGACGACCGAGCCGTCCCGCTCCGGGAAGATCCCGGCGTTGTTGTAGAGGATGTCGAGGCGTCCGAACCGCTCCACCGTCCGGCGCACCGCGCCGCGGACCTCGTCCTCGCGCCCGACGTCCGCCTTGATGAAGAGCGCCTGTCCGTTGCTCCGCGCAATCTCCGAGGCGACCTCTTCCCCCGGCCGGGCCGCGACATCGACCGCGGCGACCCGGGCGCCTTCGCGGGCGAAGGTCAGCGCGGCCAGCCGGCCCATGCCGCTGGCCCCGCCGGTGATCAGCGCGACCTTGTCGCGGAGTCTCATGGCTGTTCCTCCGGCGTGCCCGAGGCTAGATGCGCTCGAAGTTGCGGGCCAGTTCCCAGCAGGTGACCGCCCGGTCGAACGCCTGCTGCTCGAGCCGGGCGGTGTGCAGGTAGTGCTCGACGACGCGGTCGCCGAACGCCTCGCGGGCGATCTCGCTCCGCTCCAGCTCCACGATCGCCTCGCGCAGCGTCCCGGGGACCCGAGGGACCCCCTCCGCTTTGTAGGCGTCCCCCTCGAACATCGGGGGCGGGTCGAGCTTCCGCTCGACGCCCCACAGGCCGGCGGCGATCGTCGCGGCGAACGCCAGGTAGGGATTGGCGTCTGCGCCCGGGATCCGGTTCTCGACCCGCAGGCTCTGGCTTTCGCCCACCACGCGAAACCCGCAGGTCCGGTTGTCGTGGCTCCAGACCGCCATCACCGGCGCGAACGTCCCGGCCATGTAGCGTTTGTACGAGTTGATGTACGGGGCGAAGAAGTACGCCAGCTGGCGGGCGCCGGCCAGCTGCCCCGCGAGGTAGTGCCGGAACACGGGGGACATCCCGAGCGGCCCGGCGCCTTCCTCCCAGAAGAGGTTGCGCCGGCCGTCGCGGTCCCAGAGGCTGCTGTGCAGGTGAAACGACGACCCGGCCAGGTCCGCCCGCCACTTGGCCATGAAGGTGAGCGCGACCTGGTTGAGCGCGGCGATCTCCTTGGCCGCGTGCTTGTAGATCGTATGGCGGTCCGCCATCTCCACCGCGGCCGTGTACCGGAGGTTGATCTCATGCTGCCCGGGCCCCCATTCGCCCTTGCTGAACTCGACCGGAACCCCGGCCGCGTCGAGGCCGTTCCGGATCTTCCGGATCAGCCACTCGTCTTTGGTCCCCTGGAGGATGTGGTAGTCTTCGATGTACTGCCCGGAGGGCACGAGATCGTGGTAGTGCTTCTGTCCGGCCTGCTCGTAGGTGTCGCGGAAGAGGTAGAACTCCAGTTCCGAGGCCACCATGACGGCACACCCGCGGTCCCGTGCCCGCTCGGCCTGGCGCTGCAGGATCTGGCGGGGGGACTCCTCCACCGGGCGGCCGTCTTCGTCGCAGACGTCGCAGAGCACCAGCGCCGTGGCCTCGAGCCAGGGCACGCGCCGCAAAGTGCCCAGGTCCGGCCGCAGCCGGAAGTCGTGGTAGCCCGTCGCCCAGCTGGTCAACTGATAGCCGGGGAGCGGTTCCATCTCCACGTCGCACGCCAGGAGGTAGCTGCAGGCGTGCGCGCCGTCCCGCGCCACCTCGTCGACGAAGAAGCGCCCGGTGACGCGCTTGCCCACCAGCCGGCCCTGCATGTCGACCATCGCCGCCACGACCGTGTCGATCTCCCCCGCGGCCACGAGCTGCCGGAGCGCGTCCACGGTCAAACGGCCTTCGATCGGCCCGGTCATGTTCCCCGTCCTCCTTCCAGCGGACCCGCTGCTCCACGCCCTACGGCGTGGGCCGGGACGTTACCTCTGCGCCTCTTCGTGGCCGGCGCGGGCAGGAGCGCGAGAAACGCCGCGACCACGGGCGAGGCCGTCCGATCCCGGTGGTAGACGAGCGAGAAGTCCAGGTAGAGGGGTTCGCGCAGGGGGCGGCCGATCAGGCGCCCCGCGGCAAGGTCCTGGGCGATGGCTGCGCGGGCCATGATGCCCACGCCGATGCCGTCATTGACGGCGCTCTTGATGGCGTCATTGCTCTCGAGTTCCATCGACGGCGCCGCGTCGAGGCCGCGCGCCTGGAACGCCTCCGCAATCAGGCGGCGGGTGGCAGACCCGGGTTCGCGCAGGATCAGCGGATACCCCCGGAGGTCTTGGATCGAGATCGCCCGTTTCTCCCCGAGGGCGTGGTCCGGCGGGAGGGCGACGAACAGGCGATCCCGGATCAGCGGCAGGGAGACGAGGCGCGGGTCGTCGCACGGCCCGGCGATCAGGCCGGCATGGAGGCTGAAGTCCAGGACCTTCGCCAGGATCGATTCCGAATTCCCCACCGAGAGGCTGACCTGCACGCCCGGGTAGCGCTGCTTGAACCGGCCGAGGAGCCCGGCGATATAGTAGGCGCCCGCCGTCCGGCTGGCCCCGATGTCCAGCCGGCCGGTGCGCAGTCCGGTCAAACTATCCATCGCCTCGCGGGCCGCGTCCAGCAGATGGAAGATCCTCTGCGCAAAGGTGTCCAGGGTCCGCCCCGCGTCGGTCACCACGATCCGCCGGCCGATCCGGTCGAAGAGCGCCAGCCCGACGCTGCGCTCGAGGCGGCGGATCTGCTGGGTGACGGCGGGCTGGCTGATGCCGAGCTCGCGCGCGGCGCGGCTGACGCTCCCGAGCCGCGCGACGAGGTGGAACGTCGAGAGCGGGACGAGCGCCAGTTGCCGGGCCGCCCCGGCGCGCGCCGCCCGTGGGCGGGCCCCCGCTACCGGCATCGGCGCGGGGCCGGCTCCCCCCCGGGGTGGGGCCGCGGGAGGAGGCATAAGTCAAATTTATGGATCATCTCACCGATTCTTATTTGACATTATGCGAGATTCCCCTGTACGATTTTGGGGGGCCCGATGCCGGCGACGCCGGCCGAAAGCGGCCCCGCGAGCCTTCCGATGACCGCGCAGCCGGCGACCCGAAGCACCGACAAACTCATGACCGCCCAGGAGGCGGTGGCCCGCTACGTGCGCCCCGGGTCCGTCCTGGGGATGGGCGGCCAGAACATCGGCCGCTGTCCGATGGCCCTGACCCATGAGATCATCCGCCAGCGCATCGGCGGCCTGACCGTCGCCGGCTGCAACCTGTCGATCGCCATGGACCAGCTGGTCGGCGCCGGGCTGGTGAGCCGGTGCATCTGCGGATCGGGAAACCTGGAGCGGTTTGGGACGACGTTCTGCTGGAGGCGGGCGATCGAGGAGGGGACCCTTCAGGTCGACGACTACAGCCATCTCGCCATGGTCACCCGGTTCCTGGCCGGCGAGATGGGCGTGCCGTTCATGCCGACGCGCAGCCTCCTCGGGTCGGACCTGCTGCCCCGCGTCCCGGAGTCCTCGCCGGGCGCGCGGGCAGGCAAGGCCCTGGTCGTGGACAATCCGTGGGCGCCGGGGGAGCCGGTCGTGCTGGTGCCGGCCCTCGAGCCGGATGTGAGCATCGTGCACGTGCAGCGGGCGGACCGCATGGGCAACCTGGTCATCGAGGGGTTTTCCACGCACGAACCGGAGATGATCCGCGCGTCGCGCCGCGTGATCGCAAGCTGCGAGGAACTCGTCTCCACCGACGAGATCCGCGCGCACCCCGAGCAAACCTCCATCCCGTTCCTGCACGTCAGCGCGGTCGTGGTGCAGCGCTTCGGCGCGTACCCCACGTCGGTGCACCGCTACTACGATTACGACGCCGCGCAGGTGAGCGCATACCAGGCCGCCGCCCGCGCGGGCGCCCCCGCGGTGGCGGAATACTTGAACGAGCGCGTGTGGGGGTGCGCGGGCTTCGACGACCATCTGGCCCGCACCGCCGGGCCGGACACGCTCGAGGGCCTGCGGCAGGCGATGCAGGCGATCGTCTAACACCGCGGCCGGCTGGGGCCGCGAGGAGGGATCTCCGGGATGGTCGAGAGCGCTGCCCGGTCCGACGGCTACTCGCACCAGGAACTCATGGTCATCGAGGCGGCCCGCCACGTCCGCGACGGAGACGTCGTGTTCGTCGGCACCGGGCTTCCGCTGCTGGCCACGACGTTCGCGCAGCGCACGCACGCGCCCAACGTGGTCTGCGTCATCGAGAGCGGCGTGATCGCCCCGCGGGTCCGTCCGACGCCGATCTCCGTCTCCGATCCGAAGGTCATGTACCAGGCGGTCCGGCTCGGATCGCTGCGCGATGTGCTGGGGTGCCTGCTGCAGCGGGGGCTGATCGACCTCGGCTTCCTCGGCGGCGCCCAGATCGACCGGTACGGCAACATCAATTCGACGCAGATCGGGGTCCCGGGCGCGATGCAGCGGCGCCTGCCCGGAAGCGGCGGAGGAAACGATATGGCCTCCCACTGCCCCCGCCTCCTGGTCATCACCCGCCACGAGCGGCGGCGGTTCCCTGAGCGCTGCGACTTCATCACCAGCCCCGGGTTTCTGGACGGGCCGGGGGCCCGGCGGCGGGCCGGGCTGAAGGACGAATTTGCGGTGACCGTGGTGACGGATCTCGCCGTGCTGGAGAACGATCCGGTAACCTGCGCCCTGCGCGTCGCCCAGCTCATGCCGGGGGTCACGCTGGATGGCGTGCGGGCGGAGACGGGGTTCCCGATCGAGGCCGCCCCACAGGCGCGCGAGGTGGCCCCGCCCACTCCAACGGACCTCCGCGTCCTGAGGCAGGAACTGGATCCCGCCCGGGTCTACCTGAAGGAAGAAGAGCCGGTGTCGGGCTCGAGGAGGTAGCGGGATGGATGCCACGGCAGACGGGAAGCGCGAGCCGTTCCACTGGCGGACGGCCATCGCCTACAAGACCAAGGACAAGATCGTCGTTCGCGGCTACGACCTGAACGAGCTCACCGGCGGCATCAGTTTCGCGGAGATGGCGTATCTGGTCTGGCGCGGAGAGCTGCCCTCTCCCGCGCACGCCCGCATGCTGGACGCGATCCTGGTCAGCATGGCCGAGCACGCGTTTTCGCCGTCGTCGGCGGCGTCCCGCCTCATCACCTCGGGCGGGGTGCCGCTGCACGTGGGGGTCGCCGGAGGACTGCTGGCCATCGGCTCACTCCACGGGACCGCGGACCGGCCGGCCGAGCTGTTCAAGGAGGCCGTGGACCGCATGCGGCGGGAGGGCCTCAGCCTGGAGGCGGCGGCGCAGGCGGTGGCGGGCGACGCCCGCCGGGCCGGGCGGCGGCTGCCCGGATTCCACCACCCGCAGCACATCCGGGACCCTCGGACCGCCCGGCTGCTGGAGCTCTCCGATCGGTGGGGGGTCTCGAATCAGTACGTGGCGATGGGCAGGGCCATCGAAGCGGCGACCGAATCGTTTTGGGGGCGCCGGATCTACCTCAACGGTCCAGGGGCGGTGGGGGCCATCTGTCTGGATCTGGGGTTCGACACCGAGCTGATCAAGGGCGTCTTCCTGCTCTCCCGCACCGTGTCGCTGGTGGCCCACACCTACGAAGAGGCGCGCCGGGAAAAGGGCTGGCGGGGCTCCGCGAACGCGTCGATCGTCCAGCCGCTCGATCTATCCCTGCAGCGGCCCGAATTCTACGACGGCCCCCCGGACCGGCCGCTCCCGGGGATTCGCAAAGGAGGGTGACCAAGATGCGTCCCGTCGTGCAGCGCCAGGGCCAGCCCCTGCCGGAGGCCGTCGCCTCGCGCATCCTGGAGGACGACCGGCGGCATCTGCTGCATTCGTGGTCGGCGCAGAAATCGCGCCGGGCGACGATCATCGCGGGAGGCCAGGGAGCGGTGTTCTGGGATGCCGAAGGGAAGCGCTACCTCGACTTCGCCTCCCAGCTCGTGAACCTGAACCTGGGGTTCGGCCATCCCCGCGTCGTGGAGGCGATCCAGGCCCAGGCGGCGGAGCTGTGCTACGTGGCGCCCGAGTTTGCGAACGCGCAGCGGGGCCGGCTGGCCCGGGCCGTGGCGGAGGTGACGCCCGGCGATCTCAACCGCGTGTTCTTCACGACCGGAGGCGCCACCGCGAACGAGGCCGCGATCCGGATGGCGCGCCTGGCCACCGGGCGGCAGAAGGTGATCACGCGGCGGCGCAGCTATCACGGGGCGACCGCCGGGGCGCTCTCCGTCTCCGGCGACCCGCGCCGGCGCGGCGCCGAGCCCGGGGTGTGGGGCACCGTGGTCGCCGAGGATCCCTTCTGCTACCGCTGTCCGTTTGGGCTGACCTATCCATCCTGCGGCATGCACTGCGCGGACCACATCGGCGAGATCATCGAGTTTGAGGATCCGGACACCGTGGCGGCGGTGATCGTGGAGACCATCACCGGGAGCAACGCCCGGATCGTCCCGCCGCCCGAGTACTACCCCCGCCTGCGGGAGATCTGCGACCGCTACGGGGTGCTGCTGATCTGCGACGAGGTCATGGCGGGGTTCGGGCGGACCGGCCGATGGTTCGCGATCGATCACTACGGGGTCACGCCGGACCTCATGTCTCTGGGCAAGGGGATCACCTCCGGGTACGTCCCGCTGGGCGCGGTCGCGGTCTCGGACCGGGTCGCGTCCTACTTCGAGACGAACGTCCTGCTGACCGGGGCGACGTACAGCGGGCATCCGCTGGCGTGCGCGGCCGGGGTCGCGACCCTGGCCGCCTATCAGGAGGAGGGGCTGATCGAGCGCGCCCGGGTCCTGGGCGACCGTCTGTTCGCGCGCCTCGACGCCATCAAGCAGCGCCACCCCGCCGTCGGCGACGTCCGCGGGCGCGGGCTGTTTGCCTGCATCGAGCTGGTCGGGGACCGGAAGACCCGGGAGCCGCTGGTCCCGTGGACCCCCCGGGGCAGTCGGGAGGCGCACCCCGCGGTGGCGGGCACGATCCGCGCCATGCGGGAGCGAGGCGTCTACGCCTACGCCAAGTGGAACCTGCTCATGCTCGCGCCGCCGTTCGTCATCACGGACGCGGAACTGGAGGAGGGATTGGGGGTGATCGACGAGGCGCTCGCCACGGCCGACCGGCACGTGACCGCGGCGTGATCCGCGGCCGGGAGGAAGGTGATCCCGCCGGCGGGAAGGAAGGGGACCCGCATGTGTGTTCGCATGAACGATGGGAAGAGCCACAGAAGGGGGTGAGAGCAATGCCAAATCCGAGAGGGCGATCGATGGCCACTGGCGCCGCGGCCCTGGTAATCGCCGGGCTGGTTCTGGTGCCGGTCCAGATGACGCGGTCTGTGTTGAGCGCGGCGGAGCCCATCATGCTCGGCGAGGTCGGTCCGCTGTCGCCGCCGGGCGGGTACGCGGACGGGCAGTTGATGAAGGACGCCGCGATCCTCGCGACCGATGAGATCAATAAGGCGGGCGGCGTGCTCGGCCGGCCGGTCGCGGTCAGTTACCAGGACACGCGCGGCCTGCCCGAGGAAGGCACGGCCGCCGCGGAGCGGCTGACCGCGCAGGAGCACGTGTCGGCCATCTTCGGCGAGTTCCACAGTTCCGTGTTCCTGGCCGAGATGGAGGTCGTCCACAAGACCGGCACTCCGATCCTGGCCGTCGACGTGTGGGCGAACAAGATCACGGCGAAGGGGTACCCGGAGGTGTTCCGGCTGGCCCCCTGCCAGGCGCTGATCGCGACGCAGTACGGCGACTGGATCGCCGCGGCCGGGTTCAAGAACGTCGTGGTGCTGTACGAGAAGACGGACGGCGGACAGAGCCACCGGGACGTCCTGCTCGCGGTCCTGGACAAGCACGGGATCAAGTACGACGTCATCGGCGCCGACCTCGACCAGAAAGAGTTCACGGCCCAGATCGAGCGGCTGAAGACCCACAATCCGCCGTACGATTTCTTTGCGACCGCGTTCAGCGAGGCCGGACTGTATGCCCTGGTCAACCAGGCGCACACCCTCGGATTTGCCCCGACGGCGAAGACGGGCATGTACAATTCCGGCGGCCCCGCGACCACCCCGACCTTCTGGCAGAACGTGGGGGAGAACGGGAAGTACCTCATCACCGAGGTGCCGGGCCTGCCGAAGTCGGGATGGAACTACAAGACGCGGGCGTTCGTGGCCGCGTTCAAGCAGCGGTTCAAGAGCCCGCCCACCCCGCAGGCGATGGAGAGTTACGACGCGGAGTACGTCCTCGTGGACGCGATCAGGCGGGCCGGGAACACCAACCCCAAGGCGATCATCCACGCGCTCGAGCAGACGAACTGGCTCGGGACCCGCGGGACGACCACGTTCGCCACGGATCGCGACCCGGACTGGCACTACCACCAGTTCGTGACCGCGCCGGTGCACCTGATCGAGTTCGACAGGGTCGGACAGACGCCGGACGACGCGGTGGTGATCTGGCCGAGGAACGTCGCCACCACCAAATCCGTGTACCTCCGGCCGATGCAGTGATCGATCGAGCCCACGGCGTGCGCCGAGGCGCTCCGCCCGGGTAAGCGCGCCGCCGCGGGAGAGGGTCGGACCCACGGTCCACGGTCAGCCGCCGTGGATCGTGGGCCGCCGACCGCCCGGCGGGGTGCCGGCCGAGGTGGTCCGCCGCCCGTCCGCGGGTCCGTCTCTATGGACTACCTGTACACCCAGGCGGCCAACGGCGCGGTGATCGGCGTGATCTACGCGCTGATCGCCGCCGGCGTGACGATCATCTTTTCGATCCTGAAGATCGTCAATTTTGCCCACGGCGACCTCTACATGGTCGGCGGGTACTGCGCGTACTACATCATCAGGCTGCTCGGCCTCCCGCCGCTGCCGGCGCTCCTGGCGTCGATGGCATCGGTCTTTGCCCTCGGGATCGTCCTGGAGCGTCTGCTCCTCACCCCCCTGTACAGCGAACGCACCGAGCGCAAGGACGAGTACGGGCTCATCGTCACGTTCGGCCTCGCGTTCCTCCTGCGCAATCTGGCCCTGATCCTGTTCGGGCCGTTCCCGCTCAAGCCGCCGTCGTTCTGGTCGGGCCTGCACCGGTTCGGCAATATCATCATCACGAACGATCGCATCTTCGCGGGGGCCGCCGGCCTCGTGCTCCTGGCCGTCCTCCTCTACTTCATGAACCGGACGATCTGGGGGCAGGCCCTCGATGCCGTCAGCCAGTCCCGCGACGCCGCCGCGATCGTGGGCATCAATCCGCGGCGCTTCAACACGCTGGCCTTCGGGGTCGGCGCCGCGCTCGCGGCGGGGGCGGGCGCGCTGATCGCGCCGATCTTCTCCCTCGCGCCCGACATGGGCGTATCGTCGAACATCCAGGCCTACGTGATCGTGATCCTGGGCGGCATGGGGTCGGTCCTCGGGAGCATCATCGGCGGCATCGCGCTGGGAGAAACGGAGGGCCTCTTCACGGCCTACTTCCCCGATCCGACCCGGGCCCTCGCGTACACGAATGCGTTCGGGGTGCTGGTCTTGATGGTCGTGCTCATCTTCCGGCCGACCGGCCTGTTCGGCCGTCGCCACCTGCGGATGGAGTAGTCCGGTGCGGGGACTGCACGTCTACGTGCTGCTCGCCGCCGCGGTGCCACTGCTCGCCTACGCGCACCTGCTCAACTCGTACTGGATGCACGTCGCGATCATCGCCATGTTCTACGGGATCCTGACGGCGAGCTGGTCCCTGCTGGCGGGGTATGTCGGCCTGTTCTCGCTCGGGCACATGGCGTTCGCCTCGGTGGGCGGGTACACGTCAGCCCTGCTGGTGAACTGGTACGGGGTGCCGATCCCGCTCGGCATGGCGGCCGGCGTGGCCCTCTGCTGCGCCGTCGGAGGGCTGATCGGGTGGGTCTGCCTGCGGATGACCGGGCCCTACCTCGCCATCTTCACCCTGGGCTTCTCCGAGATCGTCCGGATCACGTTTTCGACCGAGGACCAGGTGACGGCCGGCATGGCGGGGCTGCACACGGCGCCGCTCTTCCTCACCGGCTCCAGGCTGCCCTACTTCTACACCGCGTTCGGGCTCCTCGTCTTCTCGCTGGCGGTGATGGGCGCGGTCGTGCACTCCCGCTGGGGCCTGTTCTTCCGAGCCGTCCGGGAAGACGAGCAGGCCGCGGCGGCGTCGGGGGTCGCCGTGGCGCGGTTCCGGATCCTGGCCTTTGCCATCGCCAGCGGATTCGCGGGGCTCGCCGGCGGGTTCTACGCGCACTACATCGGGATCCTCACCCCCAGCCTCGGGTCGCTGGATCTCATGGCCGTGGTCGTGGTCATGACCGTGATCGGCGGGATGGAGCGGATTCCCACGGCCGTGGGCGGCGCGTTCGGGGTGGAGGTGCTGCAGGAGTTCCTGCGGGCGTA
>VBAK01000019.1 GCA_005882275.1 Candidatus Segetimicrobium genomatis
TGGATCCCACCCGGACCCTGGTGATCAGCCAGGTCGTCCTCAGCTTCACGCTGCCCGTGCCGCTGATCACGCTGATCATGTTCACGCGCAATCGGGCGATCATGGGCCGGCTCGTCAATCACCCCGCCACGACGGCCCTCGCGATGGTCTGCACGGTGATCATCGTCTTCCTGAACGTCATCCTACTCTACCAGGCCCTCGGAGGACAGCTCCCCAAGATTGGGTGATCCGCCGCGCCCTTGACGGGGTACTTGTTCGGGCCGCAGTTTGGTATACCCCCTTCTTCTGACCTTCGCGGCGCGACAGGATGGTACACTCCCTCCGCCCTGAGCTGTGGTAATATATCCGATAAAGCTCTCAGAGGACAGTTGAGTTGATGGCAGCAGACCCGACGACGGCGGAACGCGCACACGCTCAGCACGAACAGGCCCGGCTGCTGGCGGAAGAGATCGTGTCAGATCTTGAGTTGAATCAGCTTCCCTTGAGCGGCATCGCGATGAAGGCTGCTCGATTGGCCCGGATGGTAGGAGACGACCGGGCTCAACGCTGGTTGCTGCTAGAGGTCAGCGGCTATCCAGCCGGCATGGATCAAGAGGCGTTCGACCTCGGCGTTGCTGCAGGTCGAAGAGCTGAAGACAGCGACGCAGCCCGGACGATTTGGGTAGAGGCGCTTGCGCCCTTGGAGAGCCGGGTTGAAGCACTCCGCACAGAGTCATCTAATCTCCGCGTTCCGCCCCTGACAGAGGGATCGACGCGCAACCCGTATGTGTTCCCTGGCAGCGGGCTGAGTGGGGCATTGGACAGATTTTTCAACCGGCAAAATGCAGTCCAGCACAACATTGTGCACGTCACGACCATCCTTGCCCGTGTCCGAAGCTCCATCTATGCCTGGGCGCTTGAGCGGTATCACATCCTGCGCTTTGCGGATGTGCCCACTGATGCATACTATCGGGCCAAATCAACCGTAGACCGCTTGCTCGCCTCAATCTCCCCTGATGGGCTGCGGAAGTTTGTCGCCGCGCAGGAACGGGCGCTCTCTGGATCGCCCGAGGAGTGGTCCCAGGCCCTGCTCTCGTTGCGGAGGGTATTGAAGGACCTCGCGGATGCGCTGTACCCTCCTACTGACCGTTCCATCGACGGGCATGCCCTCGGCGAGGAAAACTACGTCAACCGGCTGTGGCAGTTTGTGAAGGAGAAGGTGGCGGGGAGCGGGTGCGCGATTTTAGAGGCAGAGGTGAGGTATCTCGGTCAGAAGATTGACACGCTGCATGAGTTGACCTGTAAGGGCACTCATGCGACTGTAACGCGCACCGAGGTCAACATGGCTGTCGTTCACATATATCTGCTGGCTGGCGACCTCCTGTCTTTGTTGCCGCAGGAGACGCTACAGCATCTTCAGCGGGGAGCACATGCAAAGGCCACAGGAGACGACACTTCGGAGAGGGGCCACGCCAAAGTCGAAGTCGGATAAGGCTTTCCTTGAACCCTGTTGTGCAGACCCCCGGATCCGCTGGAGTAACGCGCCTTAATCCCGATTGCACGCAGGCTGCAATTCCCATTGCCAGACGAACTCCCACAACAGCTTGGCTTCGACGTAGCTGCTGAATCTCCAGCTGAATTTCTTGTCGAGGCTGACCGGGAGTGCCGCAACGTAAAGATCGTCCACCCGATGGCCGAAGATCTTGCGGTATGTCTTCCCGCCGCTGTGATTACCGGCCTTACCCGCGACGACCCGGTCGAAGTCCCGCCATCGCTCGACGAGAGGTCTGTCGGTAGCCCCGATGTATACGATTTGCTTCTCAGTGGGATCCGCCGGCCCGTCAGGCATGATCTGGAACTGGGCGAGCAAGTATACGCCCGGGAGGGCGACACCGCCCATAGAGATGCGCTCCCTCCAACGGTACCACCGGGTGAAGGCAACGGCTGGAATCTCTCCGCCCTGTCCTCCGTGCGCGTTGCGAAATCCCCCCGAATCGACTTCCCTGCGTGGCTCCGGAGGAAATGCCTGGGAGACTTCCTCATCGTCGAGAAAGAGGCGGAAGCCCGCCTCGGGCCGCATGAAGCCGAGGTTCTCACGTGCATACTCTAGAGCCAGGGCTGACAGCATCAAGTCAACGATAACTTCTCCGGTTATGAGTTCCAGTCTGACAAGAGGCTCCTTCACAATGCTCAACCTCCCTGGACAATATCCTAGTGTCAGTTTAGACTAGCAAAGCAACTTGATCTCACCTGAATTACAAATCACAATATATTGGTCTGCGTTGCGGACAAGGTGAAACCCGCGGTCCTTCACAGCCTGTATCAGCTCTTGTTCGGACGCAAAATACCATACGTCACTTTTGTTTCGACGGACGATCCCACCCTGAGCTTGCAGTGCCTGAAATATCTGTCGGATCCATCTCCTCTCGCACATTTGCATCTCCCTCCATAAAATTTGTAAATTGGAAATGCCAAAACACCCCTCACCCTATGGGGCCTGATGATGAAAGGCAACTGGCTAAGATAGAATTAGTGGCTAATTATTGATTGATGGATTTGGGGATTGTTCAGAAAATGGCGGGCGAACGATCCAACAACACTATGTGTCTAAAACTATTCAGTCTGTCTCCCAAACTGAGGAGACCCACCCCTTATGTAACACATCCTGTGGAACTCCGCAACCCCGAACGTCCAGCCCCCCTATGACGCCGACAACCGACATAGAGGGGGAGTGCCAAACTGCGGCCCGAACAAGTACCCCGCCGCGCCCTTGACCCTGCTCGCCGCCGCCGCGTATACTGAACCCGTCCGCACGTGTGTTCTGCGACTTCTTTCTCAGGAGGGACAGCCATGGAACTCACCGGAAAGCGCGTGGCGGTGCTGGCCGAAGATCACTATGAGAACCTGGAACTCTGGTATCCGGTGCTCCGGCTCCGGGAGGCCGGCGCGCAGGTGACGATCGTGGGCCCCAAAGCGGGGGAGTCCTACAAGAGCAAGGAGGGGTACCCGGCCAAGGCGGATCTGTCCATGGACGACGCGCGGGCCGCGGACTTCGACGCGGTGATCGTGCCGGGGGGGTACGCGCCGGACCGGATGCGGCGCCACCAGGCGATGCTCACGCTCGTGCGGGAGGCGTTTCAATCGGGCAAGGTCGTCGCGGCGATCTGCCATGCGGGGTGGGTGCCGATCTCGGCCGGCATCGTCAAGGGGAAGACGATGACCTGCGTCAGCGCGATCAAGGACGACGTGATCAACGCCGGCGCCAAGTACGTCGACCGCGAAGTGGTCGTCGACGGCAACCTGATCTCGTCGCGGACGCCGCCGGACCTCCCGGCGTTCTGCCGCGAGATCGTGAAGGCGCTGAGCGGGGCGAAGGTGGCGGCCCGGGCCTAACGGGCTGGTGGGGCCTCAGGGCGGCGCTTCCCTCGGGCTCCCGGGCGACGGGTCTCGTGCTCAAGATGGCGGACGTGGGGTCCGGCCTGATTCCGCCGGACCCCGTGTCATGATCCTGCAGGGGTTCCCCGTCGGTCCCATCGGCGCGAACTGTTACATCTTTGGCGACGACGCCACCCGCAACGTCTTCGTGATCGACCCCGGCGACGAGCCGGAGCGGATCCTCGAGGTCCTTCGGCGTCTTGGGGCGCGCCCGCAGGCGCTGGTCAACACCCACGGGCACTTCGATCACATCCAGGCCGTCGATGCCGTGCGCCGGGCGACCGGCGCCCCGTTCTGGATCCATGAGGCGGAGCGGGAGATGCTCGAGCACGGGCCGGCCCGGGCGAAGACGCTGTTTGGGCTCGACCTGCCGGCTTCGCCCGAGCCCGACCGGTGGCTCGCGGAGGGCGACCGGCTCCAGGTGGGAGGGCTCCTCCTGACCGTCCGGCACACCCCGGGCCACAGCCCCGGGGGCGTCTGCCTGCTGGGAGACGGGCTGGCGTTCGTCGGGGACACGCTCTTCGCCGGGAGCATCGGGCGGACGGATCTCCCCGGCGGCGACACGCCCACCCTGCTCGCGTCGATTACCCGCGTGCTGCTGCCGCTCCCCGATGACACCGTCTGCTACCCCGGCCACGGCCCGGAGACGACCATCGGCGAGGAGAAGCGGACCAACCCCTTCGTGGCGCCGCTCCTGCGCGGGGCGGGCGGGGCGCCTGCCGGCGGGGATCGCTAACTCTCTTTTCCCGCCGAGCAATGACCGGCGCGATGTCGCGTGACGCGGCCCGGCCGGTCCCGACCCCGCGCCTGGTGTTCGTGCACGGCGCGGGGTCGACGGGCGACACCTGGGATCTCCAGCGCCTCGCGTTCCCGGCCGCCGCGGCGGTGGACCTGCCCGGCCACCGCGGCGAAGGGCCGGGGCGCCGCCGGATCGAGGACTACGCCGCCTGGCTGCGCGATGCGGTGGACCAGCAGGGCCGGCGTCCCGCGGTGCTCGCCGGCCACTCGATGGGGGGCGCGATTGCGCTCGCCTACGCGCTGGCCTTCCCCGATGACCTGGCGGGGATCGTGCTCGTCGCCACGGGGGCGCGGCTCCGGGTGGCCCCGGCCATTCTCAACGGCCTGCTGGCCGATTATCCCGGCACCGTGGATCTGATCCTCAGCCGATGCCTCGCCCCCGGCGCCGATTCCCGGCTGGCCGCGCGCCTGAGGGCGGCGATGCTGGCGGTGCCCGCCGGTGTCACGGTGGGCGATTTCCGGGCGTGCGATGCGTTCGACATCACGGCCCGGCTGGGAGAGATCCGGATCCCTGCGCTGGTGATCGGTGGGAGCGAGGACCAGATGACGCCGCCGAAGTACGCCGACGACCTGGAGGCCCACCTGCCGCGGGCGCGGCGCGTCAGGATCGAGGGCGCGGGACATATGGTGCACGCCGAGCGGCCACGCGAGGTCAATGAGGCGATCCGCGGGTTCCTGACCGAGTTCGGTATCCGGGCATAGCGCGCGGGCCCCGGCGATCCGCCGCGCATCAGAAGCGTCACGCGGCCGGCACGGTGCACCAGTCCCGGGCGACGTCGCCCAGGCCCTCGTTCCCGGTGGGGGTGACCACCACGGTGTCCTCGCTCTTGATGTGGCCGGCGTCCGGGTGCAGGTATTCCGTCTCGATGGACAGCACCATTGAGGGCTCCAGCGTCCCGCGGCTCTGCTCCGAGACCTCGGGCGGCTCGTGGCTGACCATGCCGAGGCCGTGGGCGAGGAATCGTCCGTACCGTCCCCAGCGGCCCGCCGTCACCGCCTCGGTCCCGATGCGCCACAGGTCGCGGCAGGGAAGGCCCGCCGCCACCGCTCCGCGGATCCGCTCCTGGGCATCGAGGCAGGCGGTGAACAGGTCCATCGCCAGCGCCGGCGGCGCGCCGATCGAGCCCATCCTGGCGATATCGGCGATGTACTCGTCCATCTCCGCGCCCGCGTCGACGTGCATCGGCCGCTCCCGGCCCCATGGCATGGAGGACGGAGCCCGCAGGAACCCCGGTCCCACGTTCGTGAACACGTAGAGGAACCCGGCGCCCCGCTCCTCGATCCGCCGCCGCACCATGCCGGCGATCTGGCGCGTGGTCAATTCCGGGCGGCCCTCGGTCAGGACGGCGCGGATGGCCTGGGCGGTCACGTGGTGGACCTGCCGCAGCCGCTCCAGTTCCGCCGGGCGCTTGACGGCTCGGAGCTCCCCCAGGATGGGCGTCGCGTTGATGAACGATGCGTCCGGCAGGCCGGATCGGAGCGCCTCGAACGCGTCCGCCGGCAGGAACGACGACTCGACCGCGATCGTGCCGCCCCCGAGCCCCTTCTCGTTGAGCACCTGCGCCGCGTTGGCCGCGGCCGCCGCCGACATGCTCGGGCCCCGCGTGATCCAGCGGCGGTCGGTGATCCAGAAGGGACCGAAGGCCTCAATATAATCCTGCTCGTTCAGGACCCCATCCTGCCGGCCGATGTAAAAGGCCGATTCCGGATGCGCGGCCGGGATCCCCACCACGGAGAGGTACTGCCCCCCGCCGAACTGCGGCGCCCGCGCGTAGAACGAGAGGTAGTACCCGCCGGTGAGGTAGCGGACGTTGTGGCGCGTCGTGGCGAGGATCACGTCCGCGTTGTGCGCGCGCATCGCCCGCTGGAGCCTCTCTGCGTCAAACGGCAGCATGGGCCTGACCTCCGGCGTCGGCGCCGTGTGTGGCGGCGCCGTCGCTACCCCTTTCGTGTCTGGAGAAAGGTCATCCTCCGGCCGGGACGAACGGCGCCCGCGCGGCGCATCACCTGCTCGAGTCCGCCGTAGAGGCCGACCGGCAGGAAGATGATGAGCAGGATGAGCGCCAGGCCGTAGATGGTTTCCGCCATGCCGATCAGCCTGATCCCGAAGGTCACGCGCAGGTACTCGGACAGGGCGATTGTCAGCGCGGTCCCCACCGTCGGCCCGAGGAGGGAGTACATTCCCCCCAGCACGGCGGCGAACACGATCCGGAGGGAGACGCCGATCCCCGACAACGTCTCCGGGCTCACGTAGGTGATGTACTGCGCGTAGAGGACCCCGCCCCCCGCCGTGAGCGCCGCCGACAGCGCGGTGATGCCGAGCTTGAACCGGGTCACATCGATCCCCACGGATGCGGCCGCCGTCTCGTCCTCCCCGATCGCCTCCATCGCCGACCGGGCCATGCTGCGGTCCACGCGGCGCCAGATGGCGAGGCCGCCGAGCCACACGAGGACCGAGGCGTAATAGAAGATGCGCTTGTCGGCGAACTGCGCGGCCAGCAGGCTTGCCTGCGCTGGCGCGGGCCGGAGCGTCAGCCCGAGGGAGCCGCCGGTCCATCCCCGTTCGGCGATGATCAGCAGGCGGACGACTTCACCGACGGCGAGGGTGACGAGGACGAAGTAGTGCCCGACGACCCGCAGGCGGTAGCAGGGATAGCCGACGACGGCGGCCACCGCCACGGCCCCCGCCACCGCCGCGAGCCCCCCTGCCCACGGCGTCAGCCCGAAGACGTTCCACAGCAGGGTCGACGTGTACGCGCCGATGCCCAGAAACGCGCCGTGCCCCAGCGAGACCAGCCGGAACCGGCCCATCAGCGACCACGCGCCGGCGATGAACGACCAGATGAAGATCTGGACGAGGACGTGGAGCGCGTACTGCCGCATCCCGCCCATGGGCACCAGCGGCAGGGCCGCGATCAGCACCATGAGAAGGGCCGCGAGCGCGCGCGGACGGGTCATGCCCGCCTGGCGAGGATCCCGCCCGGCCGCGCGAACATCAGGGCGATGAAGAGCACGAAGGCCAGCACGTATCCCATCTCGGTGGAGAGCAGCACGCCGCCGAACGAGATGATCTCGCTCAGGATGAACGACGCGACGAAGGCGCCGACCATGTTCCCGAGCCCGCCCAGCACGCAGATCATGAACGTGAGGGGACCGAACGCGGCGCCGAAGTACGGATGAACCGGATACTGAATGATCAGCAGCGCCGCCGCCACCCCCGCCATCGCGCCGCCGACCGCGGAGGTGATCAGGTAGACCCGCTGCGGATCGGCGCCCATGAGGCGCATCGCCTCCCGATCCTGGGACACCGCCCGAATTGCCGTGCCCATGTACGTGCGCGTGAGGAAGAGGTAGAGGCCCAGCACGGCGAGGACCGCGACGCCGAAGGAGAGCAGGCGCGTGAACGGGACGAACATCCCGCCCGCCTGGATGATCGGCAGGCTCAGTCGGAGCGATCGGTGGTCGGTGGTCCAGAGGAGCGTCATGAAGGACTGGAGGAAAAAGAGCAGCCCGCCGGTGGCCAGGAGCTGGTTGACCGGGGGGCTTGTCAGGAGGGGGGAAATGATCAAGAGGTGGACGGCGATCCCGAGGAGCCCCCCCAGCCCCACCGCGGCGAGCCCCGCCGCCCAGAGCGGCCACCCGTAGTCCGTCACCAGAAAGTAGACCGCGTACATGCCCACGGTGACGAGATCCACGTACGCGATCCAGATGATGTCGAGGACGCCGAAGATCAGGTTGAGGCCGAGCGCGAGGAGGGCCAGCACCCCCGCCAGGAGCACCCCGTTGAGGGCAGCCTCGGCGAGGAAGATGGGGTCCATCAGAGGCCCAGGTACGCCTTGCGGACGAACTCCTGCTCGCTCAGCTCGTCCGACCGCCCTTCCATCTTGAGCCGGCCGGCCTCGAGCAGGTAGGCGCGGTCCGCCAGCCTGAGCACCTGCCGGACGTTCTGCTCCACGATCAGGATGGTATACCCCTCCCGACGGACGCGCCGGATCAGGTCGAACAGCCGGAGGACCATCACCGGCGCGAGCCCCAGGGACGGCTCGTCCAGCAGGATGAGCCTGGGCCTCGACATGAGGGCGCGGCCGATGGCGAGCATCTGCTGCTCGCCGCCGGAGAGGCTTCCGGCGCGCTGGCGCCGCCGCTCTGCCAGGATGGGGAAGAGCGCCTGCACGCGCTCGAGGCTCTGGGCGAAGGCGCGGCGGGCGGGGGGAAGAAACGCGCCCATCCGGAGGTTCTCGGCGACGGTCAGGTCCGGGAAGATCCGGCGCCCCTCGGGCACGTGGGCGATCCCGCGGGCGACGATCTCATGGGCCGGGCGCCCCGCCAGCGACTCGCCGTCGAAGATGAGGTCTCCGGCGTGGGGGCGCAGCACGCCCGAGATGACGCGCATCACTGTGGTCTTGCCCGCCCCGTTTGGGCCCACGATGGCCACGGTCTCGCCCGCGGCGACCCGGAGGCCGACGTCCCAGAGCGCCGTGAACTGCCCGTAGCCCGCGGTGAGGCCTCGGAGCTCCAGCATCTCAGCCGAGGACGATCTTCTCGCCCAGGTACGCCTCGATCACCCGCGGGTCCCCGGCCACGTCCCTCGGCCTGCCGTCGGCGATCTTCTCCCCGTGATCGAGGGCAACGACGCGATCGACGATCCGCATCAGCGTGGCCATGATGTGCTCCACCCAGACGATCGTGATCCCGAGCTCGCCGCGGATGCGTGTGAGGAGGTCGGCCGCGCCCGCCATCTCGCCCGGATCGAGGCCTCCCAGGCTCTCATCGGCCAGCAGCAGCCGCGGGTCGGTCGCGAGCGCCCGGGCCAGCTCGAGCTTCTTGAGCCCGGCCGCCCCCAGGATCGCCGTAGACGCATCGGGGTCCGCCGGCAGCCCCACGAGCTGCAGGACCTCGCGGGCGCGCTCCCGGGCCTGGGCCTCGGTGCTCCGGGTGTTCCGGCCGTAGTGGGCGGCCAGCGCGACGTTGTCCAGGATGGACAGCTTCCGGAACGGGCGGGGGATCTGAAACGTCCGCGCGAGGCCGCGGTGGCAGATTGCGTTGGGCGCGAGCCCGGCAATCTCTTCGTCCCGGAAGCGGATGGACCCCGAGGTGGGCGCCAGCGCCCCGGAGACGCAGTTGAAGAGCGTGGTCTTGCCGGAGCCGTTGGGCCCGATGAGGCCCAGGATCTCGCCCTGCCGGACCTCGAACGAGACGTCGTCGAGGGCGGTAAAGCCCCCGAAATGCTTCGCCAGCAAGGAGACGGTGAGCACGCGCCCGATCCACTGGGCGCCGGAAGGGGCCGCGGCCCCACCCCGGCCCCCGGAGCCTGGGTGCCGGCGTTATTGCAGCGCCAGCGGCGACGACCGCGGAAGGAGCACGGCCGGCTTGACCTGCGCGAGCGACGTCGGATAGACGATCTGGAACCGGCCCCCGATCACCTGGTCGACGACCGGGAACGCCCGCTCGTTCTGCCCGGCGAACCGGTGGCCGGGCGGATAGAACTTCACGCCGTAGCCCATGATCGTGCCGCCGTCGGGGATATCGGTCTCGCGCGCGGCCCTGGCGATCGCATCGGGGCTCCACCCGCCGTACTTCTGGATCGCCCGCGGCAGCACGTCGGTGAGGAGGATCCCGAGGTTGTTGAAGCCCATGGAGACGTGGGGGGCGAGTTCCCCTTCACCGAACTCCTTGCGGTAGCGGCGCACCATCTCCTGCGTCATGGCCCAGACGCCCGGCCGGAGCCCATTGGGATCCAGGAGCTGCGCGGCGGCCGGATCTACCGTATGGAAGCCCTCGACCCGGTCGGCGCCGATGTTCTCTTTCAGCTTGTCGAGCTGGCTGTGCCCCGCCCCGTGGCCGATGTAGGCGCGCACCCGCAGCCCGCCTTCTTCGGCCTGGCGGAGGAACAGCGTGATGTCGGGGTTGTAGCCGGTGTGGAAGAGGACATCGGGGCGGGCGGCCCGCAGCTTCGTGACGAGCGAGGACAGGTCGGGCGCCTGCGCCGAGTAGGCTTCTTTGAGGACCACGTTGAGCCCGAGCTCTTTGGCCTTCGCCTCGTTGCCGGACGACACGTCGGTGCCGTAGGGTCCGTCCTCGTAGATGATCGCGAGGCGCAGGTCCCGAGCGGGCCTGCCGAACTTCTCCTGCGCGTAGTCGGCGATGTATTGGACCGAGAGCTTGCCGACCTGATCGCCGGTGGGCTGGGGCCGGAAGACATAGTGGAGATTGCGGCCGTCGAAGACCTTGGAAGAGATGGCCGTGGTGATCCAGAGGAGCTTCTGCTCCTTGTCCATCCGCTCGGCCAGCGGCACCGCCTGGGCGCTCGAGTAGAGGCCGGCCAGCACGTCGACCTTTTCAACGTTCAGCAGCCGTTCGGCCTCGTTGAGCGCAACGTCGCCCTTGGACTGACTGTCGCCGTCCACCTGCACGATCTTGTACTTGCCGGCGACGCCGCCGTGCTCGTTGACGTAGGCAATGATCATCTTGGCGCCGCGCCAGGAGTTGAGCGATCCGCCCTCGGCGAACGGGCCGGTATGGTCGTACAGCAGGCCGATCTTGATCGATCCCGCGGGCGCCTGAGCGGTCGCCGGGCCGGTGAGCCACACCGCGCCGGCGAGCATCAGGACCGCGCAGGCCAGCGCGAGCCTCCGGAGCACGGGCCGCCCCATCATACGCTTGCCCCCCTTGTGCGTCGTTCGCCCCAGCAGGCCCAAGCCCGAGCGGCACAGGCCGTCCCGGCATGCGCAGCCGGCTGCAGGTCGGGAGCCTGTTCGGGATGGGTTCGCGGGGTTCCTCCGGGAATGGGCCAGCACACGGGCCCAGGACACGCGCGAGAGGCCATTGAACGTTGTTGTGGCGATGCGCGACCCCCTCCACCGCGGGCACCCGGCGGACCTGACTCGAGCGGACCTGACGTCGGCCCTGCCGGATCTCGATGGAACGATCCGTCTCCCCGGCCTGCGGGCGGGCGCCGATCTCTGGCGCGACCCCGACGGCATTCCGCACATCCTGGCGGCGTCGGCCCCCGACGCCTTCTTCGCCCAGGGGTTCGCGCACGCCCAGGACCGGCTGTGGCACATGGAGTTCGACCGCCGCCGCGCCTGGGGGCGGTGGGCGGAATGGGCCGGCCCGGCCGCCATCGCGCAGGATGTCCGAGCCCGCCGGCTGCGGATCGGCGCGAGCGCGCGCGCCGACTACGAGGCGCAGAACGCCGAGACGCGGGCGATGCTCGACGCGTACGCGGCGGGGGTCAACGCCTTCCTGGCGTCGACGCGGACCCTGCCGGTCGAGTTCCGGCTCCTCGACGCGCGCCCCGAGCCGTGGGCGCCGTGGGACAGCCTGGCCGTGTTCAAGGT
>VBAK01000020.1 GCA_005882275.1 Candidatus Segetimicrobium genomatis
GCAGATGCGCCACTGATCGTTGATGCGAATGCTGTGCTGTCCTTCTCGGTCACCTTTGAGCGCTTCCAATCGATTGCCTGGGGGTGCCGCAAGGTCGCGTAGCTCTGAGGCAGTATCCAATTGTCGAAGCTTTCGTTGCGCCACCCGCTCGAACCCGCGAAACCGCTTGACCTGCTGCCTCGCATGGAGCTGTTCTGCCTCCTTCGATCGAAAGGACTTGATCACGATCAAATTGTATAACGTTACACGTTAAACGTCAAACATTAACCAGTAAGGCAGCTCCACGGCTGGAAAATCGCCGCGAATAAGGATAGCCTGGCGTCACGCCTTGCCCTGCCGCCCGCGCTCGCGGGGCCACAGGCCGATCCCGGCCCCGCCGCGCGGATCCGAGGCCGCGGCCGGCCCGGCCGGCGTGAACTCGACCGCCTGATTGCAGCCCATATAGATGGTCGCTTCGATCTCGTACCCGCGGCGGCGAAGCGGCGCCGCGACCGTGGCCGCGAGCCCCGGCTCCACGTAGATCCTGCGTCCCGACTCGCTGTGGATGCGCGGCGCAGCGAGGGCCGCTGCGAGCGGCATCTGGAAGAGCACCACGTTCAGGAGCGTTTGGAACACCGCGCTGATGAGCCGGCTTCCACCGGATGATCCGATCGCGATCCACGGGGCACCGTCCCGGTAGACGATGGTCGGGCATCCCCCGCCCATGCGTTTCCCGGCCGCGATGGAGTTGTGATACCCGCGCAGCGGATTGAAGTGACCCATGAAGTTGTTGTGGAGGAACCCAAGTCCGGGCGTCATGACGCCGGCCCCGGCGATCGAGCCGATGGAGTGCGTGATGCTGACGACGTCGCCGTCGGTATCGAGCGCCGACACGTGAGTCGTATGCCCGTCGGCCGGGATCCCGCCGCCGTGCCCGGTCTCCAGCACGAACTCCCTCACGGCGCCCCGGACACGCTCCTTGGACGTCAGCCACTCGACCGGCACGGTCACGAAGGCTGGGTCCGACAGGTAGGGCATGCAGTCGGCGAAGGCCGTCCGGGTCGCCCAGGCAACCGCTTCCACGTAATCCGGGCTGTTCCAGGCAAGCCGGCCGAGATCCATCTCGTCAGCCAGGTTCAGCATCGTCAGGAGCACCGCTCCGTGTGCCGGCGGCGGGCTGGAGTACACTGTGAGGCCGCGGAAGCTGCCCTGCACCGGCTCCGCGACCTGCACCTGGTACGTCTCGAGATCCGCGCTCGTCACCAGCGCCCGCCGCGCGGCGAAGTCGGCGGCCATCTCGCCGGCGACGGCACCGCGGTAGAACTCGTCCGGCCCTCCGCGGGCCACCCGCTCAAGCGTCCGGCCGTACTCGGGCTGCCGCATGACCTCGCCGGTCCGCATCGGCCGGCCGCCCGGCAGATAGCGGGTCCGGGCCGCGGCGTCCTGGGTGAGCTTCCTGAAGACGTCCGGATACCCCGGGCGGTCTCCGCCCTCAAACGTGTAGTAGGCTTCGAGATACGGGTAAACCGGGAATCCGTCCGTGGCCGCGCCGGCCGCCGGCTCCAACAGCACGGGCCAGCGCAGGCGGCCCTCCCCCATGCCGAGCAACGCGTCCATGCCGCGCACGAACCCGGGCGTCATGATCGACTCGTAGCCCAATTGATTGCGGTCGCCGTCGATCAGGTAGCGGCCCGCGCGCTCGCTGCGCCCCATGAATGCGTCTTCGAAGATGCCCGGCTCGGCCCGCGATCCGACCGCGACTGAGGCGTTGAGAAATCGCGGCGCGCGCCAGCCGCGGCGCACGACCATGATGTGCGCCATGCCTCCGAGGCCGCAGCCGAGGGGATTGGTTACCCCCTGCACTGCCGCCGCGGCGACCGCCGCTTCGAGGGCGGTCCCGCCCTGGGCAAAGATCCGCTCACCGGTCTCCGCGGCCAGCGGCTCCGGACACGCAATGGCTCCCCCGCGCATCGTTTCGCTCCTAGTCGAGCCTGAGGCTCGGATCGAGAATGTCCCGCAGTTGGTCGCCGACGACGTTTACACACAGCAGCGTGGCACCCAGCACGACGCCCGGCAGCACGCCGACCCACCAGTTGCTCTGCAGATACCCCCGCGCCGTCTCGAGCATGCTGCCCCATTCGGGCGTCGGCGGCTGCGCGCCGAGCCCGAGGAAGCTCAGCGACGCGCCCGCCAGGATGGCGGTGCCGTATCCCAGGGTGGCCAGAACGAGAATGATGTGCCGGATGTTCGGCAGCAGATGCCGCCGCATGATCCACGCACCGGATCCGCCGGCAGCGCGTGACGCTTCGATATAAAGGTTGCCCTTCGCGCCGAGCGTCGCGCTCCGGACCACACGCCCCACCCCGGGAGTCTGGCCGATGCCGACCGCCACCATCGCATGGGTCAGCCCCGGTCCGAGCAGCGTCACGACAATCAGCGCGAGCAGAATGCCCGGAAAGGCCATCAGCACGTCGACGGCGCGCATCACGAGGGTGTCGAACGCGCCCGAATAGTAGGCCGTGGTCACACCGATGACCGTGCCCGCCGCGGTGCTGATCGCGGTCGCCAGGACGGCGTAGCCGAGCGAGGTGCGGGCCCCATACACAACGCGGCTGGCAATGTCGCGGCCGAACTCGTCGGTCCCGAACGGGTGCGCGGCGCTCGGAAGCGCGAGCACCGCATCGGGGCTCATCTCGACCGGGTCGTATCGGGCCGCCAGCCCGGGCGCGACCGCCATCGCGACGATCAGACCAAGAAACACGAACGCCGCGCGGCTCGCGCCGTTGGAGCGCCACACGAACCGGCGCCACCGGGCGGCATCGCGGGAGCGCGGCCGCCGGGCGGCCGTGGCGGCTATCGCCATACCGTGATTTGCCGGAGCGGCGGGCGTGCGGCGCCCGTCACGAGAATCGAATCCGTGGGTCGAGCCAGGCGTACATGACGTCCGTGATCAGATTCACCAGCGTGTAGATCACCGCGATCAAAAGCACCACGCCCTGCACGACCGGGAAATCCCGCTGAAGGATGCCGTCCACCACCAGCCGTCCGATGCCGTCGCGCGCAAAGACGGTCTCGGTGACGATCGCGCCGCTGAGCAGCGTCCCGAACTGTACCGATCCGAGCGTGACCGTCGGCAGCAGCGCGTTGCGAAGGGCGTGGCGCGCGACGACGACCCTCTCCCGCAGCCCCTTCGCGCGCGCCACGCCGACGTAGTCCTTCCGCAGCACTTCGAGCATCGAGCTGCGCAGGACCCGTGCGAGCGCCCCCGCCGGGTACCATCCGAGCGTCAGCGCGGGAAGCACCAGCGCCCGCAGACCCGCCTGCCCGCTCGTCGGAAACCAACCGAGCTGAATCGCGAAGACGACGATCAGCAGAATCCCCGTCCAGAACGACGGCAGCGAGATGCCGACGACGGCGAACGCGGTCACGGCCGTGTCGATCCAGCCGCCGCGGCGCACGGACGCGAGCACCCCGGCCGGCATGCCGACGAGCAACCCGAACGCCATCGCGGCGAGCGCCAGCGACAGCGTCGAGGGGAGGGCGGCGCGAAGGTCATCGATGATCGGCCGGCCGGAGCGCAGCGACCGGCCCAGATCGCCCGCCGCGAACCGCCGGGCGTCGTCCGCGAGTTGCTGGTAAAGCGGCCGGTCGAGGCCGAGGCTGTGCCGAATCAGCCGGAGTTGCGCCGCCGACACCGGCGCGTCGCCCACCATGAGCTGCGCCGGATCGCCGGGGACGAGATGGATCATCAGCGACACCAGCACGAGCACGCCTGTGACCACGATCGCGCTGTGGAGCAGCCGGTAGCTGATGAATGGCGCCATGCGGACCCGGCTAGCCCGACCCGCCGGCCGCGGCCGGCGCCGGGCTCACGGCGCCAGCCACGTGTCGTAGAGCCACGGGAAGAACCCCGTCGCGTCGAACCGCAGGCCTTGGACCTTGGCCGATTCGAGCGAGACGTTGTCCCGCGTCGTAATCGGCAGCATGTAGGCCTTCTCCATCGCGTAGCGCTCGGCTTCCGCATAGATCTGCCTGCGCTTCGCGGTGTTGACCTCGGTCGCGCCCTCGTCGAATAGCCGATCCAGCGCCGGGTCCTTGATGAAGGAGAAGTTAAACCCGCCGCCCCCGGCGTTGCGCGAATGCAGGAACGCCGAGAGGACGTCGGGGTCTGTGCGCGCGCCCGGCAGCGGGGAGAGATGGGACTCGCCCTTGCGCTGATCTTCGTTCACGGTCAGGGCGTCGTAGATGCCGATCTTGACGTCCATCCCGATGTTGCGGAGCTCGGACTGCACCAGCTCCGGGATGCCGTGCTCCCAGGCGTTGAACACGATCACGAGCCGCTGGCCGCCCTTCGCCCGCACGCCGTCCGGGCCGACCTTCCAGCCCGCCGCGTCCAACACTTCCCTGGCCTTCGCGGGATTGTAGCGATAGAGCTCCGAGCCCTTGTCGTAGCCCCACGTCACGGGGCTCAGCAGCGTGTACGCGGGGCGATAGGCGCCGTACGATTGAAACGGCCCATAGACCACCCGCGCGATGAGATCCCGGTTGATGCCCCACTCCATCGCCTGGCGGACGGCCAGATCGTCGGTCGGCGCCTTCGTCACGTTGATCGCCCAGTTGTACGGCGATCCCGGCGCGAGGCCGACGATGGGCCTGAACCGCGGATCGCGGGCCAGCCGCTGAAAGTCCTGCGGCGACACCGCGGTGGTCACCTGCAGCTCGCCACTCTGCAGCGCGCCCACGCGGGTCGACGGCTCGCGGATGATGCGGAAGGTCACGCGGTCGATGTAGGCGGGGCCCTGGTGCGTGAACAACGACGGGGCCCAGTTGTAGTCCGGGTTGCGGTCGAGGGTCACGTGATCGTTGGGCGCCCACTCGACGAACCGGAACGGTCCCGTCCCGACCGGGTAGCGGCCGAAGTCCTGATCGCCGACCTTGCGGACGCCGGCCGGCGACGTCATTCGGTAGAAGAGGCTCGCGGCGTCGAGAAACGGCGCCCAGGGCGACTTCAGGTGGATCCGCACCGTCGTGGGACTCACGACATCGGCGGACTCGTAAAACCCGACGGCACAGCCGCCGCACCGGGCGCCGAGCGCCGGATTGTGGGTGCGGTCGAAGTTAAACTTGACCGCGGCCGCATCGAACGCCGTGCCGTCATGAAACCGGACGCCGGTCCGCAGGCGGAACGTGTAGGTCTTGCCGTCCGGCGAGACCGTCCACGACGTCGCCAGCCACGGCTTGATGGTGTTGTCCTTCGGATCGCGCACCACGAGGGGGTCGAAGATCTGGAAGAACACGATCTGGGCGGGCCGGAGCCCGGACAGGTTTGGATCGAGCCGGTCCGGACTTCCGTCGAGCGCGTAGACCAGCGCCCCGCCCTGCCGCGGCGGCGCCGCGGTGAACCCGAGCCCAGGAAGACCCAAGACGACCAACAGGACGAACAGAAGCAAGAGTCGCCGCATCAATTCGCCTCCTTCTTCTCCGGCTGCACGAACGTACCGACCACGATGTCGAGCGGCGGCTACACGCTCCGCCTCAGGCGCGGATCCAAGACGTCGCGCAGCGCATCGCCGAGAATATTGAGCGCCAGAACCGATACGCCGATGGTGGCGCCCGGGAATGCCGAGATCCACCATTGGGAGCGCAGGTACGTCCGACCTTCACTGACCATGGTCCCCCACTCTGCGGTTGGCGGCTGGGCGCCGAGGCCAAGGAAGCCGAGTGATGATCCGATCACGATCGCGACCGCAAACCCCACGCTCGAAATCACAATGAGCGGCTGAATAATGTTGGGAAGGACGTAACGCCAGAGGATACGGGTATCGTGAGCGCCAATGGCGCGCGCGGCTTCGATGTAAGACTGCTCCCGGACTCCAAGCGCTGCAGAGCGGACCACCCGCGTGTAGGCCGGCGCCTCCCCAATGCCGACGGCGATCATGGCGTTGGCGAGGCCGGGGCCCAGGATGGAAATGATGATCAACGCCAGCAGAATGCCCGGAAACGCCATGACGACGTCCATGAGGCGCATCAACACCGAGTCCAGCGCGCCTCGATAATAACCAGACGCAATGCCCAGCGGCAGGCTGATCAGAACAGATAACGAGACGGAGACTACGCCGAGGCTCATCGACACGTGCGTGCCGGAGATTAACCGGCTGAGCATGTCCCGCCCGAACTGGTCCGTTCCCAGCCAATGGTGGAACGACGGCGGCTGGAAGATCTCGTTTGGGGAGACCGCTGTCGGATCGTACGGCGCCAACCAGGTCGGTGCGATCAACGGGACGCAGAGAACGAGGAAGACCACGAGGCCGGCAAGCGCTCCTGGACTCAGCCGGCCCAGCAGGGCGATGGCCCGCCGCTCCCGGGGCCGATTTGGACTGAGGTGCGATTGAACGAGGGCCACAGCTCGTGTTACGTGTAGTGGATCCGCGGGTCGATGAAACCGTACGACAGATCGGCGATGAGATTGCTGAAGGTGTACGCCAGAGCGAGAATGAGAACGGCCCCCTGCACGGACGGAAAATCTTTTTGCAGTATGGCAAGGACCAGCATGCGTCCCACACCGTCCCTCGCAAACACGGTCTCAACGACCACCGTGCCGCCGAGCAGTGTCCCGAATTGAATGCCGGCCACAGTGATCACCGGGATCAAGGCATTGCGCAGGGCGTGCCACACAAGCACTCTGGGTTCCGTGACGCCTTTGGCCCGTGCCGTCCGAACGTAGTCTTGCCGGAGCACCTCCAGCATCCCGCTTCTGACCAATCGCGCGATGATCGCGCCGGCGTACCATCCCAGCGTAATGGCCGGTAAGACCAAATGACGCAGAGAGTGTTGCCCCGTAATGGGAAACCACTCGAGCTTGATGCTGAAGATCCAAATCAACAGGAGCCCCGTCCAAAACGTCGGGAACGAAATCCCCAACAGCGCCACAGTGGAAACGCCGCTATCCAGCCACGTATTGTGAGAGGTCGCAGACGTAATGCCGAAGACAACTCCCCCCGCGATGGCCAGCAACATGGCTGCGACCGCCAGTTCGGCAGTAAGGGGAATGGCTCGGGCCAAGTCTCCTGCCACGGGGCGGTTTGTTTTGAGGGACCGTCCGAGATCTCCGGCGAGCGTGCGGCGCACGTAGCGCTCGAGCTGGACATGCAGCGGGAGATCGAGACCCAGAGCATGCCTCACGGCTTCCACCTGCTCCTTGGGAACGGGGGCATCCCCAAAGAGCACCTGGGCGGGATCCCCGGGCACCAGATGCAGCATCAGGAACACGATGATCAGGACGCCAAACACGACCAGGAGAGATTGAGCCACCCGAGGGAGAAGAAAACGAAGCACCGATCACCTCGGCACGGGACGAATATCAGCTCCTCGCGCGAATTCTTTGAGCGCTTCTTCCGTCGTGGCGACCCGCCCGAACATGGCCGCAAACGTGACGAGGCTGCTTTCCTGCAGGTAGGGCGTGACGGCAGTGCAGGCGTCCTCAATGAGGAGAACGTGATACCCTCGGTCTCCGGCATCGCGCGCTGTTGTGGCCACACAACATTCTGTGGACACCCCGGTGACGACGATGCCGGTGACGTCCAGATTGCGGAACACCTGATCGATGGCCGTGGAGTTGAACGCCCCCATGGATGTTTTGTTGATGAGCAATTCGCCTTCCAGCGGAGCAATCGGCTCAACAACAGCGTTCGCCCGGCTGCCTCGACGAACCAGCGGTCCCTTCGCCGTCAGCCCTGCCAAATCGTCGTCGATTTGACGAAGAAGGCCGAGGCCATCGAGCCGATCCGGACGAGAAAATCCGATCGTCAGATAGACGACCGGGCGGGCCGCCCGGCGGAAAAAGGCCAACAGCCGCTGAATGTTCGGGACGACGCGTTGGGTGACTTGCCCGTAATAGTACTCTGCGACCGCCGGATGGTGTGAACGCAAATACGGACCAACACCGTGCTCAGGATCGACCGATCCGTACTGCATATCCACGATGAGCAGCGCCGTTTTATTCAATTCCAATTCGAACCGGGGAAGCGGGAGCGGCCACTCACGCAGCCGCTCCCGCCAGTCACCGGCCAGGCCCCGATGCAGCGCGGCTGATGTCAGCTCCATGTCCCGATCTCCTTATGGGCTGAGCCAGGCGTCGTGGAGCCACGGAAAGAACCCGATGCTGTCAAACTCGAGATCATTGACCTTCGACGACTTCAGCGAAATATTGTCCCAATTATAGACGGCCACCATATAGGCCTTCTCCATGACCATGTGCTGCGCCTCGGAGAGGATTTGCGCGCGCTTCACCTCGTTGACTTCGACCGCCTGGGCATCAAGCAGACGATCAAGCGCAGGATCCGATACGAAGGAAAAGTTGAACCCTCCTCCTCCGACGTTCCGCGAATGGAGAAAGGCGCTGACAATGTCGGGATCGCTGCGGGGAGCCGGCAGGGGCGACATCAACGTCACAGCCTTCCTCTGATTCTCGTTGACCGTCTGAATGGCGGTGCCCGTAGCGATGAAGAGCCGAAGGTCAATCCCGATTTGCTTGAGCTGCGCCTGCATCACCTCTGGAACGCCGTGCTCCCAGGAGCCGACCGGGATGATGAGACGCTTTCCCGCCTTTTGGCGGATCCCGTCGGGACCCACTTTCCAGCCGGCGTCGTCCAGCAACGTCCGTGCTTTGGCCGGATCGAACCGGTACACGTCCGCGCTCTTATCGTAGCCGTACGTATACGGGGTGAGCAAGCCATAGGCGGGGAGGAACGCCCCGACTTTCGCAAATGGACCGAAGACGGTCTTCACAATGGTGGGGCGGTCAAGCCCGTAACTCAACGCCTGCCGCACAGCCAGTTCGTCTGTCGGCGGTTTCGTCACGTTGATGGCGAAGTCAAACGGCACCCCCGGCACGAATCCGACGAGCGCTTTGAACCGCGAGTCCTTGGTCAGCCGGTCAAAATCCTGAGCCGGCGCATTGTCGATCACCTGCACCTCGCCGTTCTCCAAAGCGGCGACCCGCGTGCTGTCCTCGGGCAGCATGCGGATGATCACACGCTCGACATAGGCTGGTCCGGAGTGGCGCAGAATCGGCGCCGGCCACTGATAGTCCCCATATCGCTCAAGCGTAATATGGTCATTGGGGATCCACTCGACGAACTTGAACGGGCCGGATCCCACGGGATGACGGCCGAAGTCCTGATCGCCGTACTGCTTCACGCCAGCGGGAGACACCATCCTGTAGTACAGGCTTGCCGCATCGAGGAACGGCGCCCAGGAGCGCTTGAGGTAGATCTTCACCGTCGAAGGATCAACGACTTGGGCGTGGTCATAGAAGCCCACGGCGCACCCGCCGCAACGGCTGGCCAGGCTGGGATTGTGCGTCCGGTCGAAGTTGAATTTGACCGCGGCGGCGTCGAAGGGAGTGCCATCGTGAAACTTCACGCCCTGCCGGAGTTTGAACGTATAGACCGTCCCGTCGGGTGAGACCGTCCAGCTTGTCGCCAACCACGGCTTGAACTTCTTGTCGGTCTTGTCTCTAACGATGAGCGGATCGAAGATTTGGAAGAAGACGATCTGAGAGGGACGAAGCCCGGACAGGTTGGGATCGAGGCGATCGGGTTCATCCCGAAGAGCATAGACTAATGTGCCGCCAGGTTGTGGCGCGGCAACCGCCATCGTGAACGACACGGGCACGGCAAGCAACACTGCCAATGCGACGGTCCAAATCCGCTTCATAGACACCCCCCCTGAGCGAATCATCGCGAGTGGTTTGGCCATCGGATCGACCCTCTGGCCGATGTCTCAGACGCTTGACCGTCCGTCGATCACAAACCCCTGCTTGACGAGCGCTTCGGTGATGGTGTCGATGCTCGTCACCTCGCCGCGCTCCAGGACAGGCTGAATTCGGGCGTGGCGTTGTTTCAGATCTGCCACCTGCCGCAGAACCCACTCCGCCGCTGCGGGCGGGATCGACACGATTCCATTGGCATCGGCCACAATGATGTCGCCCGGATGGATGACGACATTACCACAGGCCACAGGAACGTTGACTTCCCCCGGCCCCTCGAGCGGCGGCGTGGCCGTCGCCTGGGACCGCGCGAATACTGGAAACTCGATCGACTCCGCCTCTTCGGGATCTCGCGCGGCGCCATCGATAATGACCCCCGCCACGCCGCGGCGCTTCATGCCCCTGCTCACGTTACCGCCCCACACCGCGAACGTGTTCAGTCCCCATGCGTTGATCACCATCACGTCGCCTTCGTGCGTTTGTTGCATGCCGAATTTGATGACATTGAAGGCCCCCCGGGGAACGGCGACCGTGACGGCGGGTCCCGCGATTCGTCCATGAAAGGGGTACAGAGGCCCGATGCCGGGGTCGAGCGTATACCCGCCGTTCATGGCGTCGGACAGATCAGGCGGAGCGTAGGCGGCCAGGCGGCGCACCAGATCAGCGGATGGTCTCTCCACGGTCCGAAATCCACGGAATCCTAAGTGCTCCCTTCCGTCCCTATCGTGCGTGGACGCCATCGGATCATCTCCCTTTGGGTGCGGCCTCCGTGTCGGCCTCCCGCCACGGATCCGCTGTGCGGAACCACCGCATGAATTCAGCGCAGTACTCGACCGCGAAATCCAGCAGGGCCCGGCCGCGTTCGGGGCTCGCCAGCGAAGGGTCGCTCAGGCTTCCGCTTTCCGGAGTGACGTCTTGCATGTCCAATGGAAGAAATACCCGCGCCTGTCGAAACACGATCGCGCCCAACCCATCGGTGGGCAGTCCCAAGACCTGCTTGCGTCCGAAGTCTGCAGCGCGCTCCATGTGGACCGAACCCGGCCGAAGCGCCATCATGATCGACCCCATGGGCTCGCCCCCATGCCCGAGCTGAACCCCGTCTCCGTAGACTCGGGCAATCAACGCCGGGGTCTGAATGACTTGAAGGGGCGAGACGATTGGAATCAAGAGACCGATCCGGCGGCGAACGCGGCGGGTCAGGAGCTCCAAGATGGGGCTGTTTCCGGCGTGGCCGTTGAAGATCGCGATCCGGCGGGCTTTGTGTTGAATCAGGCAATCGATGGTGTCATCGACCACATTGGTCAGGGTCTCGGGCCGCAGGGTAATCGTTCCGGGGTATTGCCGGAAGTACTCGGAGTAGCCGAAGGGCATCGTCGGCACGACGAGATCCCCACTCGCCTCCGCGGCCCGTTGCGCGATCTCATCGATGACGACGTAGTCTCCCATGGGAACATGCGGCCCATGTTCCTCAATTGAGCCGAGCGGAATAATCGCGGACGCTCCCTGATCAAACGCCGTCTTGGCTTGAGTCCAACTGATCTCGCCGAGGCGCATAGACGAAGAGACCTCCATCGGAAAGGACCCGGTATCATGAATAAAGAATATCTAATATCTGTTACACCGTTCGGGATTGAGATTCCTGCTGGCTCGATAAAAGGAGATTTTAGAACGGCCCCAGCGTGGCACGTATCGTCTCAGAAGGAGGCGCACGAACGTATGAAGCCGGCGCCGGCGTTTCTTGAACCCGTTCTATCACGCCGCCTTGGCGAACAGGTCTATGTTCGCCTGATCGAGGCGATTGCCACAAACCGGTTGGCGGAAGGGTCGAAGATCCAGGAAGATGAATTGGCGGCGCAGCTGGGGGTCAGCAAGACCCCGATTCGTGAAGCGCTGAGGCGGCTCGAAGCGGAAGGCTTCATCGTCGCCGACTCTCATCGGACTCCCGAAGTCCGCAGGCTGCTGCGAAGCGATGTCGTCGAGCTCTACGACCTCCGTGAATACCTCGAACGATTAGCCATCCGGAAGGTCGCTGAGCGCCATGATGCGAGCATGTTGAGGGCGCTTGAGCTGCTCCAGGCCCAGGCCGAAAAAAAGTTTAGCGGAGGGCGGAGCATCGCCATCGAAGAGTCGGTCGTGTACAATCAGCAGTTTCATGGTCTTGTCCTCGATGGCGCCGGCAACACCAGGCTTCGGCGCATGCATGATTTGATCAGTGTCGATGTTCGCCGGCTGGCATATCGAAGTCTCCGAGGAACAGGAAAGCAGCGAACGGCTGTTGAGCAGCATCGCGGAATCCTGGAGGCAGCGAAGACGGGAGACACCGACGCGGCCGAAACTCTGATCATCCAGCACATCCGCCGCGGCCGAGATGACGTGCTGGCTCAATTTGAAACGACCTGAGGATGGACGATGAAAGATAATCGGCTGCAGCGCCGGTTGAACAACCGCGAAGTCGCGTACGGCATCGTCACCGGATGGGCAGATCCCGACATTGTAGAAACGGCCGGAGCTTGCGGGTTTGATTTCGTCTTCATCGACGCCGAACACGGCGCCCTCGGGATTCGCGACTGTGCCTCGCTGGTTCGCGCGGCATCGTGCGAGGACATGGCCACGTTGATCCGTGTCCCTTACGGGGATATCAGGGGAGCCTACGTCTATCTTGACACGGGAGCCGCGGGGCTGATCTTCCCTCACATCAAGAGTGCGGCCGATGCGCGAGGCATCGTCGCAGCCTCCATGTTTCCTCCTGAAGGAACACGGGGGGCATTGAGCTCGAGTCGCGCCGCCAGGTACGGAACTGCCGGGAAGCCGCTGGACTACTATCGCGCAGCGAATTCGGTCGTGTGGGCGCTGCCTCTGGTGGAGGACCTGGAAGGAATCTCCAATTTGGATGAGATTCTCGGGGTCCCAGGGATTCGGGGTCTGTTCATAGGGCCGGGTGACCTGGCGGTGTCTCAAGTGCGGGCGGGCGACACATCGCTCCCTGCTGTCGACAGTGTGGTTCGGAGCGCGATAGCCAAGGGCCTTGGAGCCGGGAAGGTCGTCGCAACGGTCGCCGGTACGCCCGCAGCGGCGGGGGCGCTTGTTGATCAAGGGGTTCGTATCATCGCGGTCGGAGCAACTGCCCTCTTCACAGGCGCCTGCCGGTCTTTCTTGGAGAACGTGCCGAGATCGGTCACGTCCGGCAGGTAAGGCTGGGCGGCTGCGGCGCCGGAGAGACGCAACAGCATCCCTGAGACACTACGGGGAGGTCTCAAGCGATGAAGCCGCTGCGGCGTCGTGAGTTGCTCAAGCAGGGGGTCTTCCGGTCGGCGGCGGCTGTGCTGGCCGCCGGTTCAAGGGCCGTGCCGTTCGCAATCCTACGATCGCCGGCGCGCGCCGCTGCGGCGGCCGCCATCGAGCGGGACCAGACCTTCGTGGCCGTTGATGGCACCGAGCCAAACAGCCTGGAGCCGGCCGTCGGCACCGGTCCGTTCCAGGCGATCATGAATGCGATGTTCGAGGGCCTGGTCGCGTGGAACGACCAGGGGCAGGTCGTGCCCGCGCTGGCGACCTCGTGGAAGCTGAGCCAGGACGGGCGGATGTGGACCTTCACGCTGCGGCCCGGCGTCAAGTTCCACGACGGGACGCCGTTCACAGCGGACTCGGTCAAGGCGACGGTCGACCGGATGTTTGACAAGAGCGTCCCCGCCACCCGGCGCGGGAACTACCTGCTCATCAAGGACGTCACCCCGATCGACGACCACACCGTGCGCTTCACCACCGACCCACCGAACCCCGACTTCCCTCTGCTCATGGCCGACGTCTCAGCGAAGATCGTCAGCCCTGGGGCTGTGAAGATGTACGGACAGGATTTCGGGCGGCACCCCGTGGGTACGGGTCCGTTCAAGTTCGAGGAGTGGATCCCAAACGATCACGTCTCGGCGACGATCAATCCCGACTACTGGGGTCCGAAGCCTCGCGTGCGCCGGTTCGTTTACCGTCCGATCCCCGAGGGGTCGGGCCGAGTGGTGGTGCTCAAAACGGGGGAGGCCGACATCGTCCAAAACCTCCCCCCCGCGGATGTTCCGGCTCTTAGGCAAACGGCGGGACTCTACGTCCGTACCACCCCCAGCCGGACGATCGCGGAGCTGGAGACGGCCGATACCAAGCCGCCGTTCTCAGATGTCCGCGTCCGGCAGGCGCTCAATATGGCGATAGACCAGAACGCGATCATCAAGGGGATCATGAAGGGCTTCGCCCAGCCACTCCACAGCCCAGGGATCCCCGGCATCTGGGGCAGCTACGACTTCCCGCCGTTCCGCTACGACCCCAACCGGGCGCGGCAGATGCTCGCGGACGCGGGGTACGCGTCGGGGATGGATGTCACGGTGAACCTCACCCGCGGCCGGTGGGCCGGCGACGCCCAGGTGGTCCAGGCGGTGCAGGGCTACTGGGCGAACGTTGGGGTCCGCATGACCATCCGGGAGATGGCGTTCGCCGACCTGCTGGCGTTCAGTTCGTCGGATCCGGACACGCGGCCGGGCACGGCCACGTGCCTTCTCAAGGGCAGCCCGTACATCGATTACCATCTCTACCGCATGTACGACTCCGCCGCGACGAACGTCCCGGCGACGCAGCAGCGGACCGGGTACTCGAACCCCGAGGTCGACAAACTGATCGCTGCCGAGCGCAGCACGTTCGATCCTGAGAAGCGCCTGCCGATCCTGAAACAGGTTCAGCAGATCATCTGGCAGGATCAGCCGATCATTTATCTGTTGCAGCTGGTGAACATCTGGGGTGCGCGCCGGGGGACGTCGGGCTTTATCGTGCTGCCCACCGGTGATTTCGTGCCCCATCAGGTACAGCGCGGGCCCTGACGCTCGGCGCCGAGCAAGATGCTGCGGCACATCGGGGGACGGGTCCTCTGGGCCATCCCGGTGCTGCTGGGCGTGTCACTCATCGTCTTCGGCATCCTCAAGGCCATCCCGGGCGACGCGGCCCAGGTGATGGCGGGGTCCGACGCCACGGCCGCGGACATCCAGGCGATTCGTCAACTGCTCGGCCTGGACCAGCCCGTGTACGTCCAGTATGCGCAGTGGTTGGAGCGGCTTGCGACCCTCGATCTCGGCCGGTCCGCGGTCACCCGGCGGCCGGTCACCTACGAGATCGCCACCCGCGTCCGACCGACCGCTGAACTCGCAGCCGCCGCGATGGGACTTGCCGTGGCCGTGGGACTCGCGGCAGGTGTCACGGCGGCCACCCACCAGCACTCGTCCTGGGATGGCGCGATGGCGCTCGCGACCGCGCTCGGGGTGTCCGTGCCGATCTTCTGGCTGGGTTTGATGCTGATGATGCTTTTCTCCGTCTCGCTGCGGTGGTTGCCGAGCACCGGCGCCGGCACGCCGGCGCAGCTGATCCTGCCCGCGCTGACACTGGGAGCCGCCTCGGCGGCGACCGTGGCGCGCCAGACCCGGTCCGCCATGCTGGACATCTTGAAGCAGGACTACCTGCGCACCGCGCGCGCCAAGGGAGTCGCGGGATGGACGTTGGTCATGCGGCACGCGTTCCGCAATGCGGTCATCCCGATCATCACGGTCGTTGGTCTCCAGCTCGGCTATCTGCTGGCCGGGACGGTCCTGACCGAAACGGTATTCGCGCGCCCCGGTCTGGGACGGCTGGTCGTGGACGCGATTCGCACGCGGGACATCGCTGTCGTACAGGCCACCGTGATGCTGCTGTCCGTGACGTTCATCGCGGTCAACCTCGTCGTCGACCTGCTCTATGCGTACCTCGATCCGAGGATCCGCTTTGACTGAGCGGGCGCCGACGTCCGTCCCGCGGGCGGCGATCCCGGCCAACCCCTGGGTGCGGGCCGCACGCCACTTCGCGCGCCAGCGGGTCGCTGTGGCCGGCCTGGCGGTGCTGCTCCTCGCAATCGTCACGTCCGGCGCCGCACCGTGGCTGTCGCCGCACGACCCCAACCTGATCGATGTGGCGAACCCGGATGCGCCGCCCTCGTTTGTTCACGCGTTGGGCACCGACGAACTCGGACGGGACATCGTCAGCCGGCTGCTGTGGGGCGGGCGGAACACGCTCTTGATCACCCTTGGAGCTGTGGCGATCGCGTTCGTGTCCGGCTCCGCATTGGGGATTGCCGGAGGATACTATGGAGGCTTGAGCGATACGGTGATCATGCGCGTCATGGATGTCCTGCTCGCGATCCCGGGCTTTCTGCTGGCGGTAGCCGTCATCGCCGCGCTCGGGGTCGGCATGACGAACGTGATTATCGCCATCGGCGTGAACTCGATTCCGCCGTTCGCGCGCATCGCTCGAGGAGCAACGCTGCTGGCGAGGGAGGAAGTCTACGTTCAGGCCGCGCAGGCGCTCGGCGCCGGCGAGCGCACAATCATGGCTCGGCACATCTTCCCAAACATCTTGTCGCCACTCGTGGTGCAATCGACGCTGCGGCTGGCCACCGCGATCCTCACGGCCTCCGGCCTCAGCTTCCTCGGGCTGGGTGTCCAGCCACCGACCGCAGAATGGGGCGCGATGCTCAGCGTCGGGCGCGAGTACATCACCAGCAGCCCCCACCTGGTCATCATCCCCGGCATGGCGATCCTCGTCGTGACACTGGCGTTCAATGTCGTCGGCGACACGGTGCGGGACGCGCTGGACCCTAGAGAACTGTAGGTACAGAGGACCTCTTACCCACGCGCTTCAGCCAGACAAAGGGCTTGGGAACTTTTGCCGTTCCCCCCCACGCCTATCTCGGACTTGTCTTTGCGATCGGCACATGGTGACGACGTACCAGTCACCCCGTGGAGACTGGACACACCTCCGAGTACACACGGTGCGCGAGTTCGTGCGATCGATAGGCGTCGGCCGCCCCGGCGGCTGGAGGGCGCCGGGATCTGACGCAGTCGACAAAATGGCGGTCGAGATCGCTGAACCCGTGTAGCTCTTCAAACCTTGCCTGTTTGGCACC
>VBAK01000141.1 GCA_005882275.1 Candidatus Segetimicrobium genomatis
GAAACTGATCTAGCATGGGCACGCGAGGCGCTCCGATTTTCTCGCCGGCGTGGGAACACCGCCGGAAACTGCAGGTGCGGCTGCCCGAGCCGGACGTCACGAAGTTCATCGGCTTGATGCTGGCCGACCCGTTTCCGTTTTTCATCAACATCTTCGACACCGCCGAGCAATTCGCCGAAATTGGCGCGACGTCGGGGGTGTTCGGGTCGACGGGAATCGCCGCGCTGGCTTCGGCCGAGCAGCGCGCGAACGTGCCCGAGGATTTTTGGCTCGTGGCGCTCCTCGCGTCGTTCTCGGCCGGGGCCGTGGGCACGAGCTTCAGCTTCCAGCTCTACCACACGCGCGGCGCCGGCGAGACCGACGAGCAGGGATTCACCCACCAGCAGTCGCCGATCATCTCGGGCAACATGTGCGGGACGGCGCAAAAACCGCTCTATCTGCGGGTGCCGAAACTCCTGCCGCGCAATACCGAGATCAGTTGCACGGTGCAGAACCTGCAAAACGCCTTCAATCAAATCCAGGTGTGCCTGCTCGGCTATCTCGGCGAGCCGGCCGGGGGGCTCACATGAGCCGGGAACGTTTCAGCCGCGAGTGCCGCGAGTGGATCCGCAAGCACGATCCGCTCGGCGTCACGGTGTGCGCGGGGATTGCCCCCATCTTCCCACCGCGCGGCGGCGTCGGCACGGGGACGGGAGGCGGCGGCTTACCCAGCAGCGGCGTCGGCACCAGTGGCGCCGATGTCGGCCTTTCGAAGGCCACCGGAGCGGGCACCGCTGGGATCGGCAATCTGCTGCCGTGGTTATACCCCCCTGCCGATTACAAAAACTTCGACAAGTACGGCGCCGTGGCGCTGCCGGCGATCGGCACCTGGGCGGACATCCTGGTGTTCTCGGTCGAACAGGGCCGCGCCGGCAAGATCACCCAGTTCGGCATCGACTTCGTCGCGAACGGCGGCGCCGCCTACACGCAGGGGCTCGTGACCGCGCAACTGAAGTTTTTCCTGGGCGTCAACGGCAGCCCGGCGATCGCGAACCGTCCCGGGAAACCGTTCATCGACTACACCCCAAACAATTTCCTGTTTCTTCCGGGGGCGGTCTCGGCGCCGACGCCGCTCAACGGCCTCATGCTGCGGGAGCGCGACGAAGTGCACGTGGCGGTCTTCAACGTGAACATCGTGGTGACGACGCAGTCGCTCTCCGCGCGCGTGATGGGCTACAGCTTCGCGAAAAAATACTGGTCGAAACTCATGGGGCCGCAATGATCGTTGCTCGCGCGATGCTGTCGGTCGTCGTGCTCTCTAGCGGCTGCGGGGCCGTGCGCAGCGCCCGCAACCTGGCGCACTGCGCGTGGAACGACCGGCCGATCCGCGCCGGCAAACCCTGCCCCGCGCAGTTTCGGAAGCAGGAACGCGGCCCCGCGCCGCTCAATCCGCCAACGGAGTATCCACGATGAGAAAGTTTGCGCTGCTGGTTTTGCTCGCCTGTTCGGCGCCGGCCGCGCGCGCGCAGCTCACGACGGTGAGCGGCACGGTCACCGATACGAGCGCCATCCCGTACGCCGGCGCGCAAATCAAGATGCAGCTCGTGACGACCGCCGGGTCGCCGGTGACCGGGCAGCCCACCGTCACCGTCAACTCGCAGGCGCAGTGCGTGAGCGGCGGGTTCGGATCCGCGCCGTGCCAGGTGCCTTTCCAAGGCACCGTCGGGCCGTTCGGGATTTCGTCCTCGGGCAGCTTCACCGTGAATCTGCAGGACAACACGCAGGTGACGCCGGCGTCGACGCAGTGGCTGTTCACCGTGAACTCGACCGGGACTCCGCCGCCGCTCGGCACCGGGCCGCAAGTGTGCACCGCGCAGCTCACGATTTCGGGCGCGAGCCAGTCGGTTTCGGGGAGCTTTTCCACGTGCCCGGCGCTCACGCTGCTCGTCAGCGGCACGGTCGGAGGGGGCGGAGGCGGCGGAGGGGGCGGCGGCGGAACCGCGCCGCCCACGCAAGCGGGAGGGAATTGCCTCGCGCCCGCGGTTTCGCCCGGCCAGGTTTGCGCCGGGCCGGTGCCGACGACGAGCGGAGCGCCTCCCACGTTCGAGACTGCGTTCATAAACAGCATTCCGTCGTCGACGACCATCTCGGTGCAAGGCGCGCCGTTCGTCAACGCGAGCTCGGCGCTGCTCTACAGCATGAACGATCTCGCCGGGGTCGCTTCGGTGACGCCCGCGGGTTTTTCGACCATCGACAACACCGCGAATTTCCAGCTCTACAAGAAAACCCTGACGAGCACCGCCACGATCACGCCGACGATCACGCTCCCGAGCGCAACCAATCAATTTGCCAACCTGATTTTCGTCGGCGGGAATATCAACGCGACGCCGGTGCAAACCGCCACCTCGAGCCAGGTCACTTGCGCGACGGCTCTCGACAACTGCGCGGCGATCACTCCGGGCGCTGTGAGCGCGTCGAACATCCTCGTGGTCGCCGCCGACTTCGCGAGCGTTTCGGGCGGGAACGTTTCCCTAACCGCGACGATCAGCGACTCGCTCGGCAACGCGTACGTGAAAGTGGGCAGCGGCACGACGGCGCTGAACGGGAAAAGCGGCGAGGTGTGGATCGTGCAGAATCCCGTCGCGGGCACGCCGGTGATCACCATCGACGGCAACGAAACCACGGCGCTCATCGGCGGGTGCTGCAGGATGTACGAGCTGTCGGGCGCCACGTCTTACTACACGGGCGCGACCGGGCCGGCGGGCTTCCGTTACCTTACGCCGCAAGACCTCCGCAGCGCGGGCATCACCGCCGGCGTGCTCGCGTTCGCGCATACCACGCTCAATTCGAACGTCACCGTCACCGGCAGCGCGACGAACGTGCTCACGGTGACGCTGCAAACCCCGGTGCAGGGCTGCCCTTGCCGCGCCGACATCCGGTATTCCGGCTGGGCAAATTTCGCAGCCGTCACCAACGAGCCGGATTTCGATTTTTGGGTGAACGACGGGACGAACAACATGGTCCCGTTCACTTCGGGCCAGTCGAACGCCTCGACCGGCGCGACCACTTCGGTGAGCGCGTCCGGCTATTCGCCCGTGACGTACGCGGGCGGCACAAGCGTGACGTTCACGCTCAAGGGCGTCGTGTCCAGCACCAACGCCGGCACCATCCAGTTCAGTTACCAATCAGCCCAGCCAACCGGCGGCAGCGGGGCGAAAGCCTATCTCGACGTTGCTTTTGTATCGAGCAACTGAGGCCAACAGGCGACCAGGTGAACGGGCCAGAGTATGAAAAAGCCACGAGCGTGGCGCGCCGGATCGCGGCGGTCGTGATGCAAGCCATCTATGAGATCAACGAGATGAACCGGCGCATGGGCACGGGCCACATCGTCGGGCACAATGACCTTGAGCAGGCGCTCACGCCGTTTTTGGCGAAAGAGATCGCCTATGCGGAAACCCGCGTGCGGCTCGAGGAAGTGAAGGCCATGCGCGAGCGTTCGCGCAACTGGCTCGTGGCGCGCGAGGAAACGCTGTACCAGGAGCTCGCGAAACTCGAGGAGGATCTGCGCCATTTCGGCTAAGGGGGGGGGCAAAGGATGGAAGTCTTGAGCCATGTGTTTGCGGTGCTGCTCGGGATGTCGCTCGCCGGAAACATCGCGCTGGGGTTCGCCATATGGGGGCTGCGCAACCGCATACGGGGCATCGGCATGGCGCTGCGCTTCGTGAACAAGCGGAAAACGGATTCAGACGAGCCGCCGCGCGAGCCCATGTCGATCTCGAAACCACCACGTTGACAAACCCAACGCGCTTCCGCTACCTAATACCCGGGCCGGAGCGCTCCGCTTGCGTGACCTGTCTCCAAGCGATCCTGCACGCGCCCGGCACCCTCGCGGCCCTTGCCGGCCGGCGAGCAAAAGAAAGGCGAGCCCTCATGCCCACCGCACTGCACAGCTTCATCCAGGAAAACGGCCGCGTGATCGTGCAGCACACGTTTTTCGGAAAGACGGAGGCCGAGGCCGCCAAGTGGAAGGCGCATCACCTCGCGAGCTGCGAATACTTCCGCGCCGCCGAAAAAGAGGGCCGCACGATCGAGATCTCGGAGGAGCTCGACGAGCTGCCGCAGCCCGACGTCGAAGATCTCGAGCTGTATCTGTTCGGCGAAGACGATTACGACGACGAGGACGAAGAGCCCGAGGATGAAGAAGCAGACGAAGAAGAAGCAGACGACGAGGAACCGTGAGCGATCGCGCCGATGCCTTCCCCGCGATCGTGGTGCTGGCCGCGACGGCGGTTTTTGTGCTTTTCGCGCTGCCCGTTGCAGGAGCGCACGACTGGCAGGGGCGCTTGCTCGCTATAATCGTCGGGGCCGGCGCAATGGGCGGCCGCACGTGGTGGAAACTCGATGCCGAAAAAGATCCGCATCCGCCGGCAGACTTATAAACGCAAAAATCCGGCGGACTTCGTCCGCGTGGACTTCGGCGTGGTGGTCACAAATTTGCTGGTGGACCTGGCGCTGAATCTGGCGCGGGCTTTCATCCCGGATTTTGACGCCTTCTTTCGGCAGCAGATGCGCGAGCAGCGCAATCCCGTCGCCTGGCGGAAGACGCTCGGGCTCGAAAACGAAAATCCCACGCGCCGGCGGGTGCTCGAGCGCTTTCGCGAGCTCGCCCGGCAGCACCATCCCGATCACGGCGGGGACCACCGAAAGTTTGTGGCGCTCGTGGCCGCCCGGGACGCCGCGCTCGCGGAGCTTTCCGCATGAGTGTGATCGCAGGCATCCTTAACGGATCCAGGGTCAAACGATGAACGCCTCGGACATTGCCGCGCTGGCCCAAAACGCCGGCTTTTCCGGCAGCGACGTGGGCGTCGCCGTCGCCATCGCGCTCGCCGAATCCTCGGGCAACCCCGGAGCGTACAACCCCGAACCGCTGGCCCGCGGCGGCACCCCTCCGGGCCAGGGATCGTACGGCCTCTGGCAAATCTATTTGAAAATGCACCCGGAATTTGCGGGGCAAAATTTGTACGATCCCGCGACGAACGCGGCGGCCGCGTACCGCGTGTACCAGAGCTCGGGGTTCCGGGCGTGGACGACTTACCGGGACGGCACCTATGCGCAGTATCTGCCGGCCGCGACCCAAGCGCCGCTCACACTCGACGCCGCAACCGGCCAGCCGATCCCCGATCTGACACCCACTCCGCCGGACGTGATGACCATCGCGCCCGCGCGCTCGCAAATCTTGGTGTTGACAGCCGCGGGGATCGGGCTGTACCTTCTCGCCGACGCGCTGGCAGACTAAATGCAATTCCAACAAACGGAGCGCCCTATGAACGAACTCGGCCCGAAAACGAAAGCCCTCGAGCTCGCGCTCTTCGATCCGCGCACCGACCGGCCCATGCGCGCCACGTACGACGCCGGCATGATCACCGCGGTGCAAGAGGTGAACTATGGCGGTCGTTCGATCGCGCAGATCATCGTCGCCGGCGTCAACGCCGTGAACTGCGACGAAACCTACGAATCGCTGCGGAAGCGCTGGCTCGAGGCGCGCGACGATCAACAGATGGTGCCGCTCGAGGAAAAGCCGGCCGGCAAAAAGGTGATGATTTCGTGAGCCTGGCGTTTCAGGGCGAGTGGATGAGCTGCGTGGTCTGCGACCGGCGGCAAAAGTCGGATCCCGACGTTTCGTCGTATTGGACGGCGGTCGAGATCGGCGATCAGCGCTTCTATGCGTGCCCCGCCTGCGTGCCCGGGCCGTTCCCCGAGGATCCCGACGAGGTCCAAGTTGCGTACGAACGGTTCGTGACCGCGGCGCTGCTCGAAATGGGAGTGCATCTATGACGACGCAGCTCACGCCGCACTTCGCGCTCGAGGAGTTTCAGCACGGCGATCCGATCCCGCCCGAGCTCATCCCGATCTTCCGCGAGTTGTGCGAAACCATCCTCGAGCCGGTGCACCTGGAATTCTGCACCGTGGTACGCGCGAGCCCCGCGATGGACGAGATCGGCGAAGGGCGCGTGATCGTCACCTCGGGCTACCGCAGCCCGCGGGAAAACGCCGCCGCGCACGGCCAGCCGAACTCCGAACACCTGGCCACGCCGATGCACTGCGCCACCGATTTTCTTATCGATACGTGCGGCACGCGCGCGGTGTTCGACTGGATGCGCCACAACCCTTCGCTGCCCTTTCACCAGCTCATCTATGAAACCGACGCCCACGGCGGCGCGATCGTGCACGTGTCCATCAACAAACTGATGCCCGGCGTGCGCTCGGTGCTGATCGGCGCGACGCACAACGCCGCCCCGTATCAGAAAGTCGACTATGTCGCGTACTCGCCGCCGCCCCAGCCGCCGGAGATGCTAGCCTCGAGCGAGGGGTGATTCCTTTGAACGAATACAGCATTTTCGGCACGCAGTTCACGGCCTCGGCGGTGATCGTGTTTCTCGGGCACGTCCTCGAGCGGTGGTTTCCGCGCTCGGCCACGCTGCCCACGGCGGCGAAGCGCATCGGATACTGGCTCGTGGCCGCGGGGTCCGCCGTCGGCGTGCATTCGGCCTACACCGCCAAGACCGGCACGCTCGTGATCACCGGGCTTTCCGCCGCCGCGCTGGTACACGGGTTGTGGCACTGGGTGCAGTCGGTCGCGCTGCAGGAATTTATCCACGGCTCGACGAAGCAAGGGAAGTCATGAAACTTTTCAACGTGCAGCTTATGGTGTCCATCTCGCTGATCGGCGAGATGGAACCGCCGCCTGAACCCTCGATAACTGAAAACCTGCCGGATGATCCGGTGAAAGCCTCGGCGGTGATGCTCGAGCGTTACGCGAAGATCACACTCGAGAAACCGTCGTCCCAGTACATGGGTCCGTACGCCGGCCCCGAAGGCGTGTCGATGAACAAGAGTGTCAAGATTGCCGCGTCGAGTTTCGTGGATCTGCAGGAGATCCTCGCGAAATTCAACGCGACGCTGGTCTCGCTCTCACCCGACGCCGAGCTCGACCAGCTCGGGAAGAAAGCCGGCCATGCCGCCTAGCACAGCACCCACAAGTTTTTGGAAAAAGATCGCCGGCTTTTTCGAAAAGACCGGCTATTACGTCTCGGAGGCGTTCCAGAAGCTGTTCGGCGCCGACGCCGCGAAGCATTTCGCCGTGGCCTCGCTCGAGGTGCTCAAAAGCGACCTCGGCAAGATCGTGATCGAGGCGGTGCACGAAGCCTCGGCGCTCGCCGCCGGCATCGACAAACGGGCCGCCGCGTTCGCGAAAATCGCGGTCACCGCCAAAGCCGCCGGGATCGACGCGAAAGACAGCATCGTGAACATGCTGATCGAGCTCGCCGTGCAGTCGGTCAAACTATCTTTCTGGCAGCGCTGAAAATGGATCCCGCGATGGTGGAAACTTGGAAATCAATCCATGGTTTTGAGGGGCTTTACGAAGTCAGTGATCAAGCCAGAGTAAGAAGAACTGGTCGAGCCGCAATCCAAGGGAAAGGTCATGGCGGCGGTGCGCGAATAGGACGAATCCTGGCATCGTGCCCTACAAAAAAAGGCTACCTCGCAATAAATCTTTGGAAGAACGGAAAGATCAGCAGAAAATTGCTTCATGTGCTTGTCGCAAGGGCATTCATCGGTCCAGCCCAAGGACAAGAGGTCAATCACAAAGACGGGATAAAAACACACTGCTGGTTAGACAATCTCGAGTATCTTACTCGTCCTGAAAACGGCAAGCATGCCTACCGTATCGGCTTGCGGCGACCGGCGAATCTAAAAATGACAGCGCACAAAGTACGCCAGATTCGTTCGTCTTCCCCATGGGCTGTCGAAGACTTGCTCGGAAGTATGGCGTCACAAAATCCTGCATCCAGAGCATCAGAAATGGCCGAACATGGAGCCAAGAATGGTAGAGCACACGAAGCAAGGGAATTTTGAAGGTTGGTGCATCATCGAGCTGTTCGGCCACGCCAAAGAAGTGGGCTACGTGACGACCGAAGCCTACGGCACCGCGGTGCTTTTCCGCGTGGACACTCCCGAGCTGCCCGAGCGCGAATATGTGCTCGAATCTCCCGAGTACACCACCGCTACTACTACGGACAGCGGAAGCACATGGACGCCGGCGGGCGCGAAGGTGAAGCGCCAGGCGTCGCCGGCGCGCTCGCGCCTGATCGGGCCGGGCGCGATCTATTCGATTCTCCCGTGCACCGAAACGGCGGCGCGCAAGGCGATCGAGGGATTGATCCGTCGGCCGCTGATTCTGCTCGAGCTGCCGAAAGGAGCGGCGAAAGAGCTCACGCTGCCGATCGACGACGAAGCGGGCGAGGAGCGATGCTGCGAAGAATGCGGGAGCACACCGGAAGACGGGCACCTCGAACATTGCAGCTTTTCCGCTCCGGACGAAGACGAGGTATAGGTGCCCCCGTACTTTTGCGAATTTCCCCCAAATGAAGAAAGGCGATCATGTCCGGGTTACTGAGAAACTCATCTCCATCGTGATCCGGGGCGGGACCGCGCATCACCTCGAAGCCCATCCGCACGCCGCAAAAACCGGCGTCATTGTCGAGATGTTGGACGTGCGGAAATTCAGGTCGCCGGCGATCGTGAGGCCGCGCGCTCTGGTCGAGCTCGATGCAGGCCAGGAGCTCGCCGGCCAAACCGTGGTGATCTCGCAGGAATACCTCGAACCTCTGGACACTTAATGGCGCTCCTAGATTTTCCGAATCCTGTTGGCTGGTTTGAAGGGGATCAAGAACGACGACCAGCGCCGCGACATGATCAACGCCGCGGCCAGCGCGCTATACTCCGCGCAGATCACCTTTCTGTGGGAAACCGGCAAGGCGGCCAAGGGAAAGTTTTGGAGTTTCGAGGGGCCGGCGCTCATGCGCACGGCCGTGAGCATCTACCTCACGCTCGCGGAGCTCGAGAAAAAGGGTTTCCTGACGCTCACCGTGCCGCAGGATCTGCTCGCGGCCAACAATCTCGCCGTCTTTCAAACCGAACAAATCAAAAAGTAAGTTCCACCGCGCACACCCGCCATGCCGAGCGCTCAAGGCCTGCACGCCACGATTTCCGCAACCACATCTTCCGGAAAAAAGTCCACTACCAGGCGCTCGCAGGATTGGGATTCCCGGGAAGCGAAAGCGCTTGGCCAGTCGTAAATCACACCGTCTTTTGTGACGTAGCGGAAGCGGTATGCGGAAGCGGTGTACGTCCCGGCGCCGAATTCCTGGCGCACGCCGGCAAGCGAGCCGCGGTGGATGTAGTGCTTGCCGGCGCAGCAGCCGGAGAGGCTCAAGCTCAATACCGCAAAGAATAGGGGTTTCTTGGAGCTCAGTTTCGTTGCCATGGTTTTCGCCCGGCCTGGTCGATCAAGCGTTCGCGCTCGCGCGCGAGCGCGCGTTCCTGCTCCTCGTACTCGGCGACCATTTTCCCGGCAAGCCGTCTCGCCGACTCTTTGAACGCCTTTTGTTCTCGGATGGCGTATGACGTTACCGCGTACACCGTCACCGCCGTCGCCATGAGCAGGATCAGGAGAACCACCCACGCCGGCAAAAAATGTGCGGCGTCTGGCGGCGGAGGGGGCACCGGGATCATGGCGCGGCCTTGGCGGAGTATTTCGGATACTTGCGCCGCATCTCCGCCACGATCGGCCGCATCAAACGATAGTTTTGCGCGTCGGCGGCGAGCGCGGCCTCGGCGAGCCGCCGCAGGAATCCGCCGGACTCGACCGGTCTGCTGTTCACGACGCCGAGCAGCCAGTCGACGAGCGCGGTATCGGTTTGCGCCACGGTGACCCATTCCGGCGCGCGCAGGAATGCGCGGTCGATAGCATCGAGAATCTCGGGCATGCCGATGTCCTCGAGCGCGAGCTCGATCGATACCCAAGATTCCGGTAAACTGACGACCTTTGCTTTGACGACCTTGCCGGAGACGAGCTCGGCAAACATTTGCGAATCGATGCTGACGCGAATCTGGATCATGAGGGTTTACCTCCGGCGTCAGAAAGTTTGTCGATCGACTTAGAGAGCTGGTCCAGCGAGATCCCCACGAAGGCGGCGAACACGCCGGTTTTCCGTCTGCCGGCAAATTCGCGCTTGTAGAACTCGTTGAAGATCACCGCCGCCTCGGCATAGTCTTCCGGGTAGTGCTCGATGATCCGCGCGATCGTCGCGAATTCGCGGGCAAACGGCGAGCGCGCCATGCGGCGCTTGTAGTCCTCGAATCGCTGGTTTTTTTTCATGGAACGATGATCCCTTCGTTCATGAGCTTGCGCTTGCATGCGGGGCAGATCCCGTGCGACTTGCTCGGGCCGCCTGGCCGGATCACTTCGCGGCACCAGGCGCACACGAGCGTGAACACATCGAAAAACCCTCCGAAGGGATCTCCGCCGAGCGCAGCCTGATGGTGACGAGTAGTTTCGTCCATAGGGGCATCCTTCTGGCGTCTAGTCCTCATCGGAAACACCAGTGATCCAGCACTCGGCTCGTTCTCCGTTCGCGAATGACGACCGCGACGCCGGAAAAATTAATCTGGTAGAACCGGCCGCACAATTCCCTCATCGTGGCCTCTCGTGGTCTGGCACCAGCGGTGTCTGATGAGGAATGGGGCCTTGATTTTCATGTGGCCACGTCCCGCGCGTCCGATTCGAGGGCGGTTCCCTCGTCGTCGTACACCGTGCCGCGATGATCGGGATCGTCGTCGGGAACAAACACCGGGGTGATGCCTCGCTCGACGAGCTCGTGCGCCTCGGCGGATCCGATGAGCGACTCCGGGAGGATCTTCTCGATCCGTTCGGGCCGCCACACTTTGAAGATCCCGGCGCGAAAAAGCGGCGCCGTCCAGCCGCAATACTCGCGGTCGCCCACGACTCGCCGGGCGCACTCCACTCGTTCGGTCTTTTTGTCGACGAGCACGTTGCCGCCGCACCGCTCGCAACGGAACGGACAGGGAAGCGCCTTGGGGTGCGCGAACAAGATCCACGTCTTGCCGACTTGGAACCCGCGCGGGATGGCGGTGATCCGCCGGCTGACGCCGAGCGCGGCGGCTTCGCGGTCGAAGTCATACGTGGTTTTGTAGAACCGCTCGCCGATCCAGAGCAGGCCGCACAGGCCAAGCGCATCCGGTTGCATGCACAACGGGCAAGGGAAGTCGTCGGTGCATTGTAGGTGCACGCCGCCGACGAGCTTGGGGACGTCCACCCACGTGAATCCGCGCGTCTGTTTGATGCCGTGCCCGCACGTCGGGCAGATGTCGAGCGGGATCGGGAGGCGGTCGCACGCGACGCCGCGGCCGCCGCCCACGAAGTAGAGCCCGCCGATCTTGCGATAGCCGCAACCGCGTTTTGCCTCTACCGCCACGTCGCCGCCTTTTTCCACATCCTTATGACCGAATCCACAAGGAGCCATCCGAAAACGCAAGCCGCAGGGATTAAAAACAGGTATTTCGCGAGAGGGGTTTCCGCTGGCGTGCAGGTCAGTTGCGGTGAACGAATGATGTAGGCAAAGAACGCGACGACCCATGCGGTGTACAACGCGGCGATCAGCAGCAAGATGGGCTTCATCATCTTGCCCCCCCCCTTGCTCGCCGGCGCTTGTAGTCGCTCATCTCGTCGCTCATCATGGCTTGACCCGCAATCCATCGCTCTTGCGCGGTCGGGAGGTAATTGCTCGTGACCAACCGCAGGCGCCACAGTAGCGATATTTCAATCCAGGGAATCCGCCGATCTCAGAGCCGTCGCGTATCTCAACATGCACCGAACCGCACTTTCCACAATTCCCGCGGCGCCGGTTTGCTTGTCGAATCGCGTCTCGGTGCTCGTCGCTCATCATGGCGCAATCCCTTGGCGCCAGGTGTAGCCGCGCTGTTCGTCGATGCGATCTGCGCACCATGAGGGATACGTTCCGCCGGTGAGCCTGCGGACCATCTGGTCGATGACCCACATTTTGTGGTCCTCGCCGTCGATGGTTCCGTAATGGGCGGCCAGGTCGAGCGCGGCGCGTATGCGTGCCTGGAGCTCCGCGGCGTACCAGCCGGGCGCCTTGTACGACGGCGTTTCTTCAACGGCCATGGTCGGCCCCGTCCTTCGCGGACATGAACCGGAGAGTTAACGCGTGAAAGGCCTTCAGCATCTCCAGCAGGCTTTCGAAATCCATGTTTTCAACAGTCGTCGTTTCGTCGAATCCGATGCCGTGCCCGCTCTTGGAGTCCCACATCCGTGTGGTCACCGTGACCTGGTACCGCTTATCTTCGTTCGCCATGGCAGCCCTCCCGCGTCCCATAAGGAATACCTTGTGTCAACGGCGCGCCGGTTTACGTAACGCCGCTTCACTGCCTGTTCTCTTGGTTTCCAATCAGGAGACCCTCTTCGATTCGCTTGAACAGGTCTCCTTTATCGTTGTGGGCAAGCCCGGAAAAGATTCCTTCAACGGAAACGGAACAGCTATCTCCACTTCCTTGAAGGCTGAGGTACATGGTGCGTTTTCCAGTCCATGCGCCATGGCCGGTAACAAGGGAGGCTTTCATTCGCTTGTCATCCAACATGGATGAAGAGTAGTCCTTACCATTTGCGACGGTTTCAACGGCTTTCCAGACTCGGGCACAAGAAACCGGAAAAACTTTGACCCGTGGCTTCGCATCCAGTCCACCGCAACAGAACAAAACAAAAACAAACGAGATTACGTTTTTCATTGTCTTTTTCCTTTCAAAGAAAAGTTAGCCGCGGCGCGGTTTACGTAACGCCGCTTCACTGCTCGTGAAAAGATCTTCCAACACAGGAACCGCCTCGATCGCCGCCGTCCCGCCGAGCAAGGCTTCGCGGTTCTCGAGCATCCACCGCGCCACCATCGCCGCGGCCGACTGCTCGATCCATTGCTCGAGCTCGTAGCGCACCGCCTTCGCCAGATTCGCCCGGCGGTTCAGCGCCGCCAGCTCCAGATCCTCGAGCGAATTCGTCGACGCTCCGAGCAAAAACGACAGCGGGGGAAAACTCGTGCTCGTCATTCAAGGGCCTCCTGGGTGAGTCCTCGTCCGGCAACTTTCCGCGTCACGCTACCGATCCGCCGCGGGCGCGTGCAATGGTACGGCAGTACTCTCTAGGTGCTTGCGGATCCAGCGTTCGATCCACAGCACGTACATATCGAACACCGGGAGCCCCTCGAGCGCTTTGCCGAGCGTCGCCGGCACAAAGGGCGCCTGCATCTCGCTGCGCAGCCTGCGCAGGCTGTAACAGCGTTCCACGCGGTATTCCGTGAGCCGTTCGCGCAGGAGCGGATCGAGCGTCGAGGTTGGCCGGCCGCGGGCGTTCATCGCTTCTCCGGTTTTGCTGTTCGCTTCAGCCATCGAACTTCACTCCTTTGTGGAATCCCTCCTGGAGGAGACTCCGGAGAGACGCGGTAATCATGGCAAATATAAAAATATATGTCAAGCGGAAAAATTAGAAATTATGGTTATCTGACTGGTGCCTCAGAAGAAAGAAAGAAAGAAAGAAATAAGTCCAACTATATATCTCCACGGTAGCCGTAAAGTGTCACTTGAAAACATGAATTTCTGTAGCGCCAAGGCGAAGGTTTCTTCGCCCCACCCCCAGAGCGGTCCTATTAGCTTAAAACGCGTTAAAGCATGTAAAATCAACGTTTAAAAATAGGTCCACGCCTCCGTACAGAGAGTGGACCTATTTACGTTGCAAACAATAAACTTAGCTGGTACAGCAAGATACGGTAAAAGGGGTTGGACCTATTTATTTTCGACTTATGTTCAATGGTTTCAAATGCTTACAGCTAAATAGGTCCACTCTCCCCCCTCTACGCGCGCGCGCGAGCGAGTCTATATCCATGGTGTAGCTATTGGGTAAAAAGGTTACGGACCTGTTTCATGAAGAAAAGGCGAAGAAAGCTATTCCGGCGCATTCGGATGAGTTGGGTTGATTATACCTAGAGCTTTGTTCTTCGGATCTCCCGAGGAACCATGTGCGCTTCATCGGCCGTTGTGTTGTTCTTTCCGTTGCGGCCAGCCGATGCAGCCGCCCGAGGAGTGGTAGCTCCGGTGATCGCCGGGATGCCCGGGCTCGAGCGCGCAGACTCTTCCGCGCGGGCCGGAACCGTCGCCGCAAATCGACGCGAGCACATTGCCGCGCTTGTTCGCTTCGGCGAGCTGCGCGGCGATCTCGGCGAGCATGCGAGGCAGCTTGCCTTGCTCGTCGAAAGCCACTTCCCACGCAAATTTGCGGATCTCTTCCGCGGTCATTCGCCCTCGCCCACAAACCTAAACCTGTAACGCGCGAGCCTGCCGGCGCGGCCGCGCTTGCCGCCGGCCACTTTCTCGACGAGGCCGGCCTCCAACAATTTTTGCTGCCGTCGCCACGCGCTCGTTTTGTGCACGCCCAGGGCTTCGGCGAGATCGCGCGTCGTCCAATCGATGCCCAGTTTGTCGCGCGCCGTCCAATCGATGCCCAGTTTTTCGCAAAAGTCTTCCCGTTTCAGGGCTCGATCGTGCGCGCTAAAATCGGCGGCTAGAAACTCCTCCCCGGTGTAGAAAAGTTGATCTCTTTGCCCGCGCATGAATGCCCTATCGGTCGCCGAGCTCGACGAAAAACGGAATCGGATCGACGCGCGGATCATTCGCCCTCGCCCACAAACCTGTAACGCGCGAGCCCGCCGGTACGGCCGCGCTTGCCGCCGGTCACTTTCTCGACGACGCCGGCCTTCAGGAATTTTTGCAGCCGGCGCAATACGCTCGTTTTGGGCACGTCCAGGGCTTCGCCGAGATCGCGCGCCGTCCAATCGATGCCCAGCCGGTCGCGTATCTGCTGCAGCCCGAGCAGATCCTCGAGCGGCTCGAGCCGCAAGGGCGTCTCCGAGGCGAGATCGAGCACCATGCGCGAGGGCTCGAGCGAGCGCGCGAACTTGTGGTCGACTTCGATCTCCACGTGGCTGATCTCGTGATCTTTGTCGATCACGTCGGTCACCTTACGCGAAAACCGCACCAGCACGTTGGCCCATCCGGGCAAGTTGAAACTGCCGGCGGAGGCGCGCAGGATGTCTTCGCCTTTGCGGTTCTCGTGGTGCACGATGGTGGTCGCGACATCGGCCCTATCGCGCAGCCGGTCGACCTGTTCGCACAGCGCGGCCATCTGCTCGGGCGAATTAATGTCGCCGCGGAACAGACGCCGCAGCACGTCGAAGATCAGGTGCTCGGGCTTGAACTCGTCGATCTTGCGCAAGAGCGTCTGCAGCCAGCTCTCTTGCATGAGATCCAATCCGCCGTGCGGCCGCGGCAGGATCGAGAAGCCATCGAGATCCACGTTCGCAAACTGCTTGCGGAGGAGCAACTGCTGCATGCGCCATTGCACCTCGTTCGGAAAATCCTCGACGGTGACGAGCATCGTCCGGAAAGGCCGCGGCACCACGAGCCCGCCGAGGAGCTCGCCTCCCACGGTCGCGCCCATGGTGAGCGCGAGGGTGAACCAGCTCTTCAAATGATGGGGCATGGCGATCATCACGTGCGAGCCGTGCTTGAAAATGAGCCCTTCGATCAACTGCTCGGGAACGGGAAACACGGTCGTGAGAAACTCCCGCCCGCTGTAGAACAAGTGGCCGTTGCCGCCGACGATCTTTTGCGTTTCCGGGCCGGCCGCGGACATCCCGGTGATCATCTGCTGCAGATCCTCGAGTTTCGCCTGCGGATCGAGCGCCTGCTCGCGCAGCTTGTCGCCCGCATACACGAGCGCGCGGAGCACCGCTTTTTCCCGCACGATCCGCGCATAGTGTTCCACGTTCGAAACTTTCGGCATGCCCGTCGCGAGCGAGGCGATGTAATGCGCGCCGCCGGCGCCCTCGAGCTGCGCGTCGCGAGAGAGCGCCTCGCACAGCGTCACCAGATCGATCGGCGCGCCGGCCTGGTTCATTTCGACCATGCGCAGAAAAATCTTTTTGTGATGGACGTGGTAAAAATCGACGGTCGAGACGATCGCCGCGGCCGCGGCGAGGGCTTTGTTGTCCATGAGGATGGCGCCGAGTATCGCGCGTTCGGCTTCGATGTTCGCCGGCAGTTGCGGGGCTTCTTCTTGTTTGCGTGCCGGCGCGGTCATCGGCGCGCCTCGCGCTCAAGGGCGGCAGACGGAGACGACTCGGGCTGAGAGCGGTCGCTTGCGCGTACATCCTCAGCCCGGCCGGCCGGTGAAGGTCCTGGCGCGGCTGCGTCTCCTACGCCCGGATCAAGGCTGCTGCCTGTCCGGGAATCTTTTGTCATCTCGCGCGCGCGGCGTCCATACGCCGCCGTGCCTTCGTCCGTTTCGCCGGCCGCGTGCAGCCAGTTTAGGACGAGCTCCTCAGCACGACGAATCCTCGGCGCGGTCCAATTTTCGCCGGTCGCGCATTGCCGTGAGGTGAGCACGCAAGTCAGCAGCCCGTGACGGCTCACGTCGTTCTCTTTCAAAATGTGCCGGGCAATAAAAAATCGTGTCGAAGGGAGAAAGCCGCGGGTTGTCCAACGGGACGGCATCGAGGCTGCTCGATTCTTTGCCGGTTGCGACGCGGGCCGGATGCCGAGCAGCCAGCTCTTTTTTCACCCGGCCCGAATCGCGCCGAGCAAAGAACGGCCTAACGGTTTACCTGTTCGACCGGACAGATGTCAAGCGGTATGGTGGAAACCCTGTGGATTGTGTGGGAAAGATTACGAGATTCTACGGTATTTCGTGAATGGGCTTGCCGTCGGCCGTTCGCAAGCGCGTCACCAGGTTGTCGAGCGTCGCGCCGTAGTGGGATCGCAGTCTCGGGAAAGCGAAGAGCGCGTGCTGTACAAAGGAAAGCGCAAACACAATCGTGTTGAGCTCCGCCTCGGTGAAGGCGATCTCGGCGTTGTGTCGCTCTCGGTCGTCGCCGAGCTCGGGCAGGGGCAACTTGTCGACATGCTTGATGAAAGCATTTTGATACTCGCGGCGCCGGCGCGGCATTTTGTTTTTTACACCAGATCTTTCTTCCGAACTTTCTCGAGCCCGTCGATCAGCTCGCCGGTCGGCAACTCGCGCAGAAATTCCTGGCGTGTAAGCGCGGGTTGCCCTCGAAACAGACCCAGTGCCCAGGTGCGCTCGAAACGAATGCGTTCGCCGTTGTCGGCTTGCACGATCGCGACCTCGCCGTCGTTACTGACAATCCTGCCGGTCATCCGTTTCACCTCATCGGGCCGCCTGCAGATCGAGTGTCAGTCTTCCGAAAGGGCTGATCGATCCCTTGCCGCATGCCGGGCAGCCATTCGCGAGCAAGAGCTCTTCTTTCGTGCATGGGCCGTACGTTTCCTCGAGATCGAAGAGTGCGAAGAGCGCCGCGCAGCGATCGCAGCGATAAAGATAGATGGGCGGCGGCGTCAATGCGTCACCTGCTCCGCCGGAGCTTCCTCGGCGAGGTACGCCTGCGCCTCGCCGAGCATGCGCGGCCAGTTTTGATGCTGGGTCGCCTGCGCGAGAATCGCATCGCCCGAGAAAAACGCCGTCACCTGTTCGGCGGGAAACATCTCGAGATAGTTCACCGCGGCCGGCCAGGCAACCTCGAGAAAGTCGACGATCAGCTCGCCGTCGCCCTCCTCCCCCCGGGCCACGCATTCGACGATACGGCGCTTGACGAAGTTCGCGGCGTGCTCGTCGAGCGCATCCGCTTCCACCGGGACGGCACTCGCATTGGCGGGGTTTTCTCTCCCATCGCCGGCACTCTCACCATGCGCCGTACCGGGATCCGCCTCGGTGGAAACGATTCGCAAACTCGCGGCCGGCGGCACCGCCGTACGGGAAACTGGCGCCGGCCGGGGTACTTGGGCCGCCGATGCCGGATGCGGTGCCGGGGAAACCGCGGACACCGAAGGGCGCGGCGGAGGTTCGGGCCGCACACCGCGCACGCCCCGGCGCGTCGAGAGATTGTCGAGGATCGTGGGCAGCGCTTCGCCGACGCGCCCGGCAAGCTCGGCTTTCCAGTCGCGCGGCTTGCCGTTCGATCCCCCGCGAAACTCTTCGATGCGGTCGAAAATCTCCAAAAACATTTTCAACTGCTCGAGGGGACTCGTGGCCGCGGCCGCCGCAGCCGGCGGGCCGATGACTCCGATCTCTTTCAGCACTTTGATGGTGCCGAGCACGCCGGCGTCCGCATTCCCGAGCACGCCCATCTCTTTCGCCGTGCCGATGATGTCTTTGAGCTGTTGCGTGGGGTTGGCCTGGTCTTTCTGCATCGTGGCGAGCCCGGTCGAGTACGCGGTCGACAGAATGTCCACGGCTTTCGAAAAGGCCGGATCCCCGCCGCTCGCCTCGCGCTTGCGCAGCTCTTCTTTCATCTCTTTGAGATTGGTCTCGAGCATGTTGAGCAGCCGGCCCTCGAGCGCGCTGCCGGTGCCGGCCGATGCGGGCGGGAGCTCGCGGCCGCGGGCATAGATGGGATCGCCTTCGATGTCGATCGTGTGGCTGGTGATGTACTTGTTGTTGCGGAGCAAGACGAGTGAAAACTTCCCGCCGCCGAAACGGCTCTTGATCATCGCCTTGCTGATCGGCTCGGTGTAGATGTCGAGGAACCCTTTCGAGCCCGGCACGCCCGGGAGCTTCGGCTCGAGCCGCACGATCTCGAGGGTATAAAATTTCCCCCACTCTTCGGGCGTGATGGCGGCGAGCTTGTCGAAAAACCAGTTGGGCTCGAGCTCGGTGTTGTGCTGCGCCGGTGAGGCGCTGGGAGCGGTCTGCGGCGACGCAATGTTGACGGTCACCGGCGATTCCTGGGCTTTGGCGGCTGCGACTCGTGGCATTTTTGGGTTGTCCTGCGGGGGTTCGGTCCTCTCACGCAGTACCGTGTATATAGCGTAACTGGAAACAATTCAAGAACTTTGCGCCTGCAGGGGGCCTTTCCTCCCGCTTTCGTTCTCCTTGAAGGCTAACGGTTTGCGTCGGGCGAGCGACACGAATAACTGTAGCCGGCAGAGCGGCCGTTAGGTTCTGGCCGGCGCGTGGCCACTCCGGGGGTTTTTGCCGCGGAAACCGGCAACGGTTCACCGCGGTCCTTTCCTCCTCACGCAGCGCGCTGGCCGCAAAAATATGAATGAGCACCGCACAACACTTTCCGCTTCCCGAGGGCGATGCCGGCACGGCGTTCACCATCGCCAAGATGTCCGAGCTCGTCGACCAGGGCAAGGCGAGCGCGGCGGTTCGCGCGCAGGCGCTCACGATCCTGAACCGCGCGCGCGTTCGCGCATTCGATCCCGAAGCGGCGGCGCGCGCGATTTATTCCTGGGTGCTCCGCACGATCGTGTTTACGCCGGATCCGGTCGGCAAAGAGGGCGTGCAGTCGGCCGAGTGGACGCTGCGCTACCGGCGCGGGGATTGCGACTGTGTTTCGGTCCTCATGTGCGCGCTGCTCGAGAGCGTGGGCATTCGCTGCCGGTTCATCACCGTGGCCTCCGATCCCCGCAACCCGGATCTGTTCTCGCATGTCTATCCCGAGGCGTTGCTCTCGGGCCGGTGGGTGAGCGTCGACGCGGCCAGGCGCCGGCCGGCGTTCGGGCGGTCGCCCTCGCGATTCTTTCGCAAGCGCGGATGGTCGCTCCATGATTCCGTCTATCAAGACTTCGCACCTCGAGGAACGGGGGAGCAGCCTATGAACAGGCTAGGGATTTTACCGGCGAGCCTGCCGATGCATGTGCCGCTCCGCCGCGGCAAGCTGCCGCTTTACTACGCACCGCCGCCGGCGCGGCGCAGAATGTTGCGCGGGCTCGGGCAGGACGGCGGCGACGGCGTCAACTGGGGATCAATCGCGCAGTTGATTCAAAGCGGCGCGGCCGGCGCGGCCGGCATCATCGATGCGACGCGCGCGGCGCCCTACAACATCTATCCCAATTCTCCTATCTACGCGCCGATCGGCGCGGGAGGCGGCCCCATGATCCGGCAGCAAGCGATGCCGCCGGTGAGCGCGGGATTTTTGGGGCTGCCGCCGTGGGTGTGGCTCGTCGGCCTCGGTATCGGCGCCGTCGTGGCGCTGAGGAGATAACGTTGCCGACGATTCCCGCACAGCTCGCGTTTCCACCGCACCAGCGGCCGCGGCGCCGGCGCGCGTTCCTGCTCGGCCGTTTCGGCTTGATGCCCCTGCCGCCGTACGGTGCGCGGGCCTGCCCGCAGATCGCCGAATGGATTCCGCCGGGCTGCACCGCGCGGATCGTCACCGATCCGAACGGCTGCACGCGGCGCGTGGCCGTCTGCCCGAGCGGGCCGCAGACGCCGCCGGCGATCGCGGCGAGCTCGCCCGTGCCCGCGAACTTTCCCACCAACCAGATTTTTGTCGCGCCCGACGGCTCGCAGTGGATGTACTCCTCGAGTCAGGGGCAGTGGATCTCGATCGGCACGCCCTACAGCGTAGGCGCGCCGCCGAGCTCGGCACCTGCGCCGGTACCCTCGCCGGCTCCGGTGTCGGTCACCGTGGCGCCGCCGCCGGTTGCCGCGGCGGCCGCGAGCCCGTACCAGTCGATCCTGGATTTTGCGACGCAAGATACATTGATCCGCGGGATCCCGAACTGGATGACGGGCGTGCTCGGTTTTCTCGGCTACAAGCTGCTCGAGCAAAAATTCGCGAGCGGGGGGAGGCACTGAATGCCTTATTTCGCACCGCCCGGCGGCTCGCTCACGGCGCGCACCGCGCGCGCGCTGCAGGACGCGGGCATGAGCGGCGACCTCGGGATCCTCCCGACGGTCAACGTGCGCATGCCGCGGGCGATTCCCGCGGCCTTGAGCCAGACGCGGCGGTTCCGCACGCCTCCCGAAGAAACCGCCATGACCGGCATGGGCATCGTGGCGCTGCCGCGCTATGGGCGCTACCCGCAGCCCCCCGCGGTCACTTTTGCGGCGGCACGCACCGGCGCAGCCAGGATCCGCGCGGCGCAAGCGTCGGCGCAGTTGCACGGCCTCGGCGCCGGTCACCCCGCCGCCGGCACGCACGCCGTGCATTTCGGCACCATGCCCATCGTCGGGGGCGTGCGCCGGCAGGCGGCGATGTTCATGTCGCCCGGCGGAGGCTACAGCCAGATCCCGGGATTCATGCCGGCGATCGGGCCGCCCCTGCGCCGGCTGAGTTTCCTCGGGCAGGAGGCGTCGACGTACAACGATCTCTTCTACCAGGATCTGTTCGCCACGCCGACGCCCGTCACGCCAACGCCCACTCCGTCGCCGTTCGGCGACGCCCCGTACACCCCAGCGGACGTGATGACCTTCCCGTACACCCCAGCGACGACGATCCAGCCGTCGACGTACACCGCGCCGACCACGCTCACTCCGCCAGGCGCAGGCGGAGCTCCGTTCGGCGTGCAATACAAGCCGGCGACGTTTCTGCCGAGCGTGCGGCCGTCGGTGCCGTTCATGCTGCAAGCGCCGCTTGGCGTGAAGACGCAATACCTCATCGCCGCCGGCGTGGGAATCATTTTGCTGACGGTGATTGCCGGCAAGCGCCGCCGCAACCCGGCGCGCCGCAAGAACCCTGGGAGGAGACGCCGCCGTGCCCGCTAGCGCTTATTACGTTCCCACGCGCGAGGCCACGCTCACCGCGGCGGCCGCGCGCGGGCTGCAGGGACTCGGCTGCGCGCCTGGCTGCGGTTGCGGCCCGAAGAACCGGCTCTCGTGGTATCTGCCGGGCGTGAGCTCGCCCGCGCTGCTCTCCGGGCTCGGCGAAGGCGCCGGCGGCGGGCGTTTCAATCGCTCGGTCTCGCGGGGCATGTATCGGCTGCCGTTTGTCGGGGCCGCGGGTCAGGGCGGCGCGGGCCTCGGGCAGCTCGCGGCCGATCCCACGCTGCTTCTCGGCGGCATCGCGCTGCTGGCCCTCGCCATGTTTTTGTTTGGCTCGAAACACGGGCCGCGGATCCACAAGCGGCGCGTGGCGCGGCTGCGCCGGAAACTCTCCCGGCTCGAGGCGTACGGATGAACTACTACACGAGGACGCAGCAAGCGCTCGCGCTTCACGCCGCGCAGTCGGCCGCGCGCCTCGCGTATTTCGAGGGCATCCGCGGCATGGGCCAGGAGCTGCCCATCGAATCGCCGAAGGGCACGCGGCTGCGCTACCGCATCACCTACAAAGCGGTGCCGCTTGGAAGTTTCGGCGGCGGGCTTTCCGCGCAGGATCTCATCACCCAGGTGAGCACCGCGCTTTCTAGTATGGGCGACGTCCGCGTGATCGATTCCGCGGCCGACCAGCCCGGGCTGCCGCAGCACACCGTGTACCTCACGGTGCTCGATCTGCTCGGGCACCAGTACCTCGACGACGTGCGCCGGATCATCGACGGCGTGTTCCTCAACATGGGCCGCCAGCCGCTCAATTCCGACATCGCCGTCGCCGCCGCGGTGCAAGGCGGCACCGTCCCGCCGGGCGACGGCAGCGGAAACCTCGGGCAGTGGATCGCGGATAACTGGGGTTGGCTCGCGCTCGGCGGCGGGCTGTTTTTGCTTTTGAGCGAGGCGCTATGACGGAACCGCGGCAGATCGTTGGAAGCAGTAAAAAACCGCGCCGGATAACCGCGGCGGCGGAGGCGGGCGCGCACGCGCTTACCTACCACGGCGGCCGGCTGATTCAAAACGCCGAAGTGACGACGATTTACTTCGGCCCGCAGTGGAAGAGCGATCTGCTCAAAGTGCAGCTCGACATGTTTTTTGACTTCGTGCTGACGTCGTCGCTCATCGATCAGCTTGCCGAGTATTCGTCGAACGGCATGACCATCGGACACGGCTCGCACGTCGCGAGTTTCGTGCTCGAGACCGATCCGGGGCCGACGGTCGACAATGCGCAAGTGCAGGATCTCCTCGGCCAGCTCATCGCCGGCGGATCCGTTCCCGCGCCGAACGCGAACTCCCTATATTTTGTTTTTCTGCCCTCGGGCACCACCGTCACGCTCGGCCAGGATGCGAGCTGCCAGCAGTTCTGCGGCTTCCACGACGTTACGCCCGACGGCATCGTCTACGCCGTCGATCCCTACGACGACTGCGCCGGCTGCCAGTTTGCGCCGGGCGATCTGCTCGCGTCGACGACGGTAGTCGCGTCGCACGAACTCTGCGAGGCCATCACCGATCCCGAACTCGACGCATGGTTTGACGACGCGAACGGGGAAGAGATCGGCGACCTTTGCGAAACGGCGCCGCCGAAAGTCATCTCGGCGGCCGGCACGCTCGACGCGCCCGTCGCCGTGACCTACAGCGTGGGCGTGAGCCCGAGCTCGATCGTCGCCGACGGCACGACGCCGGTCACTCTTGCCGTCACGCTCACGCCGGCCGGCACACCGCCGCCCCCTCCACCGCCGCCGTCTCCGGGCGGGCAAGCGTGGACGGTGCAAAAGGAATGGTCGAACGCCAAGGGAGCATGCGTATGAAACCAGGCGACATCGTGCAGGTCCAGCAAACCGATCACGCCATCCTGCGGGCCGGCGAAGATCCGGCGCCCGTCGCGCACTGGGTCTATGCGACGGTCCTCGAGCCGCTCAAGAACGACTCGGGCGCTTTGGTCGAGATCGATCATCCGGGGAACGTCGAGCACGGCCGGCGCAGAACCGTCTCGCGGAAAAACCTCCGCACGCTCGAGGATCTCGAAAGGCTGCACGCGGCGCATCCGCACCGCGCGCTCGCAACGCTCTCTTACGACCGCGAGGAGCACAAGAGCCTGATCAACCTCCGCGCGGCGATCGCGCGGATGAAACCGGAGGAGCCCGCGGCATGAATATCTCGCGCATTTTATGCAGCCTGGCCGCGCTCGCGCTTGCCGGCTGCGGCCTCCGCGGGTATCATTTCGCGAGTTACGGCCCGGGCGACACAAGCGCCGGCGATGTCACCCATGCGACCGAGGCAGGCGCGCGGGTAGTCGTGCCGAACACTCCTCCGGATCCGCCACAAAATTCCTACGAAAAACCGACGAACAACCGGGGGGCGACGCCGCGGCGGCGCCCCTCAAAGAAAACCTGCGGGACCGAACGCTGGGCGGTGAAGACGCTCGCCGATCCCGAAGGCGAAGCGATCGCCGCGCTGACGCCGATGCCGAACACCGTGCACGGCCTCGCGAGCCTCACGGCGCCCTCCGAGCCCGAGCTCAAGCGCGCCGCGCGCAGGTTCCCGCCCGAGCGCAACGTCTACCGCGTTTCCGCGCTGGTCCTCGGCGCGAAGCAAGAACCCGACCAGGATTTTCACCTGGTGCTCGCGGATCCCGCCGAGCCTGCGTCGACCCTGGTTGCCGAAATTCCGTCGGGCGCATGCGTCCGGCCGGCGCGCGCGAAGTTTTTCCGCGAACTCCGCGCGGCGTTCACCGCGTCGTTCCTCGCGCCGGAAGCGGAACACCTCGCGAAACTGCCGCAAGCGAAGCCCGCGTGCGTCACGGGCGTGGGCTTTTTTGATTTTCTGCACGGGCAAACCGGCGCCGCGGTAAACGGCATCGAGCTGCACCCGGTCGTCGGGCTCGAGCCAGGATTCTGCCGGTGACGCTCCGGGGCATCACCACCATCGTGGGAACACTAAAGGGGAGGCGAAAAATGGCTAGCGTGTTCAATCTGAGCAGGGTTTTCCGGTCGATAGTGAACGGGGCGCCGCAAATCTCGGCTTTCCCCGATGATCCGCCCGCTGGCGGGAACGACCTCGAGGTGCGCATGAAGCACTTCACCGAAGTCGAAAATTTTACTTTTCTCGGTTACGTGCTGGCGCACGAGCTCGGAGGCCCGGCGCAGCAGATCCGAACGGTGCAGGATCTCGAAGTGCCGGACAAGAGTTTTCAAAAACTGGTGAACGACGCGAGACAGGAATCGATCACCGACGAGGAATTGGGCGATGCGTTGCTGGATGTGGGCATCAACTGGGAGCACTTCGTCGCCAGCAACAACAACCTGATGATCGCGGGCAATCCCCTGAAGGTGAGTGACACGGTGTTGCAGGAAAAAATCGATTCGCTCGACATGATCACCGAGGCGCTCGTGAGTGAAATAAACCTGCGCTCCCAGCAGCACAAGAAAAAATAGAATGCCGCGCAGAGAGGAACTCGTGAAGATTCGCGGCGTCACCATCGTGGGCACAAGCGCGTCGACGCGCGGCCGTCTCGGCTGGCCGTGTTTTTTCTGCGGCAAGCCGAAGAAAAAATGCTCGCGCGCGCGCCCGTGCTGCAAGCGGTGCAACTGGAAGTCTCAGGGGAGGGCGGCGCACTAGTGGCACGGCAATACAGGATCGAGCACGTGGACAAGAAGCCGCAGGGCTGGCAGGTGCGATCGCGCCTCGCGGGCACGCACGTGCTGCGCATCGGGGTTCCGCCGGGGGCCAGGCGCCGCGGCGCCGGCCGGCTGCTCGAAGTGCTGCACCCGAAAGCGGAAGCGCAAAACCCGCGCTGCCAGATGAGCGAGAAAGCCAAGGCCAACCCCGAGGAGCTCATCATTTTCGGCCTCGGCAATCCGGACGGAAAAAGACGCAAACCCGGGGAAAAAGGCGAACCCGACGAATACATCGGCGCGTGCCCACACTGCGGTAAGGCATTCACCGCGGCGCAAATCGAGGCGCGCGAGTTTCAAAAGCACATGAGTCAACATCGGGCCGAGCGCGCGGCGAAAGAGCAAAATCCGATCCGCATGCAGGTGTTTCACGATCCGGCGATAAAAAAATTCACCGCCGCCATGTACCATCCGGAGTTTGGGAACCTGTACGCCAGCGGACACACGAAAAAACAGGCGGCGCGCGCGCTGCGCGAGGTGTGGCGCAAGGCGCGAAAAACGGGGAGCTGGCGCAACCCTGGCTGGCTAGATCCGAAAGACAAACTTTGGGGTCACTTCAGTGTTCCGGGATCACCTGTCGTCGATGAAACGGAATTTCGCACTGCGCGTGAAGCGAGACAATACGCAAAACAGCTTGCAAAAAAAACCGGGCAGTCGGTGCGCTATGTAGGCCCGAAAAATAAACCTTATACGGTTCGCAACCCGCGAGGCAAGCGCGCCGGCAATCAGTCGAGCGTGTATGCAAAAGCCGTGAGTCTTGGCTATCCGTACCTGCGCGGTGAAGGCAGAACCGCCAAAGACGGCGAAACCTGGCTTTCACGGGTCACAAAGACTTCGGACGGAACTGGCCCGGCGCTCTATGTTGGCTGGAATCAGAAGAAACGCAAATGGGTGATCGAACACGAGCGCGCCGGCAACCCTCGGCCGCGGACGAAGCGCCGGAATCCGGTCTCAGAAACGGAGCAAGCCGTGCGTCTCTTCGAAGCGTTCCACGGCAAAGACGCGAAGGACATCGTCGAGAAGCACGTCTCGGCGGCCATGCGCAAGGACTACACCGCGCTCGGCAAACTGATCGCCGTGATCACCGACGACTGCGGCTACGGCGAGCGGGAAATTACGCAGAAGTGGGATGGCTGCCCGCACATCGACTTTTCCGACGACCATGTCACGCTCGCGAGCTCGCCCGACGGCCGCCAGCTCTATGCCATCGGCGGGAACCAGAACCTGAACGGGTGCCTCGAGAAATTCGAGGGCGTGGATCCCACGAAAGATTTCATCGACCTCGGCGAAGTGGCCGCGCTCGTCTACGAGGCGCGGAAGATACACGACAACTTCGAGCCCGTGCAGTACGTGCATAAGTTCGGCGGGAAGGGTCTGACGGCGCCCGCGTGGATGTACGACCGGCTCAAGAAACAGATTTTTTTCCTGGGCGGCGAGTATCACATCGACACGACGCAAAAGATTTCGCCGGGAATTGAAGGATGAATGCCGAAGCTCATCGCGCGCGTGGGGGAGGACGGCTCGGTCGTCGGCTGGGCTTTCTGGTGCCCGGCCTGTTCCGAGCTGCACGCCTACGTGACGAGCCAGGCATACGCCACGCGGCACGGCATGCCGGTGTGGAGGTTCAACGACTCCATCGAAGCTCCGACGTTCTCGCCTTCCTGGCGGAGGATCGGCGGGAACGAATGCCATTTTTACGTGCACGACGGACGCATCGATTACTGCGGCGATGCGAAGCACGCGCTCGCCGGCAAGACAGTCGAAATGATCGAGATTCGCGACCAGGTCAAGGAGGGAACACCGATGCCTGAAGAACCGAAGGACAAAAAGAAAGACGCCGACCCCGGAGCAGAGCAAAAGTCAGAAGGCGGCAGCCGCACGCACCATCCCGACGCCGGCAACGTCGGCAAGACCGGCAAGCACGGGGAGCTCGGCTCGAACGCCGCCGATCGCAAGTAGCTCGGAAATGAATGACCGCCCTTGCTCAATTCGATCCCTACGCGCCTTACCGCGGCGCCGCGCTGCTGCTTGGCAGGCGCCCGAATCCCTACGTGTTCGCCGGGCAGCGCCGACGCCGATCATTTTCGCGATCCCTTACCGGGATCGGGGCGCTCTCGCCCGACCAGGCGGCCGAGCAGATCTTTCCCGCCGCGAGCGTCCGTGCGGGCGCGGGACACAACCAGGCAGTGCGCGACCTGATCGCGCGCGCGGTTTCCGCGGGGCAGTTGCTCGATCCCTCGGGCGCGCCGGGCTATTCGCAGGCGGGCGACTGCTCGGCCACGGGCGTGAGCTCCAACGTACGCCTGGCGCAGACGGCTTCCGGCCTCGCGCTTACGGGCGTGAGCATCGGCCTGCTCGCTTCCGGCGCGGTCACCGCCGCGGCGCTCGCGCCGTTCACCATGGGCATTTCGGCGATCATCGGACTGTTTCCGATCATCTTCGGGCACCACGCGCGGGCGGTCAAAAAAGAGCAGTCGGTGCTTTGCGCCGCGGTGCCGGCTGCCAACAACTATTTGCAGATCATCGACCAGGCGGTCGGCGGCGGCATGGCCTCGCCGGCGGACGCGCAGGCGGCGCTCGACTCGCTGGTCTCGGGTTTTCGCTCGCAGGTGTCGGGGATCCTCCACGGTTCGGATCCCACCTCGTCGGGCGAGTGCAACGCGGCTTGCGTGATGCTCTCGCAGCTCCGCGCCATCGTGGCCTACAAAAAGAGCGTGTATCAGGACATGGCGAGCCCGGCTGCGGCCGCGAGCTCGCCCGTGGCGGCGATCTCGGGAGCCGCGGGATCGTTCGGGATTCCCTCGTGGGCCTTGTGGCTCCTCGGGGGAATATTGCTGTACGAATTTGCAACCTAAATGCGAAAACAAAAAAAAGGAGAGTCGAGGCTATGCCGTCACTGACAGGAACACCGGCGGATCTGATCACCTACATGAGAGAGAAGATCCGCACGCACGATTACGAGCCGATGGGGCGGATCAGCGAGATCGCGATCGCGCCCTCGCGGCACTGGAATCCGGATCCAGGCGATCCCCTGGTGATGAAGTGGGGGCGCCTGATGCGCTTCCGGAATCAATGGCTGCCGCTCGCGCAGACCTTCGACCGCACGGTGCTGCTCGCGCCGGCGCCGATGATGGACAAGAGCGGGCGCATCGGGCTTCCCGATCTGCCGGATCCCACCTGGCGGCCGGATCCGTGGACCGAGGAAGAGACCGCGGGCACCGCCGTCCGGCCGATCGAAAAAGACATGGCGCGCATGGTGCCGCAGACGCTCGAGGCGCGCGCCGACCGCGGCCCCTCGGGCGGCCTCGCGAAACCCGAAGGCACGAATTTTTTGGTGTTCCGGCCGGTGATCAACATCGTGTACCAGCCCGAGCGCGACCGGCAGCTCGTCGCGCAAATGTGGAAGATCGAGGCCGGCTACGATCCGGCGACAGACACGGAGATGACGCTGCTGGTCGATCCGTCGACCGGGGAAACGCTGTTTTACGGCGGCCGGTACGACATCGTGGCGAACGAAGGTTAGCCGAAAACGCATAATTACGTAATTATGCGTTTTCGCCCGGCCCCGGTGAGGGGCCGCAGAAAAAAGTTTCGCGGATGCAAGCAAGGCGGCGGCGTGGGTTGCCCGGAAGGCTCTGCGATTTAGGGAGATAAGCAATGCCAAAAGTAAGGCTAGTGAATCCATCCCGCCGGCGTCGCTCGCGCGCCGGCCGCAAGCGCCGGCAGCCGGCCGCCCTCCGCAAATATTGGGCTGCAGCTCGCCGCGCCATGCGCTCGAATGCGGGCGGAGGACACATGGCAAAAAGAAAACGCAGCAGTCACCGCCGTCGGTCGCATCATCGCCGTTCCAGCGCGATCGTGCGCCGGCGCAGCAGCAACCCCGTGCGCTACATGAATGTGCGGCGTCGCCGCCGTCACAACGCATTCTCGCTCGGGGGATTCTCGACCAACGACCTCATGTGGATGGGCGGCGCAGCGATCGCCAACGGCGCGCTCGCCCGCGCACTTCCACAGATGTTTTTGCCGCAGTACAACACCGGCTTCATGGGCTACGGGCTGAACGTGCTCGCGGGCGCGGTTGGCGCGTGGGCCATCAGCAAACTCAACCGCCGCGCGGGCCAGGGCGCCTGGATCGGCATGGTCGTCGCCGTAGGCCAGCGCTTCATCAGCGAGCGGTTCGGCGCGGGCACGGCCGCGGCCACCGCGGGAATGTCCGGGGATCTTGATTTCGACCTCGGCTATTACCTCGCGGATCCCTTCCCGTTTGCGCAGGGAGCCAGCGCGGGGCCGTATGCTTCGTTCCCCGGCGCTCCCTATAGTCCAGGGCTGCCCACGGCGAACGCGGCAGCTCCGGGACGGTGGAGGCAAACGGCGCAGCTCGTGGCCGCCGGCGCTCCCTCGGTTACCGGCGGGGGCAGTGCGAGCGTGGCCCAGCCAGGCGCGCAAACCGCGGCGTATCAGCCGGGCGCTTGGGGCTAGATCGTTTTGCGTTGACGTTACCTGACTGCGTGAGTGAACCCCTCGGAATTTTTTTCGCCCGCCTGAAGGCGGGCAAGGAGAAATGAAAGCAATGGAAAATCGCATTCGCTCTTTTTTGAACCGCAGATGGAGCAAAGGCGGGATCTCCGGGCGCACTCACGGGATCGAGAAGATCGCGTGGAGCGAGCTCGGCCGCCCGCACGCCCGCCTCGGCAATCCCAACACCGGGGTGCCCGAGGTGCTGGTGCAGGACGTTTACGACATCTATTTCGTCGCCCCCGCCACGGCGTTCGGCAAACTCACCCTGTTCAGCCAGCCGATCGGCTCGACCTACAACTTTCTCGGCGTGACGGCGTTCGCGAAAGGGCTCAACCATACCCTGCTCACGCAGCCGGGCATGCTCGATAGCTCGTTCAGCTACGTGATCCGCGCGGTCGCCGTGTACGTGCAGGCGCTGCAAGGCAACGCGCATCCGCTGCTGCATCCGGAAGACTTGAACAACTTCTGCTCGATCTATTCCGAGCTGCAGATCAACCGCAAACCCTGGCTGCAGGGCAATCTTGGCTGGTATCCCGCGGCCGGCGGCCCGACGTTCTCGGGGGTCGGAACTCTGACGGCGCCGAATACCTCGTTCTCCTCTTCGAACGGCATCCAGTACCGGAACAACGCCTACGCGCTGCCGGGCGGCATCTTCATCAACCCGCAGGAAAACTTCAACGTGGTCATCGACCCCACGCAGAACGCCGGCGGCGCTCCGTCGACGCTCGCGGCGGCCGGCAACCCGACGGGCGTGCCCGCGGCGGGACTGTCGGCGTGGTGGAGGTTCATGGGGCAGCTCGTTCGCGTCGCCTGAGCCGCGTTTGCACAAAAACGTACAAATTGGAAAATTTGTACGAGAGTTGGTCGTGCTGATTCAGGACACCAGCGCGGCCGGGCGGGCCGTTCCGGGATTTGCTGACGCAAGGTTGGGATAAGGGGACCCGGCGGCGGCCCGCATTCGATTTCCACAAAAAAATTTCCGCACACTGCGCGGCCCCAAGCCGGTTGGGGTGATGATCCGGCGCGGAGAGGAGCACCAACAAAATGTCTTTGCAAACTTGTCCTACCTGCAGCGGGGCCGGCGCCGTGCAGAACGTAAAAACCGGCCATGGCCAGCAGTGCCCGGCATGCGCGGGCAACGGCATCGTGAGCGGAGGATTCGACGACCAGGATTTCTGGTATCCCATCAATCCGCCGCAGCTCACCGCCAACCAGGTCGGAGTGAACTCGACGGTGACGGTCGACAACGACGCCGACTTTCTTTGCGACCGCTTCATCGCCAGCTCGACCGGGCTGTTCAGCGTCACGCTCACCGATAAATTCCGCTCGCGGCCGTTCTCGCCGAACACCGCGATCAACGGGGAGAATTTCGCGGGGACGGCGCAGCTTCCGCTCTGGCTGCCGAACCCGTTCGTGATCCGCAGAAACGCGGTGATCCTCGGCGTGTTCAACGACCGCTCGGGCGCGCCGAATACGGTGCAGTTCTGCCTGGTGGGAAGGAAACTGATCTAGCATGGGCACGCGAGGCGCTCCGATTTTCTCGCCGGCGTGGGAACACCGCCGGAAACTGCAGGTGCGGCTGCCCGAGCCGGACGTCACGAAGTTCATCGGCTTGATGCTGGCCGACCCGTTTCCGTTTTTCATCAACATCTTCGACACCGCCGAGCAATTCGCCGAAATTGGCGCGAC
>VBAK01000021.1 GCA_005882275.1 Candidatus Segetimicrobium genomatis
CAACGGATCATTGCACGAACCGGCGGGCGCGTGGCGAGCGCCGCCGGCGAGGGCAACCGGCGGCGCGCAGGAGACTATTGCTCCGAGAACCCCAAGCTATTTCTCCGAGAACCGGTACGTCATCCGCAATCCGACCGTGCGCGGCGGCGCGACCGTCTCGGATTTCACGAACTCACGGTAATTGGCCCAGGTGACCGCCCGCGTGTCGTTGAAGTTCTGGATGAAGAGCTGCGCCTCCCAGTTGGCCTTGCCGACGCCGGCCGCCGCATCGTAGATCGTGAAGGCGGGGTCGTCGTAAGCCGTAGTGCAGCCGGGGCTCGCCTGCGTGCAGGCCACCGGCACGGGGTTGTGAGTGACCAGTTCCAGCGTGACCTTGTCGGTCGAGGCGTACGAGTGCGCCTGGTGTACGGCGCCGACCTGCACGAAAGCCTGATATTCCGCGACCGGGAACGAGTAGCGCACGCGCACATTACCCGAGAGGGGCGGCGACTGCGCAAGCGGTGTGCCCAGCTCGCCAAACGGGTTTGGTGTGAGAATGATGGGCTGGCCGGTGTTCGTGTGGAAGTTGACGGTGGTGGTTTCCTCGCTGCTGTTTAAGGCGAGGGCTCCGGAAATTTGCAGCCCCTGCATGGGCAGCGCAATGAATTGCACCTCGACACCGCGCACCCGGTAGTCGGGACCGTTGGTCGTGAAGGTCAGGTTGCCGGTCACGCTCGGGTCGAAAATCTCGATCTGGGTGTTCTTCCATTTCTCCTCATAGATCGCCCCGTTCACCTGGAGGTGACGATCCAGCCACTCGGTCTTCCAGCCCAGCTCGCTGTTAGTCAGCGTATCAGGGGCGTAAAACAGCGGCGTCGAGAAAATCCCGGACAGAGGAGAAGTTTTCGGGACGATGCCCGAGCCGCGATTGAAGCCACCGGGACGAAAGCCCTGTGACCAGGTGTAGTACGCCAGGATGTCCGGCGTGATGTGCCAGGTGAGATTCGCGCGACTCTTGGCGCCGCTAAACGTCTTTTGGAGATTCTGGGCATCGAGGTTGTTCAGATTGCTGAGCGCGGGATTGTACTCACCCCCAGTGTTGTAATTCGCAGGTGTCGTGACACAGGGATTGGGCGGAACGAAGCCGCCAGCGCTGTCATAAGGACCATTGATCTCGCAGCCAAAGCTACCGACGTTGGTGCCCTTCTCGAAGGTATCCATACTGTAGTAGCGCGTGCCGCCGGTCAGTGTCAGGACCTTGGGAATGATGTCGAAGTCAAGCGACGCGAACGCAGCCCACTGGGTGTAGCCGCGCTTGATGTCATCGAAGAAGGAGTCACCCAGCGCGCGGACATTGGGGTTCTGGACCGTCACCGGGAATGGCTTCCCGCTAGTGGGGTTCCCGACACTGGGATCCACGGTCGGCGGACCGATCGGATAGAAATTCGGGCTCGTGCCGTAGTGCCAGTCGGTCTGCTCGTAGATGTCGTATCGCTCGTAAAACCCGCCGATCAGACCCCGTATACGCCAATCGTTCGGCGTGCTTAGGCGTATTTCGTGGCTCAGATGCGTGTCTTTCTGGTTGTCGGTCCAGAACGCACTCGGTGAGTAGCAGAACCCCGGACTGTTAGGCGTGGGTTGTCCGCCGACGAAGGGGTACCCCGGATAGTTGCACTGGTAATAACCCGCGAACTGGCCGCGCGAGTAGTTGGTGTAGTCCTGCTGCTGCGTGATGTTGCGATCGAGATAGGCTCCCGTGTAGACGGCCTGCAGGAAGCCGAGCCTGCCGTTGACCGTCCAGGCAGTATTCGTGAACTTGTCCTTGTCAAAGGACGGGTTATACATCTGCACGGACAGTTCCGGCAGCACGGTGTGCACCCCGTCATAGGCTTCCTGCCAGAACACACCCTCCGCGTCCATGTTCTGATAGGACTGCGACAGGAGCAGATTCCAGTCGTCGTTGAACTGATACAGGAGCTCGCCGCGCACCCCCTTGTACGTGAGCGGGTTGATGGCGCGCCCGACTTGGAAATTGTTGTTGATCGGACCGCTGTTCGGCGGCACCGTGTTGTTGAAGTAATACGCGACCCCGTCGGTCGCGGCCCGGGTGAAGGTGCCCGGGATGTTGTTGATGTAGCCGCCGCGGCTATCGTTGTAGGCCGCCAGGCGGACGGCGAACCTATCGGGGATCACCGGGACGTTCAGCACCCCCTCGATCGAGGTGCTCGGATCGCCGTGGGCGGTGGTCGCATAGGAGGCGTTGACATTCGCCTCGACCCGATCGAGCTTCGGCTTGTTGGTGATGTAGCGCACCACGCCCGCCTGGGCGCCTGCGCCGAAGAGTGTTCCCTGGGGGCCCTCGAGGACCTCGATGCGCTCGAGATCGGCGGCATAGATATCGAGGTTACGGCCGGGGACCTGGCCCGACTGATCGTCGAGGTAGGTCGCGACGTTCGGGAAGCTGCCGGTCGCGCCCACGCCCTGGAGACCGCCGATGCTGGTCGCCAGGCCACGGATGAAGACATTGCTCTGACCGGGGCCAATGCTGCCGGCGGTCACGTTCGGCAGGTACTTCACGAAGTCATCGAAGGTCTTGACGTTGAGTTGACCGAGCGTCTCGGAGGTCAGCGCCTGGATGGTGATCGGCACGTTCTGGATGCTCTCGGCTCGGCGCTCCGCGGTGACGATCACTTCCTGCAGCTCGTTGCCCGTGCCGGTCGCGGTTGCCGTTTCTGCCGCGGCAAACACAACCGCAGAGGCAGGCGCACTGAGGATTGCCGCCACCGCCGCGGAGATCTTCGGATTGGGCTTCATCGCGCACTCCCCGTTCGTTGTGATTTTCCCACGCCGAACACGCCGCGCCCGGACGAGCGAGGCCTCAGGCGACTTTCTATACCAGTCCCCCGCACGACGCTTGAATAGAAGCGCCTTTCACGAGGCGTGTGCCGATCGTAGCACTGGCTGCATCTTCGCCGCACTCCCGTCTGTAGCGCCCCCGCAACAAGTCGGATCCCGCGTGCCGCGCCTCAGGCGTCGAACTGCGTGCCGAGCGCTTCCTTGAGCGGGCCGAGCCAGGGCTCGAAGTTCCGCCACTGGTCGATCCCTTCCTTATAGATGGGCTGACGTACCTGTTCGGAGCTCGCGGTGCGCACGCTGCGCTCGGTCTTGTAGAACTCCAAGCACGCGGGCTCAAACTCGAGACCGCAGAACTCGAGTATGCGCCGCACGTTGCCCTCGAGGTCCTCGACTACGTTCTCGTGCTGGACACGCAGGACCTTTCCAGGCAGCACGCCTTCCCAGTGGCCCATCAGCTCGACGTAGGTGCGGTAGTACCGGCCGATGTCCTCAAAGCTGTAAGTGAACTCCTGGCCCGAGGCGAACAGCTGCTTGAAATTGCTGAAGCAGCAAGCCATCGGCTCGCGGCGCGCGTCGATGACTTTTGCGTTCGGCAGGATCAGGTGGATCAGGCCGATGTGCCGGAAGTTGTTCGGCATTTTGTCGATGAAGAACGGCTTGCCCGCCCGGAACATCCGCGTGTCCTCGAGGTACCTCTCGCCCAAGGCCCGCAGTTGCTCCTCGTTGAGCTCCGCCAGGACCGCGGGGTAGCGCGGCCTGGCTTCATCAGGCTCGCGCCCCTGCAGCTGGTACACGAGCCGCGGGATGTCCGCGAGCTCCATGGTGCCCTCCACCTGCGAATGCGAGGCCAGGATCTGTTCGATCAGAGTCGAGCCAGCCCGCGGCAACCCGACGATGAAGATCGGGTCCGGCCGCTGGCAGCCGAAGCCGCGCCGGGCTGCGAAGAATTCACGGGTGCAAACCTGCTTCTGCAGGCGAGTATTGCGCTCGATCAGTTCGGCCTTGTAGCGGCTCTCGCTCTTCTTGAATGCATTGCCGCGCTCGTAGTAGCGGAAGGACTCGGCGTACTCGCCCCGATCCTCGAGTGCCTTGCCGAGCGCGAAGCAGAGGTGATAGCGGTCCACGAGACTCGTCGCCGGGGTGGCCTCCTGGCTGCGCATGCTCGCGAGCTCCTCGTCTGGGAAGCGATAGGTCTTGAGGTTGGCGAGGCTCCAGTAAGCGTCGCCATAGCGCAGCCGCACCGCGGCGGCCTGGCGGTAGCACTCGATCGCCTCACCCTGCCGGCCGAGGGTTTTGAGCGCATGACCGATCGACAGGTGCAAGTCCGCAGCCTGCGGGCTGTCGACCAGCAGCTCGCGGTACACCTGCAATGCGTCCTCATGCCGGCCGAGGCCACCGCAGGCGTTGCCGTAGAGGGTCCGGTACGCCGGGTTGCGCGGCTCGAGCTGCAGGAGCTTGTTTGTCTCCTCGATCGCTTGCAGGTACTTGTGACGCTGCACGAGCACCGACGCGTACTCGTAGCGTGCTGCGCGGTAATCTGGCGCGAACACCAGCACGCTCTCGAGCAGGAACTCGGCATCGTCGAGTATCTCGAGCTTGACGCCAATCTGGGCCAGCAGGCGCATCGCTTCGATGTGGTCGCCGTGCGTCTGTAGGAACCGGCGCACGAGCTGCTCCGCAGCGTACAGCTCGCCCTCCAGGAACAGGTTGGTCGCGTGTACGACCTCGGCCGGAAGTTTCGCGAGCGTCGCCACGTGCGCCGCTGCGTTGTCGGCGTCGACGCGCCGTCCACGCGCAGCGTACAGGTCGCGCAGCGCACTCCAGCTGGCCGAGAGTGTGTGATTGCGGGCGACCGCCTGCTCGTAGGCCTTGATGGCTGCGTCGGCCTCACCGACGGCGCGGTAGCAATGGCCGAACTCCTGGTAGAGGCGCCCGTAATCGGGATGCACGGCCTCGAACCGGGCCAGTGTTCTCAGGGCGTCCGCGATGCGGCCGAGGTAGCGCTGGCTCACTGCGACGAGGTACAGCACGTCGCGGTTCTCGGGTACCTCGCCGAGCAGCGCCTGCGCGATCGACAAGGCCTCGGCGAACCGTCCCAGCTTGGCGAGCCCCCGCGCGCGCTGCACCTCGGCCTCGATGCGCGACGCGGGCGGCACTGGTTGCGCTGCGACCATGACGGGGTCTCGCGAGCTCCTCCGGGCACCGCCCAAGCGGTAGCCGGACAAGAAAAAAAGGCGGGCATCGCTGCCCGCCTTGGATTTTACGGAAAACCCGGCGTGCGGGGGACCCGCCCGGGCGTTACTTGCCGCCCGCGAACCTATAGCTGAACGTAAGGCCGAGGGTCCGCGGCCGGTTGACGGTCACCGCCTTGTACCACTGCCGCGCGTTCGCATACAGGTCGGCTTTCTTGTCGGTGAGGTTCACGTCGGACAACGTGACGCTCCAGGCATCCTTGGACATCCCAACCGCCGCGTCGTAAGTCGAATAGCTGGGATTATCGTAGGCGATCGAATTGCCCTGCAGGTCCTTCGTCAGCTTGTCCGTGCTCGAGAACTGGTGCCCCGTGTGCTGTCCGGCCAGCTGGAAGAAGGTGTTGTAGTCGCCGAGCAGGAACTCGTAGCGCGCGCGGAGGTTGGCCTGGAACGGCGGCGCACCCGCGAGCGGGTCACCCTTCACGCCGGCGGGATTGGTGAGAGGCCGGCCCGGGACGACGGTGGCCCAGTCAATGGGCTGGCCGTTCAGCCCGCGAATCGCGGCTTCCTCGACGAGCTCCGTACGATTCCATGCCGCCCCCGCCGCAACAGTCAGTTCGTGCGTCAGGCGGGCGGCCACCGTGGTCTCGAGTCCCCTGACCCGATATTTGCCGCCGTTCGTCGTGAAAGTCAGGTTGCCGGTAATGCCCGGGTCGAAGACCGAGATCTGCGCGTCCTTCCAGTCTTCCTGGTAGATCGCGCCATTGAACTGCACTCGGTGATCGAGCCACTCGCTCTTCCAGCCCAGCTCGTCGTTGGTGAGCGTATCCGGAGTGAAACTCACCGGTGGCAGGAATATCCCTTTGAGCGGACCGGAGGTGACCGAGTTCGGCCGATTGAAGCCGCCGGAACGGAAGCCCTGCGACCACGTGTAGTAAAGCAGGAGGTCCGCGGCGGGATGCCAGGTCAGGTTGGCGCGGCTCTTGAAGCCCTTGTTGAGCTTGTCGAGACCCAGAGAGTCGATGTTGGTGTCGTTGGAATGATTGACGCACGGATTGGGCGCCGTGGGATGAAACAGCAGCTTGCACCCGAAGCTGCCCACCACCGCGCCCTGCTCGGTCGAGTCGATACGGTAGTAGCGAGTACCGGCCGTCAGGGTCAGAGTCTTCGGGATCAACTCGAAGTCGAGCGAGCCGAAGATAGCCTTTTGCGTGTAGCCGCGTTTGAGATCGTCGAAAAACCCGACCGAGGACGGCCGAGTGTTCGGGTCGTTCACATTCGGTATTCCGCTCGGCACGAAAGTGACCGGGCACGTCGCGTTGGGGTTACCGGCGGTTGGACACGGGTAAGTACTGTTGTAGCGATACGGCCGGCCGGCGTTGGTTCCGGTCGGCTGAATCACATTGCCAGCGCCGTCCACGAAGTAGCCGGTCGGGGGACCAACCGGGTGGAATCCGGCGTAATCAGTCAGATAGTTCCAGTCGACGATTTCCCCGATCCGGTAGTTCTCGTAGAACAGGCCGCCGATCGCGCGCACGCGCCAGTCGTCGGGCGTGCTCAGGCGGAATTCGTGGCTGATGTGAGTATTCCTCTCGGTGTCGCGCCACGTCGCGGACGGCGTCTGGCAGTACGCCTGGGCCGGATTCGGGCCACCGACAGCGTAGTAACTGGGATTATTGCATTGGTAGTAGTCGACGTACGGGCCGCGCGCGTAGTTGGTGTAGTCCTGAACCTGGTCGACGTTGCGCACCAGGTAACCGCCCGTATACACGGCCTTGAGCGCGCTCACGCGGCCAGTCAGGGTCCACGACGTATTCGTGAACTTGTCCTTGGTCCACGACGGGTTGTAGAGCTGCACCGAGAGCGACGGCTGCGGGTTGCCCAGTGAATCGGTGCGCATTTCGGCGAACACACCGTCCGCCTCCATATTCTGGTAGGACTGTGCTACCAGCAGATTCCAATCGTCGTTGAACGCCACGAGCCCCGAAACGCGGATGCCCTTGTAAACGACCGGGTTGATCGCCCTGCCGGTGATCAGGCCGTTGTTGATCACCACGCTGTTGGCCGGCACCTGGCCGTTCGCGTACGCGTAATGGATGCCGATGTCCGTGTTGCGGCGGGCAAAGGTTCCCGGGATGTTGTTGATGTAGCCACCGCGGGAGTCGTTGTAGACGACCGCACGCAGTGCGAACTTGTCAGCGATAACTGGCAGGTTGAGCACGGCCTCGAGCATGTTGCTGGGGTCGCCGTGCGCGGTCGTCGAGTAGCCGGCCGTGGCGTTGGCCTCCACCTTGTCGAGCTTTGGCTTGTTCGTGATGTAACGCACGACGCCGGCCTGCGCACCGGCGCCGAACAGCGTGCCCTGCGGTCCCTCCAGCACTTCGATGCGCTCGAGGTCAGCGGCGTAGACATCGAGGTTACGGCCGGGTAGCTGCGCGGATTGATCGTCGAGATAGACGGCGACGTTGGGGAAGGCGCCGACCACGCCCGATCCTTGCAGCGCGCCGACGGCCGTCGACAGGCCGCGCATGTAGATGTTGTTCTGGCCGGGGCCCAGACCTTGCGAGGTGACGTTCGGCAGGTACTTCACGTAGTCATCGAAGGTCGTCACGTTCAGCTTGGCGAGCGTGTCGCCCGTGAGTGCCTGAATGGTGATCGGCACGTTCTGCAGGCTCTCCTCGCGACGCTGCGCGGTGACGATCACCTCCTGCAACGTGTCGGTCGCAGTGCCGGTTTCCTCCGGCGCGGCGAGCACGATTGTGGTTGCTGGCGCGCTCAGGATCGCCGCCACCGCCGCCGAGATCTTCGGATTAGGCTTCATCGCGCATGCTCCCCCGAGGCTCGTTGTGATTTTCCCACGCCAAATGCGCCTGCCCGCGCGCTGAGCCCCGCCGACTTTCTATACCAGCCACTCTCGCTGCGCTTGAATAAACGCGTCATTCGGATGGTATGCAGCCGATCGGATCACCCACTCTTGTCTTGCAGAGATTGTACTGTCGCGCGTCAGCAACAGCTGTTATCGGATCGAGCCCTTCCCACTTCACGCGTTGGACCCCTCGCCGAGCGCCTCCTTGAGGGCCCCGAGCCAAGGCTCGAAGTGACGCCACTGCTCGATCCCCTCCTTGTAAAAGGGTCGACGCACCTGCTCAGAGCTCGCCGTGCGCACGCTCCGTTCGGTCTTGATCCGCGGCGGCTTCTCGACGAGGCTCGTGGTGAGGCGGGACGAGGGAGCGATGAGCCCAACGCGGTACGTGCTGGCGATCGATCAGGGGACGACCTCGAGCCGCGCGATCCTCTTCGACTCCCAGGCGCGCGCGGTGGCCCTCGCACGGCGCGACCTCACGCAGCACTACCCGGCGTCCGGTTGGGTGGAGCACGATCCCGAGGACATCTGGCGCGACACGCTCGCGGCGGTGCGCGAGGTGATCGAGCGCTCGGGGGCTCCCATTCGGGACATCGCCGCGCTCGGCATCACCAACCAGCGCGAGACGACGATGATCTGGGAGCGCGCGAGCGGCAAGCCTGTCTCCCGCGCCATCGTCTGGCAGGACCGGCGCACCGCGCCCGACTGTGCCGAGCTCAAAGCCGCCGGCGCCGAGGAGCCGGTGCAGCGCAAGACCGGGCTCCTGCTCGACCCCTATTTCTCCGCCACCAAGATCGCCTGGATTCTCGATCACGTGCCGGGCGCCCGGGGCCGAGCGGAGCGCGGCGAGCTGGCCTTCGGCACGGTCGACAGCTTTCTCTTGTGGCGGCTGACGGGCGGCCGCGTACATGCCACCGACGTCACCAACGCTTCGCGCACCCTGCTCTACGACATCCATGCGCAGCGCTGGGACGACGAGCTGCTCGCCCTCATGCGCGTGCCGCGGGCGCTCCTGCCCGAGGTTCGCGACTGCAGCGGAGTCTTCGGCACGGCGGACCCTGCCCTCTTCGGAGCCGCCCTGCCGATCGCGGGCATCGCGGGCGATCAGCAGGCGGCTCTCGTCGGCCAGGCCTGCTTCGAGCCCGGGATGGCCAAGTCAACCTATGGCACCGGCTGCTTCCTGCTGCTCAACACCGGAGAGACCGCCGTCACGTCCGCGAATCGCATGCTGACGACGGCGGCCTATCGCTTCGGAGGGCGCATGACCTACGCCATGGAAGGCTCGATCTTCGTCGCCGGTGCTGCGGTCAAATGGCTGCGCGACGGGCTCAAGGTGATCCGCGAAGCGGCCGAGAGTGCCGCCGCCGCGGCGCGCGTACCGGACGATCACGGCGTGTACCTGGTGCCGGCGTTCGTCGGCCTCGGCGCGCCGCACTGGGAACCGGATGCGCGCGGGCTCATCTGCGGCCTGACGCTCGATGCTTCGGGGGACCATCTCGCGCGCGCGGCGCTCGAGTCCGTGGCGTTTCAGACGCTCGATCTCACGGAGGCCATGCGGCGCGATGGGGCGCATCGCGCGGATGCCATTCGCGTCGACGGCGGCATGGCGGCGAACGACTGGCTCTGCCAGTTCCTCGCCGATGTGCTCGAAGCGCGCGTCGAGCGGCCGAAGGAGCTCGAGACCACCGCCCTCGGCGCCGCGTTTCTCGCGGGACTCGCGACGGGAGTGTGGAGCGATCTCGCCGCGCTCGCGCGCACCTATTCCACCGCGGCCGTGTTCGTTCCGAAGATGACCGCGGCACGCCGCGCGACTCTCATTGCGGGCTGGCGGCAGGCTCTGGAGCGCGCCCTGCACTCTCCGTCCGGGCGTCGCTAGCGGGGTGCCCTAGTGCGGGACGTGACTGACAAAAAAGTAGGCCACCCCCAAGAGCACAGCCAGCTGTCCCAGCATCGCGGCGTACATCTGCCGGAGGTTGCCGCTCGCAATGGCATGCATTTCACTCCGCAAGTCGCCGCGCATTGCATGCATCTCACTTCGCAAGTCGCCGCGCATTGCATGTATCTCACTTCGCAAATCGCCCCGTAGGCTCGCAGTCTCGGTCTTCAGCTCTGCGCGCATCTCCGCCATCTCGTGCCGCAGGATCAGGATGTCCTGCTTGGTAGCAAGGGTTTCCTTGGCGCCGGCCATTTCGATCTCTATGGCCTGCACGATGGCCCGTGCCTGCGGCGCGGGCACGTTGGCCTTCTCCAGGATCTCGAGCGATGCGGCTTGCACAGGCATCCATCATAGTCCCGTAGTTCGCGAGGTACGACCTTACCAGAGCAGCGCACGACACCCCACGCTGCAAAAGAGCCCTTATCGAGCTGATTTGCGCCAGGGCACCCGCTTGCGCGCCGGCCCGCCTGTAGTCACGCGCCTTCAAAATCCAGCAGCGTCTCGCGGATCCATCCCATGAGATGCTCGGCGTAGGCGCGGTCGACGAGGAGCAGCGCTTCACCGGGCCGCACCGAGAGCGCCAGCACCGGCACATCGGCGAGGCGGCTGCGACGCCCTTCGCCAGGCCGAGGCACGGATGCGGTGCCGCCCAGTCGGCACAGAAGATCCGCGAGGGGCTCGCCGGTGACGCGCAGCACCTCGAGCCCGCCGCTGAGATTCACCAGACATCCGTCGGCGGCGCCTGCAAGGCATGCTTCGAGCTGCGCGAGGCGCTCGGCGCTCGGAGTGAGAGCCAGGGTCTCGGTCGGGCTTCGCCACGCGAGCGTGAGCTGCCCGTCTGCGGATTGCACGGCCTCGAGCGGTTGGGGCAGAGCGGCGCCCGTAGCTTCCCGCACGGCCGCTGCGAACGCGCCGCCCGGCTCGAAGTAGCGGAGCGTCGCGGCCTGCATCCCCTCCTCCATACGGACCGTAAGCTCCGCGGCCTCGATCGGCGCCCGCCAGTCGCTCGGCTCAACCATGAACGCGCGCTCCGGAGGGGTCGACGAACGGCAGCTGCGTCACGCGCGCGGCGATGCTCGTCCGCAGATGATGCACGCGCACCTCCTCGCCCGTGCGCTGCGAGCCGCCCTTCAGCATCGCGAGTGCGATCGGCATCGCGAGCTCGGGACTCAGGTGGCTCGAGGTGACGTAGCCCTCGGTGAGGGTGGGTGGCGGGTTGGGCGCGATCTGTCCGCCGACCGGCAGGAGCG
>VBAK01000142.1 GCA_005882275.1 Candidatus Segetimicrobium genomatis
GCGGATACGCTGGACCCGGAGGGGCAGACCACCACCACGGTCGCCAACATGCAGGATTACATGTTCGACTCGCTGCTGTGGCCCGAGGACGAGCGCTCGGGCCTGCAGCCGGGGCAGCCCCAGTTCACGAAAGTGACCCCGCAGCTCGCCACCTCGTGGACGGTGAGCGGGGACGGGCTCACATACACGTTCAATCTCCGGCACGACGTCAAGTTCCAGGACGGGACCGACTTCAACGCCGAGGCGGTGAAGTTCAACGTCGAGCGCCAGCTCGATCCCGCCGTCCGCAACCCGAACCGCTACTACTTCACCGACATCGACCTGAGCCGGATCGAGATCCCGGATCCCTACACGATCACCCTCCACCTCAAGAAGCCCAGCCCGACGTTCCTTCTGCGCCTGGCCTCCGGCGTGGCCCACATCCTCTCGCCGGCGGCCGTGAAGAAAATCGGCAACGACAAGATCCCCCTCGGGCCCGTCGACGCCGGCAGCGGTCCGTACCGGTTCAAGGAATGGGTGCACGGCGACCACATCACCGTGGTCAAGAACCCCAACTACTGGGGCCGGAAACCCTCCTTCGACGAGGTCACCTTCAGAGTCGTCCCGAACGCCGGCACCCGCGAGACGATGCTGCGGGCCGGGGACATCCAGATGGCCTTCGAGCCGCCGGCCCCCGACGTGCCCGCCCTGCGAAAGGATCCGAGCCTCAAGGTGGTCCAGGGGGCGAGCGACCGGGACATCTTCATCGGCCTCAACAACCAGTGGGGACCGTTCAAAGACGTGAAGGTCCGCCAGGCGCTCAACTACGCGGTCAACAAGAAGGCGATCATTCAGAGCATCCTGTTCGGCCTCGGGACGATCCTCGACAGCCCGACCACCCCATTGCTGTTCGGCTATACGAAGATCCAGCCCGGCGGGTGGCCGTTCAACCCGGTCAAGGCCAAGGCGCTCCTCGCCGAGGCGGGCTTCCCCAATGGGTTCTCGGTGAACTTCTTCAGCCCGACCGGGCGGTACATCCAGGACTACCAGGTCGCCCAAGGCGTCGCCGCGCAGCTGGCGAATGTCGGGATCCGGGCGACGATCTCGACCACCGACTGGCCCACCTACGTCCAGACGCTCGTCACCCCGCTGCAGCGGACCCCGCTGCAGATGTTCGTCCTGGGGTGGGCCACGCAGTACCTCGATGCGGACGGCGTGCTCTTCGGCCAGTTCTATTCCGGGCAGTGGCCGCCCAAAGGCCTGATGTCGTCGTTTTACAAAGACCAGAAGGTGGACGAACTGGTCCTGGCCGGCCAGTCGACTCCGGACCCCAAGAAGCGGCAGGCGATCTACAAGGAGGCGCAGGAGCTGATCTGGAACGACGCGCCGTGGATCTTCCTGTGGAGCCAGGATTTCTACATGGTGACAAGCAGCCACCTGGAGGGCGTGACGGTCACACCCAACGAGAAGTGGGCCGCGCTGTACGCGACCTGGAAGTAGCCTCGGATCAGACCGGGCCGGCGCTCGCGCTGGAGGAGGTGAGCCGGCAGTTCGCGATCGCCGGCGGCGCGACGTACCAGGCGCTCGACCGGGTCTCGTTTGCGGTGGCGCGCGGAGAATTCCTGGCGATCGTCGGACCGACCGGCTGCGGGAAGTCCACGATCCTGAGCCTGGCCGCGGGGCTGCTCCGCCCCACGAGCGGGCGCATCCTGAGCTTCAACGCCCCGCTCGAGCGCCTCAACCGGCAGGCCGCCTACCTCTTTCAGCAGGACGTCCTGCTCCCGTGGAAGACCGCGCTGGAGAACGTGATGCTGGGGCCGCTCCTCCATCGCTGGCCGCGAGGGCGCGCGGCCGAGGAAGCCCGCCGGTGGCTGGCGCGCGTTGGGCTGGCAGGGTTCGAGGACCGCTTCCCACATCAGCTGTCCGGCGGCATGCGCAAGCGCGTGGCGCTGGCGCAGAGCCTGATCGTGGGGCCGGCGATCCTCTTGATGGACGAGCCCTTCAGCGCGCTCGACGTGCAGACGCGCGAATTGATGGAGAACGACCTGCTGACCCTCTGGCAGGAAGAACGGAAGACGATCGTGTTCGTCACCCACGACCTGGAGGAAGCCATCGCGCTCAGCGACCGGGTGCTCGTCCTCGCCGCCGGTCCGGGGACCCGGGTGATCGGGACACATGCGATCACGCTGCCCCGCCCCCGGGACGTCACCGAGGTGCGCCTGCACCCCGCCTTCCGCGAAGTCTACCGAACGATCTGGGCGCAGCTTCGCGGCGAGGTTCTGCGGGCCTATGCCGACCAGGCAGGAGCCCGCGCCCGCGGGGGGACCGCGTGATCTCCGGGCGCTTCCGGCTCCTCCCGTATCAGGCCGGCCTCTTCGTGGCGCTCATCGCGGCGTGGCAGATCGCCACCCGGTGGGGATGGGTGGATCCGTTCTTCTTCAGCCGTCCGTCGAACATCGCCGCCCGGATCGCGGAGTGGTTTGCGACCGGGTCGATCTACCGCCATCTCTGGACCACGGCGCTGGAGACGGTGCTCGCCTTCCTCATCGGTGCCGGGCTCGGGGTCCTGTTGGGCTTCGCGTTCGCGCGCAACCCCGCCCTGTCGGGCGTCTTCGACCCGTACCTGAAGATCGCCAACGCGCTGCCGCGCGTGGTGCTCGCGCCGATCTTCACCCTGTGGTTCGGGTTGGGGGTGCTGTCCAAGGTCGCGTTCGGCGTGACCCTGGTCTTCTTCATCGTCTTCTTCAACACGTACCAGGGAATCCGCGAAGTCGACGCCAACCTCCTCAACAACACCCGCATGCTCGGCGCGACGGAGCGGGATCTCATCCGGCACGTCCTGCTCCCCTCCGCGCTGGTGTGGATCCTGAGCAGCCTGCACACCAGCGTGGGCCTGGCGCTCGTCGGCGCGGTGGTCGGCGAGTACTTTGGATCGGCGCGGGGCCTCGGGTACGTGATCGCGCAGGCGGAGGGGACGTTCGACACCACCGGCGTCTTCGCGGGGATGACCGTGCTCGCGGCGTTCACGATCGCGGTGGACATGCTGGTCACCCTGGTGGAGCGGCGGCTGCTCGCGTGGAAGCCGGCGGCCGCGCACGCGGAGAGAGCCTAGGGGAGGTGCGGGAATGCGGAGAGGACTCGCGGTCGCGGCCGGGATCGGCGCGCTGCTGCTGGCGCTGGCCGGGAGCGGACGCGCGCAGGTCGAGACGCCGAAGCTGACCGTGGCGGTGGGCGGTCAGGCGCTGTACGTCTATCTCCCGCTGACGCTGGCGCAGCAGCTGGGCTATTTCAAGGACGCGGGGGTCGAGGTCGACATCGTGGACGTCGCCGGCGGCGCCCGGGCCCTCGAAGCCCTGCTGGGAGGCAGCGCGAGCGTGGTGTGCGGGTTCATCGACCACACGATCGAGATGCAGGCCCAGGGCAAGAGCATCAGGATGTTCGTCCTCTACGACCGGTACCCGGGCCTGGTGCTGGCGGTGACGAAGGCCGGGCAGGCGAAAGGGATCAAGACGATCGCGGACCTGCGGGGCGCCAAGATCGGGGTGACGGCGCCGGGCAGCAGCACGCACTTCTTCGCCCAGTATCTCCTGGCCAGGAACGGGGTCCCGGTCGATCAGGAGTCGTACATCGGCATCGGCACCGCCGCCACCGCGGTCGCGGCGGCGCGGCGCGGCGTTGTCGAGGCCCTGGTCAACGTCGACCCGACGATCACGATCCTGACCAGGAGCGGCGACGCGCAGATCCTGGCCGATACCCGGACCACGATCGGCACGCTCCGCGTGTTCGGCGGACCGTATCCGGCCGGCGGCCTCTACGCCACCCCCGCCTTCATCGCGAAGAACCCCAGGACGATCCAGGCGCTGGCCACCGCCTCGGTCAGGGCCCTGCGCTGGATCAAAACGCACCCCGCGGAGCAGATCGCCGAGAAGATGCCGGAGCGGTTCCTACAGGCGGACAGCGCCCTGTACGTGGCCTCGCTGAAGGAGAACCTCGAGATGTTCTCGCCGGACGGCCGGATTCCACTGGTCGGGCTGGAGACGATCGCCAAGGTGCTGTCGTCGTTCGACAAAACCGTGGTCGCGAACGCCGGCCGGGTCAATCCCGTCGAGGCGTTCACGAACGACTTCGTTGATACGGCGCACAAAGAGTTGAAATTCTAGACCGCGGAGCGTGTCGGCGATGGTCGCGCCGGGGGACCGCGCCACCCCCGCCGCGGGGGACGGCGTCAGCGGGGACGCTCGTTCATCGCCGCGGCGGCCGCCCGCCGCTCGCGCCCGCCCCGCCCGCGCGGCCCCTGGGCCTGGGCCAGCTCGACGCTGCGCTTGAGGGCCTCCATGAGGTCGATCACCTTGCCGGGCGCCGCCGCCTTGGGGGCTTCGACGGTCTGCCCCTCACCCTTGGCCTTGAGCATCGCCAGCAGCTTCTCGCGGTACTCGTCCCGGAACTCCTCGATCTTGAATTCCATCGCCAGGTTCTCGATGAGCTGCATCGCCATCTTGCGCTCGTTGGGGTGGACCTTGGTTTGGACGGGAAGCTCCTCCAGCGCCGAGAGCGCCCGCACCTCGTCGGCGTAGAAGAGCGTCTCCATGACCATCGCGCCCTCGTAGGGGCGCAGGGCCACCGGATATTCCTTCTCGCGGATCACCACCTGGCCGACCGCGACGCGCTGCACCTCCTGCAGGGCATCCCGGAGCAGCAGGAACGCCTTGGCGCCGCCTTCGTCGGGCGCGACATAGTACGAGTGCTCGTAGTAGATCGGATCGATCTCGGACAGCTGCACGAATCCCGCGATGTTGACGCTGTGGCTGGTGTCGGTGAGCGGGATGCTCTCGAGCTCCTCGTCGGCGACGGTGACGAACTTGCCTTTGCTGACCTCATAGCCCCGCACGACGTCCTTCCAGTCAATGACCTTATCGTGGAAGGGACAGTACCGCTGGTTCTTGATCGGCGTCTTGCACTCGCTGTGGAGGAGACGGAAGCGCACATCCTTCTGCTCCGTGGCGGTGTACAGTTTGACCGGGAACGTGACGAGGCCGAAGCTGATGTGTCCCCTCCAGTAAGGTCGCACCTTGGGATCCCTCCGTTGGCCGGCGAAGCGCACGAATCACAGTCACGAATTGAATACCGAATCGCAAAAATAGCGTTATTTCCGGCGCCGCATCGCGGCACCGTGGATTGTATACCCGGAGGGGAACGGCTGCAAGCCGTTCCGGCGGTCAGGCCGTCGCAATGGCGTCCTCATGGGCAAACGCGCGTTCGATAGTGGAACGCACAGCGCCGGCGCCGGCTCAGGCCCGCGCGGGACGGCGAGGCGTGAAACGCGCCCGGCCTATCCGGACGGGTGAAGTCCCAGCGCGGCCTCCGCCGCAACGCCCACCAGATCGGTCAGGTGGAGCGCGGCCATCACATCGGTCGACTTCATCGCGCGCAGCGTCTGAAAGGCCTGCTCGTGGTACGCGGTCGCCTCCTTGTACTGCCCCTGGCGCCCGGCCAGGCGCCCCAGCGCGTGATAGATCGTGACGAGCTCCGGCATCATCCCCGACCGCCGGCAGCGCTGCGCCGCCGCCAGCATCTCCTGCTCGGCCGCCGGGATATCCCCGCGTTCTGCGGCGAGGATCCCGAGCACGATCCGCGTGCGCGCCTCTTCGTCCGGCTGCCCGACGTCGCGGCTGCGCGCGATCGCCCGGGCCGCATACTCCGCGGCCAGCTGGCGGTCGCCGCACATGACATAACACCGCGCCAGGTCGGTCAGGGTGCGGCATTCCCCGACCGCGTCCTCAAGCCGCTGCGTGATCGCCAGGCCGGCGCGCAGGTGCTCGAGCGCATCCTGCGGCCGGCCCGTCTGCATCAGGAGCATGCCCAGACTCGTCCGCGCGCGCCCGGTGGCCTGCAGATCCTCATGCTGCTCGAACAGCGCCCGCGCCCGCTCGTACAAGCCGAGGGCGCTTTCCAGATCGCCGCCCGTGCTCAACACGTTCCCGAGGCCCATCAGCGCTTCGCCCACCCGCTCCGGCCGGGATGCCCCTTCGAACCTCTGCCGCGCCTGCGTGTACGCCTCCACCGCTTCGTCGACGTGGCCCATCCGCCCCAGCACGGTCCCGAGATGCAGGGAAATCTCGCCGGCCAGGAGCGGCTCGGCGTCCCCGAGCCTCGGCAGGACCCCGAGGGCCTCCTTGTCCAGGGCCATCGCCTGCGGGAAGTGATCCAGGTGAAGCTCCACCGCAGCCAGCCCATGCAGCGCCCGGCATTCCACCAGGGCATCTTCCGCGGCGCGCCCCGCCGCGAGCGCGGCGCCCAGGCGCCGCCGGGCCGCGTCGAACTGCCGCAGCCCCAACTCCGCCTCGCCCATCCCCAGCTCGGCGTGCATCTGCATCGCGTCGCTCCGGCACGCCCGAGCGAGGTCCCCCAGCTCCGCAAACACGCCGCGCGCCGCCTCGAACTGACGCCGGCTCAGTTCGCTCCGTCCCCGGCTCGCCAGCACGGCCAGGAACTTGCCGGACACGGTCTCCTCGGCGTCGAGGAAATACGACACCGGCTGCCCGAGCCGCGCCGCCAGCCGGACGAGCGTGGCGACCGACGGTTTGGCGCGGTCGTGCTCGAGAAGGCTGATGAACCCTTTCGTCAGCTCAGGCCTGCCCAGCGATTCCTGGGTGAGCCCTGCCGCCAGCCGGGCCCGTTTGAGCCGCTGCCCTAAGGAGAGCCTGGGCACGCTTCCCCCCGCTCGAGATCAACAGTTTATGATGACTGGACGAGTCGGGAACTTCATTAAACCGCGCCGGCCGCACTTCCTTCCGGCAGAGCAATGCTTCGCGGACCGGGGGCCGCCGGCGCCGGGCGGCCGGGGTTATCGTGCGGGCAGGTGATAGCCGGCCGGCCAGATCACGAAGGCGCCGGTTTGCCCGCGGGCCGCGTGGTTGTACAAGTTGCAGACGAACCCGTACTGGCCGCGCCCCTTGGCGACGAACGTGACCTCGGCCTTTTCCCCGGGCTCGAGCCGGATATACTTGGTCCCGTCGGTCGTCACGCCCTGCTTGCCCTGGCCGCTCACCTGAACGTCCACGGTCGAGAGATAGGCGGAGTTGAACGCGTGCGGCCGATCCGTGGCGACGTTCTCGAGCTGCAGGACCACGGTATCCCCTTCGTTGACAAAGAACAGGCTCGGCTCAAACTTGAACGAACTCAGGACGATGGGGATGACGCGCCTCGTCTTCGCCGGCGACCCGGCGCTCAAACCGAACAGCAGGACGCCTGCCAGTATCGCGGCGGCAGGAATTCGGAATCTCACGGTTTCCCCTCCTCCTCGCGGATCTCCGCGGTGACACGCACGGGGAGCCTACCATGCTGCGGTAAAGAACCTGTAAAATCCGCATCTACCGGGGCAGGAACTCGGTGATCGGAACGAAGACGATCCCGGCCCGCCGGAACTCCGGCAGCAGCCGCAGGACCACCTGCGGGGTCCCGGTGGTGATGTGGGCCGCGGCCAGCACCGCGCCCTGCCGCTGCGCGATCGGGATGAGCGCCCGCACCTTCCGTTCGATGTCCACCGGGGGATCGTCGAGATAGGTCGTGATCAGCACCCGGCGCACGCCCAGGCGGGCCGCCACATCCGAGGCGACCGACGACGGCGTGGTCCGGTTTTCCTCAAACCACAGCCCGCGGGCCTTCACCGTGCGCAGCACCGCGGCCATGACGCGCGGGTCGGCCGTCGCCCGCGACCCGGCGTGATTGCTGACCCCAACGACCCCGGGGGCGCTCGCCAGATCGTCCTCGACGATGCGCGTGATCTGGCCGTCCGTCATCCGCACCCACACCGCCCCGGCGACCGGCGCCGTGTCGGCGGGATTGCGGGCCTCCATGGGCAGGTGCAGGATGGGGACCAGGCCGTGCGCCAGCGCGTCGCGGACAATCTGCGCCGAGTAGCGCTTGTGCGGAAAGATCCCCAGGCCGAACGGCTCGTGCATCCGGTAGATCGGCGCCAGATCCGCGAGGCTCGCGCCGGCGTGCTCGAAGACGATGGCCACCCGCGGCGGCGCTGCGGCGCGGGCGGCGGGGGGGAGCGAGAGCGATGGCACGGACGCCAACGGCGGGACGGCCGGCGCCAGCAACAGCACGGCCGCCCAGGCGAGCGCGCGGGCGAGCGCCCTCAGGCGCGCCACCGGGATCCCCGAGGGCGATCGGGGCAGGGGCATCGTGAATATTATTATACACTTGAACCGAATGCACCAAACCCGGCGCCATGCCGATCGGGAGGTCCTCGACAACGGCAGCGTCTGCGCAGGAGTGAGCACAGCGGCGGCGGGGCCGCCGCACTTGACCGGGTGCGGGGTGGAGCGCATGGAACCGCTCGCAGCGTTTCACGTCCTGGAGCTGAGGGTCGGGCGCGTCGTCAGGGCCGAGCCGCTCGAGCGGGCCCGAAAGCCCGCCTACAAGCTCTGGATCGACTTTGGCCCGGCCGGGGTCAAAGCGTCCAGCGCGCAGCTCACGGATCTCTATCGCGTCGAGGATCTCATCGGGCGGCAGGTCATCGCGGCGATGAACCTGGGCGACCGCCGCATCGCGGGGTTCACCTCCGAGGTGCTGGTGCTCGGCGTCCCGGACGACGCCGGCCGCGTGGTGCTGCTCGCCGCCGAGCGCGCGGTCCCCGATGGCGGCCGGGTGTTTTAGCCCGACCGGCGGGTGGTCCGCACGGCCCGCGCGACGAGGTTTGTGTTTGATGCCAGAAGCGGATAGACTTCTCCTTGGAAATCCCGTACTGTCGTGGCAGGAGCAATGGCGATGACGCGACACCTGCAGGTCCACAACGGCTTGGGAGGCGGCACCGGCGACCGCTACTGGCGGGCGGTCGTCGGCCGGGAGCCGGCCGCGGACGGAATGTTCGTGTACGCCGTCCGCTCCACGGGCATCTACTGCCGGCCGACCTGCGCGGCCCGCAAACCCCGGCGTGAGCAGGTCGTCTTCTTCCCGAGGCCGGAGGCGGCGGAGCGGGCGGGATTCCGCCCGTGCCGGAGGTGCCGTCCCCGGGACGAAGCCGCCGGGGCCGCCCAGGCCGCGCTGGTCCGGCGGGTGTGCCGCTACATCGATGCGCACCTCGAGGACACGGTCTCGCTCGCCTCGCTGGCCGGGATCGGCGCGGACGCCGGCCTGAACCCGCACCGGCTTCGGCGGACGTTCAAGCGCGTCCTCGGGATCACGCCGCGCCAGTACGCCGACGCGAGACGGCTGGACCGGCTCAAGGGAAGGCTCAGAGAGGGGGAGACCGTGACACGAGCGTTGTACGACGCAGGGTATGGATCCAGCAGCCGTCTGTATGAGCGGGCGCCCGGCCGCCTCGGGATGACCCCGGCGACGTACCGGCGGGGCGGACAGGGCATGCGGATCGGGTATGCGATCGCGGACTCTCCGCTGGGGCGCGTGCTCGTCGCGTCGACCCCGCGCGGCGTCTGCGCGGTCTACCTGGGCGACTCCGACCGGGCGCTCGAGGCCGCGCTCGCCGAGGAGTATCCGGCCGCGGAGATCCGCCGGGGCGGCGGCGACGCCGATCGCTGGATCGGCGCGCTCGTGCGGCACCTGGAGGGCCATTCCCCCCGCCTGGATCTGCCGCTGGACGTTCAGGCCACAGCCTTCCAACGGCGCGTCTGGGACGAGCTGCGGGCGATCCCGTACGGCTCGACGCGCTCCTATGGCGACATCGCCCGGCGCCTCGGCGCGCCCGGCGCGGCGCGGGCGGTCGGCCGGGCGTGCGCGACGAACCCGGTCTCCGTGGTGGTCCCGTGCCACCGCGCCGTCAGGGAAGACGGCGGCCTCGGCGGCTACCGCTGGGGGGTCGAGCGCAAGCAGCGCCTCCTCGCCTTGGAGCGCAGCGCGGCCGCGCGCAGGGGACCCGCGCGCCCCGCGGAGGCCGCGTCGACGGGAGCGTAGTCAGCTGACGCTGCAATCCAGAGCGCGCCTCAACAACAACACAGCCATCCCGCTGCTGGGATTGGGCGTGTGGCAGATCCCCGACGGGAAGCCGACCGCGGACGCGGTGGCCTGGGCGCTCGACGCCGGCTACCGGCACGTCGATACCGCAAAGATCTACGGCAATGAAAAAGGGGTCGGGGAAGGGATCCGGCGCAGCGGGATTCCCCGCGCAGAGATATGGGTGACGACAAAATTATGGCCGACGGATCAGCTGAACATTCGGAAAGCGTTTGACTCCAGCCTCGGCAGACTCGATGTCGGGCACATCGATCTGTATCTGGTGCACTGGCCCACGCCGGGCCTGGTGACGCGAACCTGGAAAGCGATGGAAGAGCTCTACGCGGGAGGCGCCTGCAAAGCGATCGGGGTGAGCAACCACTCCATCGGTCAGCTCTCCCAGATCCTCCGCATTGCCACCACGCCTCCCGCGGTCAACCAGGTGAAATGTTCCCCGTTCGGCTTTGATCCGAAGCTTCTCGAGTTCTGCACCACCCACGGCATCGTCGTCGAGGCCTACAGTCCGCTGACGAAAGGCGCGAGGCTCCAGGACGACCGGCTTCGGGCCATCGCCCAACAGTACGGCAAGTCCCCGGCGCAGATCCTCATCCGATGGGCGCTGCAAAAAGGCACCGTGGTCCTGCCGAAGTCTCAGCATAGAGACCGGATCAACGAGAACGCCCGGGTGTTTGATTTTGCGATCACCGCGCATGATATCGACCGGCTCGATGGGTTCGCGGCGTGAGCAGGCTGCTCACGAACGCCGGACCCGACGGGCCGCGGCGCTTGCGGCAGGGCCGCCTCTTCTGATACGATCGCCTGTGGAATGATTGTGACCCGTCCCTTCAGCCAGCGCCCGCGCGAGTGCATCTGTCCTCCGCGGAGGTAGTCCGCCTCCGCCTCCGCTTCCCGACGTCACCCAGCGTTTCAACAACCGAGGAGGATCACGATGAGGACACAACAGCCTCGCATTGGCGTTGTCTATGAGCACCCGGAGTGGTTTGGCCCCCTGTTCGCGGAGCTGGACCGCCGCGGCCTCCCGTACGACCGCATCGACGTCTCCGCCCACACCTTCGACCCCGAGCGCCGGGACGTCCCCTGGTCCCTGGTGCTCAACCGCATGAGCCCCTCGGCCTACCTGCGGGGCCACGGGCAGGCGATCGCCTACGCCCACGAACTGCTCCGCTACCTGGAATCCACCGGCGCCGACGTGGTGAACGGGACGGCCGCCTTCGCCCTCGAGACCTCGAAGGTCGCGCAGTCGCTGCTGCTGCAGCGGCTGGGCCTTCGGACTCCGCGGACCCGCGTCATCAACCATCCGTCGCAGGCTCCGGCCGCGGCGGCCGGGTTCCGCTTTCCCGTCATCGTCAAGCCGAACATCGGCGGCAGCGGCGCCGGCATGCAGCGCTTCGAGACGCCCGAGACCCTCCGCGGAGCGGCGGCGGAAGGCGCCCTGTCCCTGGGGATCAACCACATCGCGCTGGTTCAGGAGTTCCTCCCGGCCCGTGACGGGCACATCGTGCGCGTCGAGATCCTGGACGGCCGGTTCCTGTACGCGATCAAGGTGTACCCGAACCCCAACGCGGGGTTCAACCTCTGCCCGGCCGATATCTGCCACCCCGACGCGAACCCCGCGGACCTGTGCCCCGCCGACCTCCCCAAAATCGCGCTGCGGGCCGAAGGCTATACGCCGCCGGACGCGATGGTTCGAGACGTGCTGGCGATCGCCGCGGCGGCCGGGCTCGATCTCGGGGGAGTGGAGTATCTCATCAACGATCGGGACGGGCACGTCTACTACTACGACATCAACGCGTTGTCGAACTTCGTGACCGACGCGGTGCGCGTGGTGGGGTTCGACCCCTACGCGGCGCTCGTCGACTACCTCGTCGCGCGCGGCCGGGTCCGCGAGCCCGCGCAGGTCCGTCCCTAAGGTCGGCGACCGGGGCGCGTATCGCGTGGGCCCGCCGCTGGCCACCGTCTCCTTCGGGCTGGCGGCCGCCGCATCTTGGGGCGCGGGTGACTTCACCGGTGGAGTCTCCGCCCGCAGGACGGATGTCTACACCGTGGGCCTGGTGTCGCAGGCGGCGGGCGTCGTGTCGCTCGCCGCGCTCGCGGCCGCGCGCGCAGAGCCGTTCCCGCCGGCCTCGGCGCTGGGATGGGGCGCCGTCTCGGGCGTCTTCGGCGCCCTGGGCGTCGCCGCCCTGTACCGCGCGCTCGCCGTGGGCCGGATGGGAACCGCGGCGCCGGTCACCGCCGTGCTCGCGGCGGCGCTGCCGGTGTGCTTCGCCGCGCTCTCACAGGGCCTCCCCTCGCCGCTCCAGTTCACCGGCTTTGGCCTCGCGCTCGGCGGGATCTGGCTGATCTCACGACCGGAGGGAGCGGGCGGATCTCCGGAACGCCTGGGTCTGCCACTGCTCGCCGGTGTGGGATTCGGAGGATTCTTGATCTGTATTGGCCAGGTGCAGGCGCCGGCGGTGTTCTGGCCGCTCGCCGCGGCGAAGGTCGCGTCCTTGCTCTCGATGTTCGCGAGCGCCCGCGGCGCGGGCAGACTGCGGCTGTCGCAGTTATCGCTTCTTCAGCCGGCCGCGCTCGCCGGCGTCCTGGACGCCGGAGGCAACGCGTTCTTTGTGCTCGCCAGGCAGGGAGGACGCCTCGACGTCGCGTCCATCCTGGCCTCGCTGTACCCGGCCGCAACCGTGTTGCTGGCGCGCCTGATTCTGGGGGAACGCGTGTCCAGGACCCAGGCGGTCGGGATCGCGGCCGCGCTCGCCGCCATCCCGCTCATTGCGACCTGATCCCGGCGGCCGGTGGCGCAGGAGGCCTCAGGGCGCCGCGAACAACTCCTGGCCGTGGTTGTCGTGAAGCCGGAACTCGGGCATGCCCGCAGGGAGGACCGACAGCGCCGCTCGCTGCTGCTCCTGCGCGCCAAAGAGGACGATCCCGGTCGCTCCGCTGCGGGCCACGAACAGGCCCAGCCGCTCCTTCTCCGTCCCATCGTAAATCCTGAGCACGGAGGCGCCGTCGCGCGTCATGCCCATCCGCAGGCGATGGTGGCCCGCGCTGTCGACGATATCGATCCCCCGGCTCCGCAGCACACGGTACGACGTCACCTGCCGCAACGTGAGCGTCAGAACGGTCAACAGGATGGTCGCAAACACCAAGGCGATCGTCATCAGTTTCATCAGCCGCTCGAGCTTGCCAATCCTGACCTGCAGCGCGTCAAGCATTGCGGGCTCCATGAGAGCCACCTCCGTCACACTCGAGGAAACAACGACGAGGAGACAGCGACTCGGTCTTCGCCGCGGCCGAGCCCAATTCCCTTGCCGCACCGCCGATTGCGCGAGGCGGGAGTTCCACGAAAGCTCCAGGAATTGTACAGCGTGAAGGCGCGAGCCTGAGCGGGGGGCGGCCTGGAGCGCCGGCGACGTGAAGATCACGCGGATCGAGGTCTTCGGCTACGATCTGCACTACGTGCACGGCAGCTACGTGATGTCCGGGGGGCGGGTGGTCACGGGGCTTCCAAGCACCGTGGTGCGCCTCACCGCCGATGACGGCCTGACCGGCTGGGGGGAGGTCTGCCCCCTGGGGCCCGCCTACCTGCCCGCGTTCGCCGAGGGCGCGCGGGCCGCGCTGCGGGAACTGGCTCCCGCCGTGGTGGGCCTCGACCCCCGCAACCTGGGCCTCATCAACGACCGGATGGACGCCGCCCTGCGGGGTCACGGGTACGCGAAGAGCCCCATCGACATCGCCTGCTGGGATCTGCTCGGCCGTGCGGCGGGGTGTCCTATCGCCGTCCTGCTCGGCGGCCTCCGACAGGCCAGCTTTCCGCTCTATATCGCGGTGCCGCTCGGCGCCGCGGAGGAGATGGCCGCGTACGCGCGGGCGAGGCGGGCGGAGGGCATCCACCGCTTCCAGCTCAAGATCGGCGATGATCCGTACGCCGACCGCGATCGGGTCGAAGCCGTGCTCGGGGTGACCGATCAGGCCGACATGGTGATCGCCGACGCCAACGGCGGGTGGACGCTGCAGGACGCGACGGTGGGCGCCCGGCTTCTCGAGCCGCTGCCGCGGGTCTACCTCGAGCAGCCGTGCCCGACGCTCGAGGAATGCCTCTACATCCGCCGCCGCACCACGCTCCCCATCGTGCTCGACGAGATCATCACCGACGTCCACTCCCTCCTGCGCGCCTTCCAGGCCGGGGCGATGGAAGCGATCAACCTCAAGATCAGCAAAGTGGGCGGGCTCACCAGGGCGAAGCTGATCCGAGACCTGGCCGCCGCGCTGGGCGTGCGGATGACGATCGAGGACACCTGGGGCGGGGACATCGTCACGGCCGCGATCAGCCACCTGGCCGGCAGTACCCCGCCCGAGATGCTGTTCACCGTGTCGTTCATGAACGACTGGGTGGAGGAGCATATCGCCGGACACCGTCCCCGGTCGGCGCGCGGGACCGGCGCGCCGCCGGATGGTCCCGGGCTGGGGATCGAGGTCGACGCATCGTCCCTGGGGATGCCGCTCTTCGCCTGGCCGTGACGGCGCCGGAGAGACCCGCGGGAGGGCGGCACGCCCCGGACGAGCGCCCACCTCACGTCCACCATCACCGCCGGACGTGGCGGCAGTTCTTCCAGGTCATGGGCCCAGGGGTCGTGTCGGGGGCCGCGGACAACGACCCGGCCGGGATCGTCACCTATATTCAGGTCGGGGCGACCACGGGCGCGGGGCTCCTGTGGTTGTTGTTGCTGTCGACTCCCATGCTCTACTACCTGGAGGAGATGTCGACCCGGCTCGGGGTGGTCACCAAGCGGGGGATCGGGCGGGTCCTCCGTGGCCGCTACGGCCGCGGGGTGGCCGCCGCCGTGATCGGGCCGCTCGTCCTGTCGAACGTCGTCACCATCGGCGCAGACCTCGTCGGCACCGCGAGCGCCGTCCAACTCCTCACCGGGATCAACTGGGAGTGGTGGATCGTTCCCCTCGCCGCCCTGCTGGCCGCCGCGCTCATCTTCGCCAGTTACCGGACGATCAGCCGGTTCCTCCTGGTGCTGACGCCGTTGTTTGTCCTGTACATCATCACGGGACTCATCGTCCATCCCCGCTGGGACGCGGTGCTGCGGGCCACGTTCATCCCCGCGGTGCGGTTCACCCCCACGTATCTGACGGCGGCCCTGGGGCTGCTCGGCGCCACGCTCACGCCCTACATGTTCTTCTGGCAGGCCACCGAGCAGGTCGAGGCGCGGCGCAAGGTGGAGGATCTGGCCGATGAACAGGTCGACGCGGCGGCCGGAATGGTCTACGCGAACCTGGTGTTCTACTTCGTCATCCTTGTCGCCGGCGCCGTGTTCTACGGGAAGGGCGTGAGCGTCCGGACCGTGCACGACGCGGCGCTGTCTCTGCGCCCCCTGGCCGGGGCGGGCGCGGCGCTGCTCTTCGGGCTCGGCATCCTGGTGAGCGGCATCCTCTCGATCCCCGTCATGGCCGCCTGCACCGCGTACAGCCTGGCCGAGCTTTTCGGGTGGGTGGAAGGGCTGGACAAGGAGGTCTGGCGGGCCCGCGGATTCTACCTGATCATTGCCGGAGCGCTCGGCACCGGCGCCGCGATCGGGCTCCTGCGCATCTCCCCGGTCACGCTCATGTACTGGTCGCAGATCATCAACGGGTTCCTCCTGCCGCCGCTGTTCTTCGTGCTGCTGCGCCTGGGGAACGACCGCCGGGTGCTCGGGACCCACACCAACGGGGCCCCGTCCAATGTCGTGGGGTGGGGCGCGGTGCTGCTGACGCTCGCGCTCGCGATCCTGACGCTCCGGCAGCTCATCGGGGGCCACTGAGCCGCCCGCCCTCCACAATATCTCCACATCCCGCTCACGACGGGTGCACACACCCGCCGTATCCTCGATTCAGCGCTGAGCATCAGCGCCGAGAAGAGGAGGCGGAACATGAGAGCGGTCTACCCGGCCGCCTGCATATAGGCGTCGAGTTCGCCGGCGAGACGCTGCCGCTCCGTGGCGGGGAGGAACGCGGCCTGGAACGCGTTGCCCGCCAGGCGGTGCACATCGGCCCGGCTCAGCCCCAGCGCGTCCTGCGCGGCCTGAAAGTTCTCGCCGATGTACCCGCCGAAATAGGCGGGATCGTCGGAGTGCACCGTGACGCGCACCCCCCGGTCGAGCAGGCGCTTGAGGTTGTGCTCGGCCATGGAGCGGAACACCCGCAGCTTCACGTTGGACAGGGGGCAGACGGTCAGCGGCACCTGCTCGGCGACCAGCCGGTCCACCAGCCGCGGGTCCTCGATGCACCGGACGCCGTGATCGATGCGCGACGCCCCGAGGAGATCCAGGGCCTGCCAGATGTACTCCGGCGGCCCCTCCTCGCCGGCGTGGGCCACGGTCAGGAACCCCTCGGCGCGGGCCGCATCGAAGACCGCCCGGAACTTCTCCGGCGGGTGCCCCACCTCAGAGGAGTCCAGCCCGACGCCCACGATCCACTCCTGGAACGGCAGAGCCTGCCGGAAGGTGTCCATCGCCGACTCGAAGCTGAGGTGCCGCAGGAAACACAGGATCAGCTTGGACGAGATCCCCAGCGAGCGCCCGCCGTCGGTCAGCGCGCGGTGGATGCCCGAGATCACGACCTCGAACGGGACGCCTCGATCGGTGTGGGACTGCGGGTCGAAGAAGATCTCCGCATGGCGGACGTTCTGGGCGGCGCTGCGCCGGAGATAGGCCCAGGTGAGATCGTAGAAGTCCTGTTCGCGGAGCAGCACCCGGCATCCGGCGTAGTAGATGTCGAGGAAGGACTGCAGGTTCTGAAAGACATACGCCCGCCGCACTTCTTCAACGGATCGGAACGGCAGGGCGACCCGGTTCCGCTCGGCCAGCGCGAACATCAGGTCGGGCTCCAGAGCGCCTTCGACGTGGATGTGCAGCTCAGCTTTGGGCAGCCCCTGAAGAAATGGGTCCATCGTGCGTTTACCCGACCACGTCCCGGAAAACCCGGAGGAAGTTCAACCCCAGGAGCTTCCGCAGTTCCCCCTCGTTGAAGCCGCGGCGGGCCAGGTGCACGGTGAGGTTGGGCCAGTCCCCGAAGGTGTCGTATCCCCTGAGGTGGTACTCGGGGGTGAGGCGGTGCTCCTCGAGCCTGAACCCCGCCCAGTCGAACGAGCCGGGACGGTGCCGGGGCATCGAGGCCGGGTACTCCACGATCGACTCGGTGCCGGGCCCCGGGCCGGCCTTGTCCGTGCCGATCCCGACATGATCGATGCCCATGACGCCGACCAGGTGCTCGACGTGCCGGGCAAAGTCGTCCAGGGTCGCCTCTGTGGACTCGGCGATGAACCCCGGGACGATGACGACCCCGAAAAACCCGCCGCGGCCGGCGATCGCCTTCGCCAGCTCATCGCTCTTCCCGCGGTCGTGGTAGCAGACGGCCTTGCTGGCGGCATGGGAGACCACGATCGGAGCGGTCGACACCTCGAGGGCGTCCCAACCCACCTGCTCGCTGCAGTGACTGACGTCGACGAGAATCCTGGACGCGTTCAGGCACCGCACCATCTCCCGGCCGAAGTACGAGAGGCCTCCCTGGTGGGCCTCGGTGCAGCCGTCGCCGACCAGGTTGCGGAGGTTGTAGGTCAGCTGGATCATCCGCACCCCCAGATTGTAGAAGTAGCCGACGCGGTCGAGATCGTCCCCGATCGGCGTCGTGTTCTGGAAGTCGAGGACGATGCCGTGCCGGCGGTCGCGGTGCGTCCGCTCGATCTCGCCGGCATCGCGGCAGATGACCAGGTCCCCGCCCAGCGCGTGCGCGAAGGCGTAGGCCCGGGCGATCGATTCGACGGCCCGATCGAACGCGCCGGTGCTCCGGTGGGCGCCGGAGAACGTCCCGCAGGCCACGGTCACGCCGGACCGCCGCCAGAGATCCAGGTACTGCTGCCGGGCGGCCGCGGAGGTCTGAATCTCCTGGGCGGCGAGCGCGGCCATGTGGGGGGCGACCTCGTCGCGTCCGAGGCCCTGCCGGGCGTACTCGGCCACCGCCGCCTTCATCCGTTCCGTGTAGAGGAATCCGTTGATCACCGGCGGCTGCTGGGCGTCGATCACCAGCGCCTCATGGTGGAGCCGCCTCGCCTCTTCAGGGGTGAGACTGGGTTTCCGTTCCGGGGTCACGCCGCCGCTCCGCCGCGGTGTTCAGCGACGCCTACTGGAGCGAGCGGAGGCGCGGATCGAAGGCGTCCCGCACCGCATCGCCCAGCAGGTTGAATCCCAGGACGGCGAGAAAGATCGCCAGCCCGGGGAACGTCGGATACCACCAGAAATCGATCAGGTAGCTGCGCGCCTGCGCGATCATCGACCCCCACTCCGGCGTCGGCGGCTGGGCGCCGAGCCCGATGAAGCTCAGCCCGGCGGTGGACAGGATGGCGTAGCCGACGTCGATGGACGCCTGGATCACCACGGTCGTGCCGACGTTGGGCAGCAGATGGCGCAGGAGGATGCGGGCGGGCCCGGCCCCGAGCGACACTCCCGCCAGCACGAACTCCTGCTGGCGCAGCGACAGCAGCTGCCCGCGGACGAGGCGCGTGTACCAGGGCCACCAGGAGAGCGCCACGGCGACCATGGCGTTGTAGAGGCCGGGACCGAGGGTGGCGGCGATCGCGATCGCGAGAACGAGGCGGGGGAAGGCCAGGAAGACGTCGGTGGTGCGCATGACGGCCTCGTCCGGCCACCCGCCGAAGTACCCGGCGAGCAGCCCCAGCCCGACCCCGACGCTCATCGCGATGGCGAGGACGAGGATCCCGACGCTGAGCGAGATGCGGGCCCCGGCGACGATGCGGCTGAGGAGGTCCCGGCCGAGGTCGTCGGTGCCGAGCGGGTGCCGCGCCGACGGGAACTGGAGCTTCTCCGGCGGGGCGATGCGCAGCGGGTTCATCGGCGTCACCGCGGGCCCCACCACGGCGACGAGCAGCAGCGCGGCGACGATCGCGGCGCCCACCCAGGCCGCCGGCGTGCGGGCCAGCATGCGGATGGAGTGGCTGAGAAAACTAGTACCGGATGCGCGGGTCGAGAACCGCATAGGTGAGATCCACCGCCAGGTTGACCAGCACGAACACGAGCGTCAGCAGCAGCGCGGTGCCCATGATGGCGGAGTAGTCCAGGGCCAGAATCCCCTCCACGCTGTAGAGGCCCAGGCCCGGCCAGGCGAAGATCACCTCCACGAGGAACACGCCGCCCAGCAGGGCGTTGGCGTGGAGGCCCATCACCGTCACGATCGGGATCAAGGCGTTGCGCAGGCCGTGCCGGATGTACACGGTGAACGGGACCAGCCCCTTGGCCCAGGCGGTGCGCATGTAGTCCTGGGAGAGCACCTCCAGCATCGTCGAGCGGGTCATCCGCACCTCGAGCGCCAGCAGCGCGAGCGCCAGGGTCAGGGTGGGCAGGGCGAGGTGGACCAGCGCGCTGCGCAGGGTGGCGAAATCGCCGGTGAGCAGGGCGTCGACGACGTAGAGGCCGGTGATGTGCGCCGGAGCCAGGTTGCCGGTCGCGAGGCGCCCGGCCAACGGGAACCAGTCCAGCCAGCGGGAGAAGACGAGCTGGAGGATCAGCCCGAAGAAGAAAATCGGAAAGGAAAGACCGCTCAGGCTGACGAGCTGCGCCAGCAGGTCGAGCGGACCGCCCCGCCCGATCGCGGCCACGAGCCCGAGGGGGACGCCGATGGCGATCGTCGCGATCATCGCCGCCCCGGTCAACTCGAGGGTGGCGGGAAAGTACTCGCGCAGGTCGGACCCGACGTCGCTGCTGGTGCGCATGGAGACGCCGAGATCGCCGCGGGTCAGCTTCGCCAGATAGATCAGGTACTGCTGGGGGAGGGGGCGGTCCAGGCCGAAGGCCTTGCGGACGGCCGCCACCTGCTCGGGCCCGGCGTGCTCGCCCGCGATCAGTCTGGCGGGGTCGGCGGGGATCAGATGGGTGAGGACAAACAGGAGCAGGCTCACCCCGAGCAGGAGGGGCAGCAGCAGGGCGAGCCTTCTCAGGATGTACTGCGCCACCTGGAGCGCTGCCGGTCAGCCCTTGTGGATCCCGTACAGGTCGAACGTGTTGCCCAGCAGCGGATTGTAGCTGAATCCCTGGACGTCGCTGCGCATGGGGACGCGGTTGATCAGGGTGCCGATGAAGATCGCCGGCGCCTCCGCCACAATGACCAGCTGGGCTTCCTGGAACATCTGGAGCCGCCGCATCTGCGCGGTGATCTCATTGGCGCCCGCCAGCAGCCGTTCGACACGGTCGTTCGCGTAGAAGCTGAAGTTCCACCCGGCGGTCCCCCAGGAGTCCTTGCCGAACGTGGCCTCGATCATGGCGGACGGATCCGCGTAGTCGGGATAATTGCGGACGGGCAGCAGATCGGGCGCGGTCTCGGGCTTGCCGGCCTTCTCCAGCAGCACGGAGGACGTCATCTCCTGGATCGTCACCTGGACATTCAGCTCCCTGAGCCCGGCCTGGAGGATCTCGGCGGCCTTGCGGAACGTGGGATCGCCCTGGAAGAGGAACAGCGACAGGGTGAATCCCCCCTTCGGGCGGCTCGACTCGCTCAGCAGCTGCCGGGCCTTCGCCAGATCGAACTTGTACGGCTTGGGCGTGACGAGGTGCGCCGGATCGTTCTCGGGCAGGGGACCGTTGAGCGGCGCGAGGCGGTTGTTGAAGATGGCCTGGCGGGCGCCCTCGTAGTCGAAGGCATACGACAGCGCCTGGCGGATCTTCGGATCCTTGAGCGGCTCGCGCTGGCAGTGCATGGCGATGTAGAAGATCCGCATGGTGGGATGTTCCGCGATCTTGATGCCCGGCTGCCTGGCCAGGGCGTCGATGAGGTCGGGCGCCACGATGGTGGCGACGTCCGCGTCCCCCCGCTCCAGCATCAGCCGCTGGGTGGACGCCTCCGTCACGATCTGGAAGATGATGCGCTTGAAGTGCGAGCCGTTCCATCCGCCCCAGTATCCCGGAAACTGGGTGAGCGTCACCTGCTGCTGCCCCTTGTCCCAGCGCTCGAGCATGTAGGGGCCGGTGCCGGCGGTATGGTCCCGGAGCCACCCCTGCGCGAGGTCGTCGCCCGAGGCGTGCTCGGTGACGGCCTTCGGACTCACGACCAGGCCGCCCGAAATCGACGCCAGCTTGGCCAGGAAGGCGGCGTCGGGGGTGCTCAAGTTGAACCGCACCGTCATGGGGTCGGGCGTCTCGATGCCCGCGACGACCGGCTTGAAGGCATAGGCGAAGCCGCGATTGATCTTGATCAGCCGCTCGAACGTGACCTTGACGGCCTCCGACGTGAACGCGGCGCCGTCATGGAACCGCACCCCGGGCCGCAGCGTCAGCGTCCACTGGCGGACATCCGGGGCGGCGGTCCAGGCGGTGGCGAGCCTGGGGACGATCCTGGGGGTGCTCCCGTCGAGCGCGACCAGGGTCTCGTACACCCCGCGGGTGATGCGCACCGTGTTGTCGTACACGATCTGCGGGTCGAAGGTCTGGACGCTGGTATCCTGCGCGACCACCAGCGTGTCGCCCGCCGCGATGACCTGTCCCGCCCGGATCAGCCGCTCGAGCTCCGCCCCGCCAATGCCCAACGCGGCGCCGGCAAGGCCCACCCCCCGGAGCAGTTCCCGCCGGGACAGCCTCCCGTCGTGCGCGTGCCAGTTCATGCTCTCCCCTCCTCTGAGGCGACCTGGATGACCGGCCGGCCTCCGGATTCCCTGGCAAAGATGGCGGCGAGGACGTCGAGGACCAGGCGCGCCGCCGAACGGGCCGTCACCTCGGCCCAATCGTAGGGCGGGGAGACCTCGACGAGGTCAAGCCCCACCACGCGGCCGCGACTCACGACGGCGCGGGCGGCCTCGCACAGCTCCCGGTACGTGAGCCCCCCGGGCTCGGGCGTGCCGGTCCCGGGCGCCTGGGCGATGTCCAGCACGTCGATGTCAACGGTGAGATAGCACGCCGCGCCGGCGGGGACGCAGCGGGCCGCCGCTTCCGGCCCGTCCCGGCGCAGCGCCGAGGCCGTCACGACGCGCGCCCCGTAGGTCCGGGCCGCCGACAGGGGCTCGGGATACTTCTGCAATCCCTTGATCCCGATCTGGGTGATGCCGGTGACACATGGCAGTTCGGAGGCGCGGCGCATGACGTTCCCGTGGCCCAGGCGCGTCCCCCGCCGCTCGTCCACGAAGTCCTGATGCGTATCGAACTGCACGACGTGGATCGGGCCGCGACCGGCAAACGCGCGCAGCGCCGGATAGGTGATGGAATGGTCGCCGCCGACGATCACCGGCAGGCGGCCGGCGCCGACGATCGCGGCGACGCCCTCCGTGATCCTGTCGAGATTCGCCGTGATGTCCGCGGGGGCGATCTCCACGTCCCCGCAGTCGGCCATGGTGACCCCCTGAAGGATCCACCGCCCGAGGTCGAGGTCGAACCAGCCGCCCGCGGCATTGCCATCGTCATCGGTGTAGCGGTACCAGGCCGACGCCGCGCGGACGGCCGCCGGGCCGAAGCGGGCTCCGGGACGGAGCGTGGTGCCCAGATCGAACGGCACGCCCACGAACGCCACATCGGCGTCCGGGGCGGCCCCCGGGGCGCACGGGGGAGCGCCGTAGAAGGTGAGGTACTTGGGCCGAAGGCCCTGCGCCGGGTTCGAGGTCACGGAGAGGGTGCGGGGGTCGACCGGAACTCCGACCACATCTCGTCCACGGTCCCCGGGCGGCTCATGACGTCGAGCGCCGTCATCGCCAGCCCCTTCGCCGCCAGGAGCATCGCCGCGTACCCCCGGGGAGAGCGGGCGGCCTCCCGGAACTCGGGGGTGTGGCCCGAGACATCATCGGCGATCTTGAGGTACGGGTGAATCGTCGGAACGACCATGCTGACGTTGCCGATGTCCGAGGACCCGACGCCCCCCTGCGCGGGGGGCCGCTCGCCTTCGACGCCGAGGCGCCGCATGTTCTCCGCGAAGAGGCCGGCCAGGACACGGTTGTTGTTGCGCTCGGCGTAGACGAGCCCTTCCGTGAGCTCGACCCGCGCGCCGGTCGCGACGGCGGCCCCCTCGGCGCAGCGCCTGACCTTCGCCATCACGTCCGCGAGGGCCTGACGGGTCCCCGCGCGGACGAGAAAGTCGCCCTGCGCAAACGCCGGCACGATGTTGGGCGCGTCTCCCCCGCGCGTGATAATGCCGTGGATGCGGACGTCGCTCGTCACGTGCTGGCGCAGCGCATCGATCGCGCGGTAGGTCAGGAGCAAAGCGTTGAGCGCGTTGATCCCCGCCTCCGGCATGGCCGCGGCGTGCGCGGCGCGGCCGTGGAACGCCGCGGTCAGCGACTGCGCGGCCAGGGCGCCCCGCGTCCACCAGTTGTTGCGCGAGGGGTGGAACATCATGGCGGCGTCGATCCCGGAAAAGACCCCCTGATCGACCATGATCACTTTGCCGCCGGTGGTCTCTTCGGCGGGCGTTCCGAGGACGGTCAGCGTCCCGGGGAGACGGGGGACGGCGCGGCGGAGCGCCGCGGCGGCGCCCACGCTGGCCGTGCAGATCAGGTTGTGGCCGCAGGCGTGTCCGAGCCCGGCGAGGGCATCGTATTCCGCGAGCAGGGCGACGTGGGGGCGGTCGTGGGTTCCCCGATGCCGGGCGCGAAACGCCGTCTCCAGGCCGGCGACGGGCTGCTCGACGGTGAATCCGGCCTCCTGGAGGAACGCGCCGAGCCAGCGGGCCGCCTGATGCTCCTGGAGGCCGACCTCCGGATGCTCGTGGATGCGGGCGCTCAGCGAGACGAGATCGTCCCGCAGCGCGTCGACTTCCGCGCCCACGCGATCCTTGGACGCGTTGAGATCGTCCACCCGTCCCCCCCTTTGAGGCGGCCGCGCCCGAAGCGTGGCACAAGACGTTCGCGAAGGGATCCGGTGCTTTCCTTCCTGCGGGATGGGCTACGGGCGGCGGTTTGCGATCCCCAGGTAGATATTGCGGACCTCCGGGTCGTCCCGGAGCGCCCGGGCGGGCCCTTCCAGCACGGTGCGGCCGGTCTGCAGCACGTAGGCGCGGTCGGCCACCTCCAGGGCGAGATGCACCGACTGCTCCGCCAGCAGCAGGGTCAGCCCATCCCGGTGGAGGCGGCGCAGGGTCTCGTAGAGCAGGTCCACGATGGTGGGAGCCAGGCCGAGGGAGGGCTCGTCGAGCAGCAGCAGTTTCGGGTCGCTCATGAGCGCCCGGCCGAGGGCCAGCATCTGGCGCTCGCCGCCGCTCAGCGTCCCGGCGCGCTGCTTGGCGCGCTGCGCCAGGCTGGGAAAGAGCGTGTACACTCGGTCGAGCAGTTGAGGCATGCGCGCGCGATCGGAGAGGGCCACCGCCCCCAGCCGCAGGTTCTGCTCCACCGTCTGTTTGGTGAAGAGACGCCAGCCCTCGGGGGACAGGGTCAACCCCTTCCGGACGATGCGGGCGGCGCCGAGGCGCTCGATGCGCTCCCCGCTCCACTCGATCGCGCCGGCGCTGGGACTCACGAGTCCGGCGATGGCGTTCAAGGTCGTGGTCTTCCCCGCCCCATTCGAGCCGAGCAGCGCCACCACGCTGCCCCGGCGCACCTCCAGGGAAACGTCGGCCACCCCCACCAGGTCGCCGTAGCGCACCTCGAGGTGGGTGACGCTCAGCGTGCCGGTCACGGAGTCCCCCCGCCGGGCCGGCGCTTGCCGAGGTAGGCGTCGACGACCAGCGCGTTGTTCACGATCTCCCCGGGCGCGCCTTCGGCGATGATCTTTCCCTGGTGGAGCACGATGACGCGGGGGGCCAGGGTGAAGATCACCTCCATGAGGTGCTCGACGATCAACAGGGTGACCCCTCTGCGGTGGATGGCGCGCACGAGCTCGATCGCCTGCTGGATCTCGGAGGGTGTGAGGCCGGCGAGGGCCTCGTCGAGCAGGAGCAGCCGCGGCTCCGTCGCCAGCGCGCGGGCGATCTCCAGCCGCTTGCGCCCGGGAGTCCCCAGGGTGCCGGCCCGGTGCAGGGCGAGCGCTCCCAGGCCGGTGAACTCGAGGACCCGCAACGCCGCCGCCCGGGCGTCGGCCCGGCGCGGATGGCGGAGGAAGGCGCCGACCATGGCGTTGTCCAGGATCGTCATTTCCTCGAATGTGGCCGGCACCTGGTGGGTCCGCGCCATGCCCAGCCGGGCGTGCTCTTCAGGAGACGCGCGGGTCACGTCCGCGCCGTTGAACACGACGGAGCCGCCGGTCGGCGGCAGGTCGCCGGCGAGGCAGTTGAAGAAGGTAGATTTGCCGGCGCCGTTCGGTCCGATGATCCCGACGATCTCCCCGTCTCTCACCCGCAGGTCGGCCTGGGCGACCGCGGGGAACCCGTCGAACGACTTGGAGACGTTCTGCGCGCTAAGCAGGATGGGCGCTCCGGCTCCTCTCCGGCCGGAGGGTCCGCGGGGCCAGGACCCGTCGCCACAACTCCAACAGCCCCCCCGGCTCGAACCGGCACAACACGAGGATGATCCCGCCGTAGAAGATGTACGTCAGGCCCGTGCCCCCGCCGCCGAACAAGGCGTTGGCCTCCGTCTGCAGCGGCACCAGGATGGCCGCGCCCAGGAGCGGACCGGACAGCGTCCCGGCCCCGCCGAGGGCCGCGACGATCACCATCTGCACGGAGACGAGGATGCCGAGCCCGCTGTCGGGATCGATGAACCCGATCATCAGCGCGTACAAGGACCCGGCCACCGCCGTGAACGCGGCGCTCAGCATCAGGGCATACAGTTTGTACCGCCGCACGGGGACGCCGAGGCTGCGCGCCGCCCGCTCCCCGGCCCGGATCGCCCGCAGGTAGTACCCCATCCGGCTCCGCTCCATCCATGCGGTGGCGGCCAGCAGCACGGCCAGGACGAACAGGAAGATGTAGTAGTACGGCACCGAGCTGCGGAACGACAGGTCCCAGACGGTCCGTCCGCCGGCCGGGCCCTGCAGGCCCACCGCCGCGCCGAGGAACGGCCAGTTGCTCACGAGGATCCTGAGGAGCTCGGCCACGGCGATGGTCGCCATGGAGAAGTAGTGGCCCTGCAGCCGGAACGTGGGGATGCCGATCAGCAGAGCGATCCCGAGGCTCACCGCCACCCCGGCGGGCACACCCAGGAGCGGCGCGCTCTGCCAGCGGCTGTAGAGGAGCAGCGGCACGTAGGCGCCCGCGCCAAAGAAGATGGCGTGGCCGAAGGACACCTGGCCCGCGTACCCGCCCAGGATGTTCCAGGCGCAGGCGGAGATCGCAGCCAGCAGCACGAGCGCCATCGTGCGCTCGTAGAACGCGCCCCGCAGCACCAGCGGGGCCAGGAGCAGCGCCGCGAGGAGGAGCACCCACCTCCACCGCATCAGGCGCGCTGCCCCATCAGCCCCTGGGGCCGCACCCAGAGGACCCCCACGAAGAGCGCGTACACCACCACGTCCTGATACACCGGGCCGATGTAGAAGGCGGAGGTCGCCTCGATCAGCCCGATGAGGAGGCCGGCCACCATCGCGCCGGGCACGCTCCCGAATCCCCCGAAGGCGACCACCACAAAGGCGATCAGCGCGAGCGATTCCCCTACGGTCGGCGAGATGTAGTAGAAGGTCGCGATCAGCGCGCCCGCGATGCCGGCCGCGGCCGAGGCCATGCCCCAGGCCAGCGCCTGCATCCGGTCGGGGTTGATCCCCATCAGCATCGCCGCCTGCCGGTCCTCCGCGACCGCCAGGATCTGGCTGCCCAGCGCCGTCCGGGTGAGCAGGGCGTGCAGGCCCAGCGTCAGCGCGAGCGCGGCGACGCCGGCGACGAGCTGCGGGATCCCGATGAAGATCGGACCCAGCTTCACGGTGCCTCCCAGGACCGAGCCGGGGAGCGTCACGAAGTTGGCCGAGAAGATCCAAAACGCGGTGTAACGGACCAGGAGGGCCAGCCCGAAGGTGGACAGGAGCTGCGCCAGGGTGGGGCCGCGCATGACGCGGCGGATCAACCCGTAGTAGACGGCCGTCCCGAACCCGAACAGGAGGGCGGCGGCCAGCAGGGAAAACGCCAGCGGTCCCGCGTGCAGCCACGCGACCGCGAGGAACGCGATGTACATCCCGGCCATGACGAAGTCGCCGTGGGCGAAGTTGATGACGTTCATCATGCCCCAGATCAGCGTCAGGCCCGAAGAAAACAGCGCGTAGACGGCCCCCACCAGGAGGCCGCCGGCGAGCACCTGGGCGGCTGTGGCCACCGCTCCCTATTGCTGCGAGCCCTTAAACGGCCAGTCCAGCGCGTGCTGGGCCGCGGAGGCCGGCCAGATCGTGACGTAGTCGCGTCCGACCAACTGGGTGATGTACGTGGACGCCAGGATGTTCTGGCCGGTCGCATCGAAGCGGACGCCCTTGTACCCCATCATCAGCTGCCGCGGCGCGAGGTTCGTCTCCGCGAGGGCCTTGCGGATGGCCTCCGGGGCGGTGGATCCGGCGCGGTTGACGGCGTCGGCGAGGACCAGGAAGCCCTGCATGTTGCGGCCGCTGGTGTCGTCGAGATCCCGCCCGGTCTTCGCCTTGTACATCTCGTTGATCCGGTACGTGGCGCTCCCCGGCCTGCCGATCGACCAGGCGCTGCGGTTGATCGCGCCCTGGGCGATCGTCCCGACGCTCTGGACGAACGAGGGGTCGGAGAACCCGGAGTCGTCCCCGATCACCATCTTGGGTTGGTAGCTCAGGGTCTTGAAGGTCTTCATGTACAGGATCGAGTCCGAGGTATAGCTGACGAAGATGACGACGTCCGGATTCTTCTCCTTCAACTGAAGCACCTCGGCCGAGACGTCCGTGCCGTTCGCGTTGTACGGGATCTGCGCGACGACCTGATAGCCGTCCTTCGTCATCCGCTCATGGATCCCCCCGCCCACCGAGGTGCCGTACTCCGTGTTCTCGTTGACGATGGCGACCGTCTTGACCGGATGCCCCATCTTGTTGACATCGGCGAGAAAACCCGCGTAGGCGGCGGCGAAGTCGGGCCCGATCGGCGTCGTGCGGAAGACCCACTTGAAGCCGCGGCCTGTGATCTTCGGCGACGACGAGTCGCCGACCATCCAGGGGATTTCGTTCCGCTCGGCCACGGTCGTTGCGGCGAAGGTCACGGAGGACTGATAGGCGCCCTGGAGCGCCACGACGTGCTCCTGGGTGATCAACCGCAGGGCTTCGCTCTGGCCGATGGACGGGTTCCCCTGATGGTCCGCGAAGACGAGCTGGATCCTGGCGCCGCCGAGCCTCGGCAGGCCCGCCCCCGCGGCCAGCGGGAGGGCGGGCATCTCCGGATGCGCCTCGTTCACGACCTGCGCCCCGACCTCGATCGCCGCTTTGGATGCCTGGCCCGCCGCGCCGGCGTTCCCGCTCAGAGGCAGGAGCACCCCGACCTTCACGGGAGCCTGGGCGCTCACGCCGTCTCGGGCCGCCGGGCCCAGCATCATGCCCGGCGCCATCACCAGGACCGCGAGGAACACCAGCACTCTCCGCATGTCGCTCACCCCCCCGCGCTTTCCGAGACGTCATCGATTTCGCCGGGCGACGATCACCATTCGATTGTGCGAGGGGGCCCTCCTTGTGGCGGCGAAGATGAGAGGCCATGGCGGTGAGATTCGGATTCTCCCTGCAGGGACGCGGGGCGCTGGCGGACCGCGAGACCATCACGGCCCTGGCCAGGCGGGCGGAGGCGCTCGGGTACGACTCGATCTGGGTGACGGACCGCCTGCTCATCCCGGTCGAGAGCCGTTCGGCGTACCCCTACTCCGCCACCGGCGCGTTCCCCCTTGGCCCGGACGAGCCCTGGCTGGAGTCGCTGACGGCCATTACCTACTTGGCCACCGTGACGCAGCGGATCGCGGTCGGCGCCAGCGTCCTGGTCATCCCGTATCGCAACCCGATCGTCACCGCGAAGGCGCTGGCCACGGCCGACTATCTCTCCGGGGGGCGGATCATCCTGGGTGCGGGCGCCGGGTGGTGGCGTGAGGAATTCGCGGCGCTCGGGGTGCCGTTCCAAGACCGGTCGGCCAGAATGGTGGAGCACCTTCATCTCATGAAGAAAATCTGGACGAACCCCCGCGTGACGTTCGAGGGGAGGTTCACGCGGATCGCCGAGGCGGGCGGAGTCCGGCCGCACCCGGTCCAGCAGCCGCACATCCCGATCTGGATCGGCGGCCACAGCGAGGCGGCGCTGCGCCGGGTCGTCGACGTCGGGGACGGCTGGCACCCGCTCGGCCTTCGGCCGCCGGTGACCCTCGATCCACCGGAGATGGCGGCGAAGGTGGGGCGCCTCCGGGGCCTCGCCGAAGCAGCCGGACGGGATCCGGATGCGATCACGATCTCGTTCAAGGCGCCGCTGAAACTGGACGCCTCGGCGGGAGGAACCCGGCGTCTCCTCACCGGCTCGCCCGCGCAGATCGTGGAGGACCTCCGGGCGTACGTGAAAGCCGGCGTCCGCCACTTTGTGTTCGACTTCTCTGTCCCAACGGGGGCCGAGATGGTGCAGACTCTGGAACGCTTCGCGGCGGAGGTCCGCCCCGCGGTATGCGCGTGATATGATGGGCCCGCGTCTTCGATTCTTAATCCCCGAAGCGTTCGTTCTGGCGATTGCCGGTGCGCTCGTTTTTGCTGCGCCGGCCCTGCCGACCACAACCCGCTGCGAATTCCCTGCGGCCGCGGGCGAGGTCACCTCGCTCTCCGCAGGACACGACGGCAGTGTCTGGCTTGCGATTGCGACCACTCGTGTGACCGGTGGAACTCATAGTTACAGAACAGCGATTTATACAACCTCTGCTCCCGGACGGCGGTGGAAGAAAGTGCTGGAGGCCCCCGGGCGCAGGTCGGTCGGACGGCTCTGGTTCTTCGGGCCGGGCCGCATGGTGGTCTGGCTGGGCGGTGGACCCACGACCGGAGGAACAGCCCAGAACACGATCATGCGCACAGAAGACGGGGGCGTTCGGTGGCACTCCATCGGCCTGCCGAGTGCCGATTACAAGGGCAGCACCGGCAGCTTTATCACCCCGGTCGAGGCCTGGGCGCAGGTCGGAACTGGAACGGGCATGAACAGCCTGTCGAGTATTCTCTATCACACCCTCGACGGGGGCGATCACTGGACGGAGCTCGCCCAAGCCGTGGCCGGCAAGCGGTCCCATAGCGGGCTCACTACAGTGTTCACGACGGGCATCGAGTTCCGTGATGCCAAGGACGGCTGGGTAGGGACCAACTTCTTCGGGACCATGCTGCCGATTTTCTATATGACCACCGATGGAGGGGTCGCCTGGAACCAGCAGTGGTTGTCTGCGCCGGCGCAGGGGCCCGACCACTGGACAACGGGCGAGGTTTCCCCGCCCAGGTTCTTCAACGGCGGCGCGGGGGTCGCGGTGGCGCTGTTGAGCAATGGGAAAAACGAGGTCAAGCCGTTCGCGTACCGGTCTTCCAACGGGGGACGCACATGGAGCGACCCGCGCCCGTTTCCCGCCAGACAGGGCCCCACCGATTCTCTGGCATGGGATGTTCTCAGCCCTACGGTCTGGGCAGTCGCGGAAAATCAGACGCTCTGGGTGAGCTCAAACGCGGGGCTGACCTGGTCGGTGCATCCGATTCCGCTGGCCCAAACGTACCAGATCGTCCGAATCGCACTGTCCGCCCCCAAGCACGTCTGGTTGATCGCTGCCCATTGGGGGGCCCCATGGCGACTGCCGAATGCCCGCTGCGTCTTGCTGACGTGAATCGTTGCCCCGCCCGGGAGGCACATCGCCCTGAA
>VBAK01000187.1 GCA_005882275.1 Candidatus Segetimicrobium genomatis
AGGCGGCACGGGGGGTTCTCCATTACGGAGCTGATGGTGGTGGTCGCCATCGTCGCAATCCTCCTCGGCATCGGCGCGCCCTCCTACCGCTACATCACGAACTCCTACCGCATGTCCGCGGAGGTCAACGGACTCCTCGGGGATCTGCAGTACGCTCGGGCTGAAGCGATCCGGCAGGGCCAGTACGCCACGGCCTGTGTCTCGAGCGACGGCGTCTCCTGCACGGGCGACACCGACTGGGCGAAGGGCTGGATCGTGTTCTCGGTCTCGGACCCCAACAATAACCAGACGGTGACTGCCGGCGTGCTGCGGGTGCAGGGGGCGTTCACCGGCACCACGCCGGACACCTTCATCGCCGACAGCAGCGTCACCGCGATCACTTATAACCGCGAGGGCTTTGCGACCACCGCCGCCGGCTTTGCCGGTACGACGCTCACGCTGCACGACTCAACCGCCAATTCGGCCTGGTCTCGCTGTCTGGTGATCACGGCCGTTGGCCTGATGACTACCCAGACGCACGTAAGCAACCCGGGAACCTGCACGTGATTCCGTTGTCGCCAAACGTCCGCTCGCGCGGCTTCAGTCTCGTCGAGGTCATGGTGGCGGTCATCGTGATCTGTGTTGGACTCCTCGGGATTGCCAAGCTGCAGGCCCTTTCGCTCTCGAACACGACCACGTCGCGCCTGCGGGCGCTGGCCGCGATTCAGGTGGCGAGCGTCGCCGCGGCGATGCATTCGAACCGTCAGTACTGGGGAACCACGCCCCCGAATACGGTGACCGTGACCGGGACGGCGATTACCTCCACCGATGGAGCGCTGCAGACACAGGCGACCAATGACCTTACGGGCACGAGTCCGAGCAATCCCAGCCGCGTCTGCGTCGGCACCGCTGGCAGCGGAGCGGTCTGTAACACGCTGCAGCTCGCCGCCTTCGACCTCGCCCGATGGGGCGTGTCGCTCGCGGCCCTGCTACCCAATCCGACCGCTACGATCAGCTGTCCTCCCACGCTGGGCGGGGGACCCCCGAGCTGCACGGTCCAGATCACCTGGATCGAGCAGGCCGTGTCGATCAATAAGCAGGAAGCGGCCGCCACGGTGAACCAGACGGCGTGCACTCAGAACACCAACCCGCTCTTCCAGTGCCCGAGTTACATGGTGTACGTCGAGCCATGAGCGCCCGTCACCGCGAGCGCGGATTCACCTTGGTCGAGCTGATGGTCACGGTGGCCATCGCGCTCTTCCTCATCGGGGGCCTCCTCACCGTGCTGCAGAACGTGCGCGGCGCCTACAACAACCAGCAGCAGCTCACCCAGCTGCAGGACCAGCAGCGCTTCGCCCTGACGATCCTGGCGGACGTCATCCAGGCGGGCGGCTATTTTCCCGACCCCACCACCTGGCAGCCGGCGAATTCCCTGCCCGCGGCCAACGCGCCCGCGCCCTGTGCTGCGGCGTTCGTGGCGGGACAGGCGTTCTCCGGCTGCCATACCGCCACTACTGCCCCCGACACCATCGAAGTTCGCTACCGGACCGCCAAAGACGATGGCGTGATCTTCTGCGACGGCAGCACCAACGCCGTGGGGAGTCGGAGCCTGCAGGATCCCACCGGGGCCTATGTCAACCAGTTCACCGTGGTGCCGCCGGCCGGCAACACGCCCGGACAGCTTCAGTGCCAGCTCTCGGACGGGGCAACCGGGGCTGTCATCACCGCTCCGGTCACGATCGTCAACGGCGTTGAGAACCTGCAGGTCCTCTACGGAGTCAAGCGCACTCCTGCGCTCAGCGACTACAACGTCGACACCTATCTCACGGCGGATCAGATGAACACTGCAGGCGTGAACGGCAACGATTGGAACAACGTGAGCTCGGTGCGGGTGATCCTCAGCTTCACCAATCCGCTGTACAACCCGGCCCGCCCGACCGAGCAGCCGGCGACCATCGCGTTCGAGCGCGTCATCCAGGTCATGGCGCGCGCGGGAGTGCACACATGAACGCTCGAGCATGTCTCGGCATCCGTAGCCTGCGGGCTCGCCGGGAGCGCGGCATGGCTTTGATCACGAGTCTCCTGCTGCTGCTCATCATCACCATCCTGGCGCTCGGCATGTTCCGCGGCTTCGGCTCCCAGGAGAAGATCGCCGGCAACCTGCGCGAGAAGGCGCGCGCTGTGCACGCCGCCGAGAGCGCACAGCAGTACGCCGAGTGGTGGCTAACGCAGGGGAGCAATGCCGCTGGGGGGACAGTGAGCTGCGCCGCGCCCGTGCTCAATGCGAATCTCGGCCAGGGCCAGATCTGCAACCAGACTCTGCCCAATGCCGTGGGGCTCACACAGCAGCCCATAACGAACGTGCCCCTCCCCTGGCCGCTGGGTGTCACCTACACGCCCCCGAACATGAACGTGACGCCGCCGAACGCCAGCCTGACGGTGAATGTGAGCAACGAGCCGTACTTCGCCCAGCCCGGCTTCTACATCGCGGACCTGGGCATCGGGGCAGACGGCGCGGGCGAGGCCTACCAGATTGATGCCTATGGCTACGGCGGCGCCTCGACGACGGTCGCCATCGTCGAGAGTACTTATGAAGTCGCTCAGGGAGTCGTCAACCGAGGTGGTTTGTGATGAACTCGAGAAGCTCCATCGCGCGGCTCGCCGCCCTCCTGGTGGTCGCAGCGCCTCTCGTAGCGCAGGCACAGACGCCGGTCAGCGAGGACTTCACCGGTCCCACCACGACCAATCCCTGGTACTCCTTCGCCGATGCCTGCTTGACCGCCTCGGCGGCTGGGGGGGTCCAGCCCGCGGGGGCCAGTAACGGCCAGATACCCGGATGCGTGGCCATTCAGAGCGCTTACAACGAGAACCTGGTCGGAGGCCAGAACGGCGTCGCGGGTCCGACCCAGACACTTCCCGACCCGAACGGTCAGGGCGCGCTGCGCTTCACCAACGGCAATCCGGGCGGCTACGCGCAGCACGGCGCCATCGTCTCCACGAATCCGTTCCCCACCGGCCAGGGCGTTTCGATCACCTTCAAGACCGTGACCTACCGCGGTAACTCCGGCGGGGCGGGCGGTGACGGAGCCGACGGCATCAGCTTCTTCCTCATGGACGCGAGCGAGGCCCCCAATATCGGCTCCTGGGGCGGAAGCCTCGGCTACACCTGCTCGAACGCGAACCCACCCTACACCGGCATGGTGGGGGCGTACGTCGGGCTCGGCATCGACGAGTTCGGCAACTTCCTCAACGGCGCGAACTGGATGCCCGGCTACAACGGCCCCAACGCGGCGACCGGCGACAACACCGCACTCGGCTACGGCTACAAACCCAACCGCATCGGCATGCGCGGAGCCGGAAACATCGCCTGGTCGTGGTTGAACGCCAACTATCCCCAGTACTACCCGAGCTCGTTTTCCTCCTCGCAGCAGCAGGCCGCCGTCCAGGCCACCTGCCGGAGCGGCCTGGTCTGGGATTTGTCGCATAACGGCAAGGCGGTCAAGATCACCGGCGACAACATCCCGCTCTACGACTACGCGCCGATCCCGAATGCCTTCGTCGAGCTGCCGCCGAGCGTGCAGATCGCCAACGAGCTGGCCATGAGCCGGCCGGCCGCTACGCCGATCTTCTATCAGCTGAAGATCTCGGAAAGAGGGCTGCTGAGTCTTTCCTACAGCATCAACGGCGGCGCCTACCAAGAGGTCATCAAGTCGCAGGACATCACAGCCGCCAACGGTCCGCTGCCGGCCAACTTCCTGTTCGGTTTCGCGGGCTCCACCGGCGGCAGCACCAACATCCACGAGATCCTGTGCTTCAGGGCGGCTCCCGCCACGAGCGCCGCGAGCTCCGCCGGCGGGAGCGAGAAGCAGTCCGCGCAGCTCCAATCCGGCGTGCAGGCTTACTTTGCCTACTACGATCCCAATAACGGGTGGACGGGCCGCGTCACCGCGAGCAACCTCGGGTTCGACAGCTTCGGCAACGTCGTCCTCTCCCCGACGCCGACCTGGGACGCCGCCTGCACCCTGACCGGAGTGCCGAGCGGCAGCACCTGCCCGACCACCGGCGTAGCCGGACAAATCCCCGCCCAATCGCCGGCCAGCCGCGCGATTCTTTCGTGGAACGGCAGCCAGGGCATTCCCCTCGAGTGGGGCAATCTGACCAGCGGTCAGCAGAGCGCGCTCACCGCCGGCGACACCTCGGGGTCCCCGTCGCTCAGCTCGCAGAGCTGCCCGACGAGCCCGTCTCCGGCGCCCTACAGCGCGAGCGCGCGCCTGAACTACCTGCGCGGCGATCGCAGTTGCGAGGTCAGCACCGCGGGAGTCGGCCTCTTCCGCAGGCGCTCCGACGTGCTCGGGGACATCATCGACTCGAGCCCGTCCTGGGTGGGTCCGCCGATCGCGCCCTATGCGGCGGCGTGGAGCGACCGC
>VBAK01000048.1 GCA_005882275.1 Candidatus Segetimicrobium genomatis
CGGGCGAGCTCGGCGTACGTGAGCGACACGAGCGGCCGGTCCTCGGAGCGAAACAGCACGGCCGGGTGCTCATCCCGCCGCCTGAGCGCGTGCTCCGCGTAGTTGAGCTCGGCGCCGGGGCACCACCGCGCGCCCGGGAGGCGGCGGTCGGCGAGGATGCGGCTGTAGGGGCGGTGCGCGGTCACCCCGCAGAACTCCCAGATCGAGGCCCAGAACGCTTCCAGGTCCGTGACCGACCACTGCCAAAGCTCCGCGTACGAGCGGAAGGCCAGCCCCCGGGACGCCTTGAGCCACTCCAGGTAACGCGTGATCGCGGCGCGGGCGATCGCGTCCGCGGAGGGTTCCCACAGCACCGTCCCTTCCGGGACGGCGCCCCCGGCCGCAGACGGCCGGCTCATCTCGGAGCCTTCGGGGGAAGGGACGGCACCGCGGGGCTCCCCTACTTCTTGTCCCTGCTGATGTAGATGGACGGCACCATGTCGCCCTTGGAGGGACGCTGCCAGCCGAGAATCCCGAACTTGTTGCGCTTGAGGATCTCGCCCTTGACCCACGGCTTCCAGAGCTGCATCACGGTGGGATGCCACAGGAAGACGGCCGCGGGGTCGCGGACCAGGATATCCTCCGCCCGGCGATAGCTGGCGCACCGCTGGGAGTCGCTCATGCCCGAGTTCCCCTCGTTCACCAGCCGGTCGTACTCGGCGTTCGACCACGGGTGGCGGCCGCCGGTCCGGTAGATGTTCATGAAGTTGCTGGCGTCATAGTAGTCGTACTCCCACGGGATCATGACGATCGGCAGCTGGTACTTGTTCAGCCGGTCCATGAAGAGCTTGCGCTCCTGGTTTTGGACGCCCAGGTCGATGCCGAGGTTCTCCTTGATCATGGCCTGGATGGCTTCGCCCGCGGTCTGCACGGTGGGGGACGCGGCGCGGAGGAAGAGGTCGTACTTCGGGAATCCCTTGCCCTCCGGGTACCCCGCTTCGGCCAGGAGACGCTTCGCCTGGTCGGGATTGTACGGCAGCGCGCCGGCGAGCCGCCCGGGATCGGCGCAGTGGAATCCCGGGGGGAGCATCCCGTACGCGGGCGCCGCCATGCCCCGCCAGACCGACTTGATGAGGGCGGTCCGGTCGATGGCCATGGCGAACGCGCGGCGCACCCGCGGGTCCTTGAACGCCGTCTCGCCGCCGCCGAAGGCGATCCACCAGGTCTGGTAGTACGGCCAGGTGTAGCTCTCGCTCTTGAGCCTCGGATCGGTCTGGATCCGGGCGATGTCCGACGGCGAGAGGGAGCCCTCGTAGATCCACGGGATCGCATCGATCTCGCCGCCGAGGTAGGCGGGGAACAGCGTCTCGTCGCGGCCGATCTTGTACACCACGCGCTCGAGATAGGGCTTCCGGATGCCGCGGTACATGGGATTCGCCTCGTAGACGAGCTCCCGGTCCCGCTCCCATGAGGCGAGCTTGAAGGGTCCGCCCGAGACCGCCGTCGCCGGGGAGGTGGACCAGGGGTCGCCCACCTTGGCCACGATGTGCTTCGGGACCACGTAGAGGTCGCTCAGGAGCATCGGCAGATAGGGCGTCGGCTCGGTCGTGGTGATCTGCAGGGTGGTGGGGTCCACCGCGATCACCCCGATCTCATCGAGGCCCGCCTTGCCCTCGTTGGCCGCCTTGAAGCCCTTGATCGCCGCGAAATACCAGGCGACGTCGAACCCGGTCTCAGGGTTGGCTATCCGCTTGATCGTGTATTCGAAGTCCTCGGAGGTGAGCGGCGTGCCGTCGGACCACTGGAGGCCTTTGCGCAGGAAGAACGTCCAGGTGCGCCCGTCGGGCGAGATGGTCCACCGCTCCGCCGCGAGTGGCTTGATCTCAGCGTTGATGTCCTGCATGACCAGCGGCTCGCTCATCAGGCCGGGATGCCACTGGCTCTTCTGGACGGTCTTGCTCCAGTCGATGTAGGTGCCCTCGCGCCCCAGGAGCGTGAGCACCTGCGCGGACGGCGGGGCGGCATCGGCGGGCAGGCTGGTCCCCGCCGAGTTGACGACCGCCGCCCCGAGCGGCGCGTTCGAAGCGATGCCGAGCGTGGCACAGGCCACCCCCAGCGACACGATTGCCAAAAGCCCATTGCGGCCGAGACGCTGCGTCACGATCCGCCTCCTCTGATCTCGAGTCCGTTCCCATGGCCCATCGGCTACGCGCCCTGCGCCCGCGGGTCGAGGACGTCGCGCAGCCCGTCTCCCCACAGCACGAACCCCGCCATCGTCACCGCGATCATCACCGCCGGAAACAGCGCGAGGTGCCAGTAGTAGCGAATGGCGTTGACGCCTTCCCCGACCATCTGTCCCCAGCTGGGGGTCGGCGGCTTGATCCCGATGCCCAGGAAGCTGAGCGCCGCTTCGGTGAAGATGGCCTGCGGGATCCCCAGCGTGACCGCCACGATCACCGGCGCAAGCAGGTTCGGCAGGAGGTGGCGCAGCACGATCCGCACCTCTCCGGCCCCCTGGGCGCGGGCGGCTTCGGCGTACTCCTGCTCCCGCTCGCGCAGGCTCTGCGCCCGCACCAGGCGGCAGACCGGGATCCAGGCGCGGAGCCCGATGGCGATGAGGATATTGCCGAGACCGGCACCCAGCGCCACCATGATCAGCAGCGCGAACAGCAGCTGCGGGAACGCGGTGAGCGCGTCGACCACCCGCATGACGGCGAAGTCCATCCGGCCGCCGAGGACGCCGGCGGCCAGCCCCAGCGGGAGCCCGACCCCCAGCGCGATGGCCTGGGCGCTCAGGCCGACCAGGAGGGACACGCGCGATCCATAGACCACGCGGGAGTAGAGGTCGCGTCCGACCCCGTCGGTCCCCATCCAGTGCCGCGCGGAGGGGAACTGCCAGGCGGCCCCAAAGTCCGTGCGATCATATCGGGCCGGGGTGATCCAGGGCGCGAAGAGCGCCAGCAGTAAGATCGCGGTCACAATCGCCGCCCCGGCGAGCGCCATGCGGTTCCGGAACGCCCGGCGCATCCAGCCCCGCCGGCCGCGCGCGGCAGAACGAAATGCCGGAGCGGGCGCGTGTGAGCCGGGGACGGCCTGGGTGCTCATCTCTAGATGTACCTGACCCGCGGGTCGGCGAGCAGGTACAAGAGGTCGCTCGCAAGATAGGTCGCGCTGATCAGCAGGGTGCCGAGCAGCGCCAGCCCCATGATCATCGGGTAGTCGCGATCGTAGATGCTGGTGACGAAGTAATGGCCCAGCCCCGGGACGCGAAAGATGCCTTCGACGAACAGCGATCCGGTGAGCAGATCCGGCACCAGCGGGCCGATCACGGTGATCAGCGGGATCAGTGCGTTGCGCAGGACGTGCCGGAGGACGACCCGCCGCGCGCCGAGGCCTTTCGCCCACGCCGTGCGGACGTGGTCGGCGGTGAGGACCTCCAGGACGCTCACGCGCGTGTAGCGGGCGACCACGCCGAGCGGGGCCAGGCTGTAGGTGAGGGTGGGCAGGATCCAGTTCCGCGGGGTCTCCCACCCGCCGGCGGGGAGCCACCCCAGCAGGGTGCTGAAGAGCAGGATGAGGAGGCTGCCGAGCACAAAATGGGGCACCACCAGGCCAAAGACCGCGACGCCCGTCGCCAGGTAGTCGGCGGAGGTATTCTGCCGGAGCGCGCCGCCCACCCCGAGGCCGAGCCCGCCGAGCAGCGCGATCCCGAGCGCCATGCCGCCGAGGTGCAGCGTCACCGGCCAGACATGGCCCAGCAGGCCGATGACGGGCTCCCCGGGCCGCTGATAGGACACGCCGAAGTTCAGGTGCGCCGCGTTCCACAGATAGAATCCGTACTGCTGCCAGAGGGGGCGGTCCAGGCCGAAACTGCGCATGATGTTCGCCTTGCTCGCGGCCGAGAGGGGCATCTTGTCCTCGTCGAACGGGCCGCCCGGGATGGCGTGCATCAGCGCGAAGACGAACACGGAGATGATCAGGAGGGTCCCCAGGATCGCGGCGATCCTCGAGGCCACGTAGCGGCCCATGCGCTACCCGTTCTCCCGCGTCGGCTTCGTCAACGAGACATAGTTCCGCCCGATGAATGAGGCATCCTTTCGTCCCGCGGGCCGCGCCCCTCTGTGCGGCGGCGGGGCGGGCCGCGCGTGTCTCGCGCGCGCGCCTTGACGGGGCGGCGGGGCCCCGATATACTGCCACCTCACAATCCCCAAGGAGGTGATGTGTGGCGGACAGGCTGGAGCAGCACAAGGTCGTGGCCCACGACGCGTGGCTCGAAGCCCGCAAGCAGTTTCTGGCCAGGGAGAAGGACTTTACCCGCCTGCGCGACCAGCTGAGCCAGGCCCGTCGCGATCTGCCCTGGGAGCGCGTCGACAAGCGGTACGTCTTTGAAGGCCCGAACGGTCAGGAGACGCTACCGGACCTCTTCGACGGCAGAAGCCAGCTGATCGTCTACCATTTCATGTTCGATCCGGATTGGGAGGAGGGATGCCCGCATTGCTCGCGGTGGGCCGACAACTTCAACGGCATCATCGTGCACCTCAACCAGCGCGATGTGACCATGGTGGCCGTATCGCGGGCGGCGTACGCGAAGCTGGCGGCGTACAAGAAGCGGATGGGCTGGAGCTTCAAGTGGGTCTCGTCATCCGGGACCGATTTCAATTTCGACTACCACGTGTCGTTCAGGCCGGACGAACTGGCGAGGAAGTCGGCCGTTTACAACTTTACCGTGCAGGATCCAGGAGTTTCGGAGCGGGAGGGTGTCAGCGTCTTTTACAAGGACCCGCGGGGCAGCGTGTTCCACACCTATTCAGCGTATGCGCGCGGCATCGACATGCTCAATGTGGATTACCACTACCTGGACCTGGTGCCCAAGGGTCGAGATGAAGGCGGCGAGGGGCCCTTCTGGGTGCGCCGCCACGATGAATACAGACGCTAGGACGGGGCCGGGGCCGGCGCGCGAAAGGAGTCCGTCGACCGCGAAGATAAGTCCCCACTAGAGGACCCTGCACGCGCGAGGGAATAGGAGCGGCATTGCGCATCCACTGGACGGCGCTGGTGTTTTCCTCCGTCAACTCCGCGGTCCAGCTGCTCGTCCCCCTCTACGCGCTCCATCTCGGGTATCCCGGCCTGACCATCGGGATCCTGGCCGCGCTCCCCTCCGTCGCCAACATCAGCCTGCGGGTGGTGGCCGGACGCCTGTCCGACCGCCACGGTGAGACCAGGGTCTTGCAGGCCGGCGGACTCTTCTACCTCACCGCGACGCTGGGACTCCTGCTCTCGACGGCCGCCGGGCTCGCGCCGTTCGTCTGCGCGCAGGTCCTCCAGGGTGTGGGGCGCTCGATCTTCTGGACCGTGGGGCAGGCGTACGTCACGAAGCTCCCCCTCGAGCGCGGGCAGCACCTGAGCCTGTTCAACGGCGCCACCAACCTCGGCATGCTCCTGGGCATGAGCGGAGCGGGGCTGCTGGTGGTCTCGCTCGGCTATCCGGGCGCGTTTGCCACGGTCTTCCTGCTCACGCTCCTCTACTCCACCCTCACCTACTCCCTGCCGCCGCTCCCGGTGCCGGCGCGCATGGAGCCCGCCGGTCGAGCCGCCGGGGGATGGGCCGCCCCCACGCTCGGCCTGGGGCCGCTGTGGCTGGCGGCCAGCTGCTCGTTTGTGTCGGGCGGGACGTTTGCGCTGGCCGGGTCCTTCTACCCGGTGTACCTGGCGCAGGTGGGCTATGGTGCTAGGAGCATCGGCCTCCTCGTCACGCTGCTTGCCGCCGGTATGCTGGGGATCAGCTTCGTGGCGCGCAGCCTGATCGACAGGGCGATCCCGTTGGGGCGGCTCGGAGTGACGTTCATCATCAGCGGGGGACTGGGGCTCGCCGCCGTCCCCATATTCCACAACTGGCTGCCGCTGGCCGCCCTGCTGCTCGCGGCCGGGTTCTGCTCGGGCGGATGCAGCCTCGTCTATCAGCTGGCCGTGCTGCGGCACAGCGCCTGGCATTCCCGCGGCGCGACGATGGCCTCCGTCGGGGTGTTCGGGAACCTCGCGCTCCTGATCCTGCCGACTACGATCGGGCTCGCCCTGCGGTGGACGTCGCTCGAAGCGGCCCTGGCGGCCGCCGGACTCTTCATCGTGATCCTGGGAGGGATCGCGGGGCTGAACATCGGAAGGACCAACCCCCTCGCCGCCGTCCGGGAGACCATACCTGTGGAAGGCAGCGCCGACGGCACGTAACCGACGTGGAGCACGCTCCCGACCCCGCCGGCCTCCGGCAGCTCTTTCTCCTGCGCCCCGACGTCGTCTACCTCAACCACGGCGCGTTCGGGGCCTGCCCGCGGCCGGTGTTCGATACCTACCAGCGCTGGCAGCTGGAACTCGAACGGCAGCCCGTCGAGTTCCTCCACTACCGGTTCCGCGATCTGATGCGGCAGGCGCGCGAGTCGCTCGCGGCGTTCCTCGGCGCGGCCCCAGATGACGTCGTCTACGTGACCAACGCCACCACCGGCGTGAACATGGTGGCCCGGTCCCTGACCCTCCGGCCGGGGGACGAGGTCCTGACCACGGACCACGAGTACGGCGCGCTCGACCGGACCTGGCAGTTCGTCTGCGAGCAGCGCGGCGCTCGCTACGTGCAGGCGCGCCTCCCCCTCCCGCTCGAGTCCCCCGAGGAGGTGGTCGAGGCGGTCTGGGGACAGCGCACCGAGCGAACCCGCGTGTTGTTCCTGAGCCACGTCACGTCGCCGACCGCGCTCATCCTGCCCATCGAGCCGCTCCTGCGCCGGGCCCGCACTGCGGGGATCATCACGGTGGTGGACGGCGCGCATGCCCCCGGGCAGATTCCGCTGGATCTCGATGCCCTCGGGGCGGATTTCTACGCCGGGAACTGTCACAAGTGGATGTGCGCTCCCAAGGGAGCGGGGTTCCTCTACGTCCGCCGGGAGCTGCAGTCCCTCGTCATACCGCCCGTGGTGAGCTGGGGATGGAGGGCCGGCTTCATCGAGGAGCAGCAGTGGCAGGGCACCCGCGACATCGCGGCGTTTCTGTCCGTGCCGGCGGCGATCGACTTCCTCCGCGAGCACAACTGGCCGGCGGTGCGGCAGGCCTGCCACGCGCTCGTGCGGATCGCCCGGGGGGCCCTGGAGGCCGAAACCGGCCTGCCGCCGCTGTCGGCGGACTCACCCGCGTGGTACGCGCAGATGGTGAGCGTCCCGCTTCCGCTCCCCGACGCCGAGCGCGCGCGCACGCGCCTGTGGACGGAGTTCGGCATCGAGGCCCCCGTGTCGGAGTGGGCCGGCCGCTGTCTCGTCCGCGTGTCGATCCAGGGCTACAATACGCGGGCGGACGTGGATGCGCTCGTCTCCGCAGTGGCCCGCCTGATCTCCGAGGAGAAGCGGCGGGGCTCCCGGTAGACATTGGCGCCGGGTGACACCGGCACCGTTCTGGCCACCGTTCGGAACGCAGAAGGCTTGACACTGCGCCTGGAAAGGTAGTAGGATAATAAAAGGATATTTATCCTACCTAAACCGGGGTGGCAACATGGAGTTCGTAAATATTGCGGAGTTTCGGCAAAACGCCTCGGCGGTCTTCGATCGGCTGGAGCAGCATGGTGAAGTGGTGGTGCTCAAGAACGGCCGCCCGGTTGGGTTTCTTGTCGCAGCCGGCGCGTCGGATTTGGACGCATACCGGGTTGCCTTCCACCGCGCCCGGGCGCAGCGGGCCGCTGAGCACCTCCGCGCCTCGGCCATCGCCCCCAAGCGAATCGCCGAGGCTATCCGAAAGACGCGGCGCGAACTGCGAACCCGCGAACGGGCTCCGGCCGCCAGACGCTGATCCGAGCCGTCATCGATACGAACGTTTGGGTTGCGGGCCTACTCTCTCGCGCGGGTCCACCCGCCCGGGTTGTCGACTTGTCCCTCGCCGGAACGCTTACGCCGGTGGTGAGTCCCGCGATCGTGCGTGAGTACGAGCACGTCCTCCTACGCCCCGACCTTGGCCTGGCCGTGGCGGAGGTTAATGCCGTGATGGCGTATCTCAAGATCCCGGGCAGCCACGTCGTCCAGGTCGATCCGGCGGGCCAACTCAGCGTGTGCTCAGATCCCGATGATGACATGTTTCTCGAAGCAGCGATCGAGGGGCAGGCGGCTGTGGTGATCACCGGCAACACGCGACACTATCCGGCGAGCCCGTGGCGCGGGATCAGGATCATTGCGCCGGCCGCATTCATGCGGGCGCTGCCGCTACTCATGCAATAAGAGTGACGTCATTCTGAAGGGGTCCCCTACGAACGGAGGGGATCTGGGAGGCGGCACCTCATGGGGCGGGCAACCAAAATCCTTGCCTTTTCGGTCCCTCCGGCCATCGCACGACGGATCGAGCAGACGGCCAGGGAGGAGCGGAAGATCAAGAACGAGCTGTTCACAGATATGTGGCAAGCGTATCTCGTCATTCGCGAGAACGCCGAATTCTCCAGGATCAAACGAAACGCTGATCGGGCTGCTCGAGAGGCAGGCCTCGTCATTCGCACCGAAACGGATGTGGATCGGATTCTGCGCAAGCGATAATCAAGCGGCTGTTGGCGGATTATCCGACAGCTATTGGCGGATTATCCGCCAAGATTTTGGACCCAGGGGCGCCTGATCGACGCGCCGCCTCGTCTTTACAGCGTAGGCACCGGGACGGCAACGCCCCCGGCGGCGATGCTGGCGTAGGCGGCGTCGAGCACGGCCAGGCTGTGGAAGGCGTCGTCGACCGTCACCGGCGGCGGCGCCAGCCCGAGGACCGCGTCGATGAACGCGCGGTCCTCGTCCACATACCCCCACAGGGTCACCTGGTCCGGCGAGGGGAAGCGCTGCCACTCGGCCTGCGGCTCCTCCCGGGTCGTGTACCGGGCCCGGTCGAGATCCTCGCTCACCAGCAGCGCGTGGTCGCCGTACAGCTCGACGCGCTCCTGCGGCGCCGCCCAGGAGGCGTGGCCGCACGTCGTGAACGCCACGGGCCGGTCCCCCCGGCAGCGGAGGAGCATCGCGATGTCGTCGTAGATGGGATAGCAGGACCGGCGCCCCAGCGCCGCCACCGTCTCGATCGGCCCGACGAGCCAGGCCACCATATCGAAGAGGTGGACGGCCGTGTCGTACATAAAGCCGCCGGAGATCGCGATGTTCGTGTACCAGGTGGGGGTGAGCATGTCGCCGTCGTTGATCTTCACGTTGGCGGAGAATGGGGTGAAGCCGGCGTCGACGTGCCGCCGAAGAAATTGGTATGACGGCGCCCAGCGGCGGTTGAATCCCATCTGATAGACGCGATTGCCGGTCCGCACCCGGCGCAGGATCCGCCGGCCGTCCTCGAGCGTCGTGGCCATCGGCTTCTCCTCGAACACGTGCAGACCCCGGTCCAGGGCCTCCAGCACCACGGCCCCATGAAAGGCGTTGGGCAGCGTCACGAACACGGCCTGGACGCCGAGATCGGCCAGGTCCGCCACGCTCCCGCACGGCCGCGCGCCCACCGTCTCCGCCGCGGTGCGGGCGGAGGCGGCCACGACGTCGGCCACGCCGGCGATCTCGACTCGGGGATCCCTGCGAAGCGCGTCGAGATGCCGGCGCCCCATGGTGCCCGCGCCGATCAGCCCGACCTTCACGCCCACGGGGCCGGTCACTCCCCGGACGCCCGCGAGGGGGCGACCCCCGCGGCGGCGATTCGGCGCCCTTCCCCCGCCGCCCGGTCCAGGAGGTCGCACACGACGGCGCACTGATACCCGTCCTCGAACGTGGCGCCTTCCGGTCCGGCCCGGCCCTGGCCCGCCACCGCGGTGAGCATCCGGTGCAGTTGGTGGACGAAGGGCTGCTCCCACCCGAGGAGGTGGCCCGGGGGCCACCAGCGCCCGCCGTACGGGTGGTGGCGCTCGGTGACCAGCACGGTCTGGAATCCCCCCACCGCGTTTCCCTGGAGGCACACCTCCAGTTCGTTCAGCCGCTCCAGGTTGAAGATGACCGTGCCGAGGGTGCCGTTGACTTCGAACGTCAGGAAGTTCTTCCGGCCGGGACACATGCTGCTGGCCTCGAGCGTCCCCACCGCTCCGCCGGCGAATTCGACCACCGCTTCGATCGCGTCCTCGACGTCGACGGTCCCGTCCCCGCCCTGCGGCCGCGGCCGCCGGTCCACGAAGATCCGCGCGGCCGCGCTGACGGCGGTGATCTCGCCCACAAGGAAGCGCGCGAGATCGATGGCGTGGGCGGCGAGATCGCCGATGACGCCGCTGCCGGCCTGGGCCCGGCTGTGCCGCCAGGTATACGGGACGTCCGGATCGATCATCGAGTCGTCGCAGTACCGGGCGCGGAAGTGTCGAATCTGCCCGAGCTTCCCTTCGGCAATCATCCCCCTGGCGAGCAGCACGGCCGGAACAAAGCGGTAGTTATAGCCGGTCATGTGGACGGTCCCGGCGCGCACGGCGGCATCCCGCATCTTCGCGGCCTCGGCCGAGGATCGGGCCAGGGGCTTTTCGCAGAGCATGTGCAGGCCCCGGGCCGCCGCCGCGATACAGGGGTCGGCGTGCAGGTCGTTCGGGCCGCAGTTGATGAGGAGCTCGACCCGGCGATCTTCGATCAGGCGGCGCCAGTCCGTGTACGCCGCCGGGGCGCCGTACCGCTGCGCCGCTTCCTGCACCCGATCGGCGGACCTGCCGGCCAGCGCCGCCAGCACCGGTCGGACCGGAGGCGGCCAGAAGACGGTGGCGAGGCGCAGGATGGCCTGCAGATGGGCCCGGGCAACGCCATCGTAGCCGATGACGCCGATGCCGACCGACCGCGGCGTGCCGGCCGTCACCGCAGCTCCCGACCGAGTCTCCGGATCCCCGTCATGATGCCTCCGCGTCTTCGGCGGGCGCCTTTGCACAACCTTCATGCAATCTTTGTCCCCCCGCAACAGAGCCCCGGTAAGGTTGATGGTGAACACATCCATACATTGGGGGTGAACGATGACGAAACATTGGAAGAAGATGGCTATGCTCATGCTGATGGGCCTGCTTGTTGCGGCCCCGATCGCGCCTCCTCACGCGGTCGCCCAGGGGGAGGGGTACGACAGAGCGATGAGCGCCGCGCAGGCGGCCCTCGACAAGGCCACCAAAGCCCACAACGAC
>VBAK01000049.1 GCA_005882275.1 Candidatus Segetimicrobium genomatis
CTCGCCCATCACGAACACCCGGGGATCCCGGCGCATCTCCTCCCGCAGCGCCTCGTTGAGCGCCTCGGCGTAGGTGAGCACCCGCGTCGCGGCGGGCGCGGGGGTGGTCTCAATCACCGGCCGGCTCATGCGTACACATCCTCCATCAGCGCGTCTGCCTCGGGCTCGGGGCTGGCCTTCGCGAAGGCGACGGCCGCGTCGATCTCCTGGGCTACCGCGGCCGCCAGCCGGTCGGCCTCATCGGAGGTCAGGACCCGGTGCGCGATGAGGTCCCGTTGGAACCGATCGATGGGGTCCTTGGTCTTCCACGCGTCGACCTCGGCCTTGTCGCGGTAGTTGAGCGGATCGCCCACATGATGACCAAAGTAGCGGTAGGTCACGCAGACCACCAGCGAGGGTCCCTCGCCGGCCCGGGCGCGCGCAACGGCGTCGGCCACCGTCCGGTAGACGGCCATCACGTCCATCCCGTCGCAGCTCACCCCCGGGAAGCCGTAGGCCTTCGCGCGGACCTCCGGATCGGGCACCGACGTAAACCTGTCGGCGCGCGCAGACATGGCGTACTGGTTGTTCTCGCAGATGTACACGACCGGGAGCTTCCAGATCGCGGCGAGGTTGGCCGACTCGTGGAGGACCCCCTGGTTCAACGCGCCGTCGCCGAAGAAACAGAGTGTCACGTCGTCGCGCCCCGCCAGTTGGGCGGCCAGCGCGGCGCCGGTCGCCAGCCCGATGCCCCCGCCGACGATCCCGTTGGCGCCCAGGATCCCGGCTTCCACGTCGGCGATGTGCATGGACCCGCCCTTCCCTTTGCAGTAGCCGGTGGCCTTGCCCAGCAACTCGGCCATCATCAGCCGGGGATCGCCGCCCTTGGCGAGACAGTGCCCGTGCCCCCGGTGGGTGCTGGTGATCCGATCGGCGGGGCGGAGCGCGGCGCAGGCGCCGACCGCGACCGCCTCCATGCCGATGTACGGGTGCGTGGAGCCGCGCATCGCGCCCTCGCGGTAGAGGTCGAGGGCCCGCAGGTCGAACTGCCTGATCATGTGCATGGTCCGGAGCATGCTCCGGAGCTGATCGGGGCTCAACGCCACAGCAAGCTTGCGCGTCATCGTGTCCCTCCCTTGGCTCGAGCCGCGACCCCTAGCCACCGGCCGGGCCCCCCTCTTCCTCGAGGCCGACGGAGAACGACCGCTCGAGCAGCGATTGCGGGAAGGCGCGAAACGCCAGGTGCGTGTTGGTGCGGACGATGCCCGGGATCTCCACCATCTTGCCGGTCACGATCTCGGCGAGGTCATCGTACTCCTTGAGGCGCACCACGGCGATGATATCCCAATCCCCGGTGATCGAGTAGACCTCCTCGACCCCGGGAATCTCCGCCATCCGGCGCGCCACGTCCTGCATGCGGCGGCGCTCGGCCTGGATCATCACGAACGCCGTGAACATCCTCCACCTCCGCGCCGCGCATCCGGCGGGACCGTCTGCTCAATCGTTCGCGGCCCCCCACACAAACTCATGCTCGCCCGCGCCGCCTCAGGACGTACTGGCTTACCTTTGGTCTACTCCACGCGTCGATCGGCCTTACGCCGTAGGCCCGGCCGCCAGCCGGTAGGCGAGCGCCAGGTAGGCCGCCGTCTGCACCACGAGGTCCACGACGGCGACCGACTCGTTGGGTCCGTGGATGTTGTGCCGCGCCGGATCGCTCTCCGGACTGCCGGGGGCAAAGCCATACGCCGGCACGCCGAGCTCGCGGACGAACCGGGAGTCGGTGAAGCCGCCGCTGATCGTGGGCACCACCGCCGCCGGACGGCCGAGCACTCGGCCCAGCACGTCCGACAGCGCGGCGATCCACTCGGGATCGGCCGGCGACGCGTTCGCCACCGCGGTGCAGTCGATCCGGACCTCGGCGTCGGGCAGGAGGGCGCGTACGCGTTCCTCGACCACGGCGGGCCCCTGGTGCGGGAGCGCCCGGACGTCGCAGGTGAGCCGGCAGACATCCGGCACGCTGTTCGACTTGACGCCGCCGGAGATGAGCGTCGGGGTGATCAGCATTCGCGAGACCTGCCGGCAGTGATCGGCCAGACGGGGGTAAGCCGGCGTGAGGCGCTCGATCACATCGTCCACATTTGCCGGCGTCATCGGACCGACGACGCGGCGCAGGTGCGGGAAGATCGGGCCGCTCACATCGCGCTCCGGCTCGTAGGCGCCGACGCGCTCCAGCGCGGCGGCCGCCCGGAACAGCGCGTTGTCCCCCTGCCACGGCCGGGCGGCGTGCGCCCCGCGTCCATGGAAGGTCGCGTGCACTTCGTACCGCCCCTTCTCCCCCACGCCGAGGAGGCACCAGTCGGACCCGTCGACCGGCACGAACGTTCCCCCGCCCTCGTTCACGCAGTACTGCGCCCGCAGCCGATCGGGGTGCGTGAGGGCGACCCACCCCATCCCATACGCCCCGCCGGCCTCTTCGTCGGCCACACAAACGAACCCCACGGCGCGGGCGAGCGGCGCCTTGAAGCGGCGGAGCAGGATCAGCGCCATCGCCTGGGCGGCGACGGTCCCCTTCATGTCGGCGGCGCCGCGGCCGTGCAGCCGGCCGCCCTCGACGACGCCGGCAAACGGCGGGTGAGTCCATTGCGCCTCGTCACCGGCCGGGACCACATCCGTGTGCGAGGCCAGCACCAGCCCCGTCCTTCCGCCCGTCCCGCCCAGGGTCGCAAACAGGTTGCCCCGCTCCGGCACCCGGGCCTTGATCTCCGCGGTGATCCCGGCGGCCGCGAGCGTCGTCTTGAGGTACTCCGCAGCGGCGGTTTCGTTTCCGGTCGGCATCACGCCGGTGTTGGTGGTGTCGATCCTGACCAGGGCGCGCGCCAGCGCGACGATCTCATCCTGGTGCTGCTCGGCGATCCGGCGGAAGTCGGGAGCGGGCATGCGCGGCGCGCTACCGGGAGCCGAACTGGAAATTGCCGTAAACGATTTCCATCGACGCGTCGAAGCGGGGGGCGTAGCGGCCGGTCCCCACGAGCTTTTCACCCAGCACCTCGAACTCGAACCGCGAGAGAAAGCGCTCCAGAGGCTCGCTGCCTTCGAACTGCCGGCCGATCGCGTACCGGTTGACCACCCGGCACAACAGGCCGAAGGTGTGTCCGCCGATCCGCACCGTCGGGCGGCCGGCCACGACCTTCACCGTCCCCCGAAACACGCAGTCGGGCGGCGCGCTCAGCGACTTCACGATCCGCAGCCTGATCTCGGCGTCCGCGGACACCACCTCGGGCATCGCGACGATCGTCGTGAGCATGCGCTGAAGAATCTCTTGCGCCGGAGGGACCGGCACCGCCGCCGTCCGGCCCGGCAAGGCCAGGACGATGGCCGCCGCCACGAGCGCCCCCCAACACGCATGCCCGCCATCAGCTCCCCCCCGGGTCCTTCTGGTTCACCGCCGTCCCATCCTCCGTCTTCGCCCGCGCGCGGCGTGCCACCGCTTCCTCGGCCGCGCCGCCCGGGTCCTCCGTGGTTGACGAAGCGTCAGGCCATCGCGGATGATATAGCATAGACCTGCACAGCGCCGCCGAGAGGAGCGATCAGATGCCGCCTCACTCCTCGTTCGAGCTGCTCGTCGTGGTGCTCGGCCTGGGCCTCGCCTTCGAATTCGTGAATGGATTTCATGATGCGGCGAACGCGATCGCCACGGTGGTGGCGACGCGGGTGCTGCGGCCTCCGGTGGCGGTCGCGATGGCCGGAGTCCTCAACTTCGTGGGCGCCGTCACGGGGACGGCGGTGGCCGCGACGGTCGGCAAAGGGCTCGTCGATCCGCACGCGATCACCCAGGCCACGGTCGCCTCCGGGCTCATCGCCGCGATCCTCTGGGACCTCACGACGTGGTATGCCGGCCTGCCAACCAGTTCGAGCCACGCGCTCGTGTTCGGCGTCCTGGGTGCGGGCGTCGCGACCGCGGGGTTTCGGGCGGTGGTGCTGGGGGGCGTCCAGAAGGTCGGCGTGGGGATCGTCTACTCTCCGCTCGTCGCCCTGGCTGCGGCCAGCGCCGGCCTCGTGCTGCTGTACTGGCTCGTGTACCGCCAGCCGCCGGCCAGGATCACCAAGGCCTTCGGCCGCCTGCAACTCTTTTCTTCCATGTATATGGCCTTCAGCCACGGCGGCAACGATGGGCAGAAGACGATGGGCATCATGGCGCTGGCGCTGTTCACCTACGGCGCCCTCGGCGCCACGTTCTACGTCCCGCTGTGGGTGATGCTCGCCGCCGCGCTGGCGATGGGGCTGGGGACGGCCGCCGGGGGGTGGCGGATCGTGCGGACCATGGGGTTTCGCCTCACGAAACTGCAGCCGATCGACGGCTTTGCCGCCGAGACCGCCGCCGCCACGACGATCGAGATCGCGACGCGGTTCGGCGTCCCGATCAGCACGACCCACGCCATCAACGGCGCGATCCTGGGGATAGGCGCCAGCAAGGGTGTCCGCTGGGTGCGCTGGGGGGTGGCGTGGAACATCGTCCTGGCGTGGGTGTTGACGCTGCCGGTCTCCTTCGCGCTGGGCTGGGCGCTGATGCGGGCGGCGACCGCGGTCGGCCTGGGCCGGTGATGCGCGCCGGCGGGCCCCCGGCCGCTGCCGTTCGGCAGGAGAGGACACGCCGGTAGAAGAAACCGCCATGGTGCTGCGTTTGTTTTCGAGGGAAGAGACCTTCTTCGTCCTGTTCAACCGGGCCGCCGAAAACATCCTCCAGGGCGGCCAGATGCTCCAGGACTTCTTCGATGACTATCGCGACACGGACCGGCGGGCCGAGGCGATCAAGGCGGTCGAGGAGCGGGGCGACGAGATCACCCACGACGTCATCGACCGCCTCAACCGGACGTTCGTCACGCCCTTTGACCGGGACGACATCTACGACCTGGCCAAACAGCTCGACAACGTGCTGGACTGGATCGAAGCCGCGGCCGCGCGCATGGTCGTGTACCGCATCCCCCGGCCGACGCGCGAGGCGCAGGAGATGGCGCACGTCATCCTGCATACCTGCAAGGCCATCGTCGAGGCCGTGGGCGACCTGCGTGCGCTCGGCCGCCTCGACGGGCCGGTCCGGGAGATCCACCGCCTGGAGAATCTCGCCGACCGCCTGCAGCGCGACGCGGTCGCGGCCCTCTTCGCCGACCGCAACGACCCGGTCGATGTGATCAAGTGGAAGGACGTCTACGACACGCTCGAGGAGGCCACCGACCAAGCGGAGGACGTCGCGAACGTCCTCGAGAGCATCCGCACGAAGAACCTATAAAAGCCAGCCCGGCGGCGCGCCCCCGGGGCGTCGAGATCGCGGCGCCCCGGGGATGTTGACCCCTTACCGATGCCGCGATCCGTCGGTGGACGTCCAGCACACCTGATGCCGCCCCCGCGTTTCACACTGCTGATAGGATCGGTGCCGGCCGCCCGACCCCCAGCGGCCGTTCTCAAACCCGGACACGGGCTGGGTGGCGCTATTGTGACCGAGGAGATAGCCGATGGCGCCGATGGCGAGCGCCCCCAGGAGCAGCGTGCCCGTCGACGGGGTCGAAGCGGGCGGCGCGGCAGCGGGGCCGGCGACGTCGATCCGCGTCACCTGAAACTCGCTGCCGCCGGGCAGCAGCCACGCGGTCGCCGGGTCGCCGACATACTGCCCGAGCGCGCAGAACGGCACACTCGTCGAGTTGACCAGCACCACAGTCGCCTCCGAGGCGGCCAGCGTGTTCGCAGCGCCCCCGCCGCTCAGGACGACCGTCTGGCGCTGACAATCGACCGACTGGATCACTCCCTGAACGTTCACGGCCGACTGGGCCAACCCCACGTCGGCCCACCCAAGAACCGGGAGCAGCATTCCCAACGCGAGTGCGATTGCCTTCCTCATGGTGCACCCCTTCCCGGCAACCGCACGTGGATGAGTCCCCGCTACCGCCGCGTAGCCCACGCTCGGATATGTGGTGTGGTGCGGTCGCCACGATCCGGCTCGTATTTCGCTTCAAGCGTAGCATCGGAGTTTGAAGAAGCGTCGAAGGATCGTTGAAAAAGATGCGCAGACGATGCGCAGATCGAAGATCCGTCCGAAGTTTCTTCCGAAGAACCTTCCGTAAAGGGACTGCGTGGCGACGTGGTGAGTTACGGCTCGAGCAGCACCTTGATCGACTCCTGGGCCGCAGTTTTACGAAATCCCTCTTCCCAGGCGGTGAGCGGCAGCACATCCGAGATCAGCGCCGCCGCCTGCACCCGGCCCTGGGCCAGGAGCGCGAGGGCCCGCGGCCACGACATCAGGGAAGAGCCGTAGGTGCCGGTGACGAAGATCTCGCGCATCGCCACCTGCTCGTAGTCGCACTCGATCCGGCGTCCCATCAACCCCACCTGCACCAGCGTGCCGATCCGCCGGACGGCCCGCAGGCACGCATCGAGCGAGCGGGGAGCGCCGGCGCATTCGAACGCGACGTCCACCCCGGCCCCGGCCGTCCATTCCCGGGCCGCGCTCACCGGGTCCTCGGCGTCGACGTTCACGATAGCCTCGGCCCCGAGCCGGCGCGCCAGATCCAGCCGGCGGCCATCCCGAGCGGTGCCCGCCGCCAAGACACGGCCGCCCTGCGCCAGGGCGACCTGCAGCACCAGCAGCCCGATCGGGCCGACGCCGCTCACCAGGACCGTGTCCCCGGCCGCGATCCGGGACCGCTCGGCGACGGCGTGCACCGCCACCGCCAGCGGCTCGGCGAGCGCGGCGTGCCGGAGATCCACTCCCTGCGGCACCGGGCGCACCATGTCGGCGGGCACGACGACGTAGCGGGCGAACGCCCCGTCCACCCCATGGCCGATCGACAGGCGCTGCTCACACATCAGCACGTTGCCGGTGAGGCAGTAGCGGCATCGGCCGCAACGCACCGCCGCGGTCAGGGCGACCACGGGGGTCCCCGCCGCCAGTCCGGCAACGCCGGGCCCCAGCCGGTCGATCCGGCCGCTGAACTCGTGCCCGAGCGTGACCGGGGGACGGCTGGGGAACTCATCGCGCAGGATGTGGATGTCGGTCCCGCAGATCCCCGCCGCGGCGACCGCGATCCGGACCTGGCCCGGGCCCGGCATCGGTTCCGGAACGTCCCGCAGCTCGACGTGCCCCGCTCCGGGCGCGGTCTTCACGACGGCTTTCATGGCTCCCCGCCCTCCCCCCGCGCGGCCGGCGCCGGCGCCTCGAGCCGTGACACCGCAAACCGGGACGCGGACCGCGCATACTCGTCGACCTGACCGGCGCGGGTCCCCACGGACCACGCGAGTTCATCGCCCATCAGCGCCGCCACCCGCGCGGCGATCTCCGTCCCCTGGCGCGGAAGCAGGTGCGCCAGCCGCGTCCGCCGCAGCAGCACGTCCGCCAGCCCGAGCGCCATTTCGTCCCGGACGGCCACCACCACCTCCGCGCCGATGTGCGGGTATCCCCGGTTGAGCGGCTCGCCGAGCCTCGGGCGCTCGGCGACGACATCGAGCACGGCGGACATTTCCGTGCCGTACGTCCGGAGCAAATGGAGGAACGCGGACCGCGGCAGCCCGAGCCCGCGCGCGCGGGCGCGCAGGGCGGGCAGGGCCGTGTCCAGCCCCTCGGATCCGTCCAGCGGAAGCGTCCGCGTGCGCGACGGCATCCCGCCGACCCGGCCGGTCGCCGCGTTGATGACGTCCTCGGCCATCCGCCGGTAGGTCGTGAGCTTGCCGCCGATGATCGAGTAAAACCCCTCCGCCGACCGCACCACCGCATGCCGGCGGGACAGGCGCGCGCTGGGGACGGTTCCGGCGCTGATCAGCGGCCGCAGGCCGGCGTACGCGCCGACGACGTCGCCGGTCGAGAGCGGAAGGGTGAGGAAGCGGGACGCGTGCGCCAGCAAATACGCGACATCACCCGCCGTCACGTCCGGATCGTCCGCCGGGCCGTTCCACTCGGTATCGGTCGTCCCCACCACCAGCACACCCTGCCAGGGGATGATGAACGCGACCCGCCCGTCATCGGTCTCCGGCAGCACGAGCGCGGCCCGCCGCATCCGGAGACGGGCGGGGGAAAGGACGATGTGCACGCCCTTGGCGCGCCGGATGCGAAACGGCGGGGGGCCGGCAAGGCGGGCGACGTCCTCCGCCCACAGGCCGGCCGCGTTGATCGTCATCCCCGCCCGCACGGCGAAGCGCTCGCCGGTGCGGCGGTCGACGAGACTCGCGCCCGTGATCCGTCCGGCCTCGGCCGTCACCCCGACGGCCTCCACATAGTTGGCGACGACGGCCCCCCGCTTCGCGGCCGTCCGCAGGACGGTGAGCGTGAGCCGCGCGTCGTCGGTCAGGCCGTCGTAGTACAGAAACGCCCGGCGGAGGCCGTCCACGCGCAGCGCGGGCACGAGCGCGGTCGCGGCGGCGGTATCGAGCCGCCGGTGGCGGCGCCCTCCGCGGCGGCCGGCGAGGAAATCGTACGTCCACAGGCCGAGCGACAGCCCCAAGGGCAGCGCGGCGCGCAGGGGGCCGGGAAGACGCAGTCCGAGCGGGCGCGTCGCGCCCCGGTACAGCGGCAGCACGAACGGCAGAGGCCGGACCAGCTGAGGCGCGTTGCGCAGGAGGAAGTTCTGCTCCTCCAGGCCTTCCCGAACCTGGGCCAGATCGAGCATCGGCAGGTAGCGCAGGCCGCCGTGGATGAGCTTGGTCGACCAGCTGCTGGTCCCCTGCGCGAAGTCGCCGCGTTCGATCAGGGCGGCCGAGAGCCCGCGGGCGGCCGCCTCGAGGACCACACCGGCCCCGGTGATCCCGCCGCCGATCACCAGCACATCGAACGCGCCGCCGCGCAGCCGGGCGAGGTGCGTGGAGCGGACCATCACGCGATCCCCGCGAGCCGCAGCGCGGTGCCCAGCAGCACGGCCGCGCCGCGCACGCAGTCGTCCTTGGGCGTCCACTCCGCTTCGTTATGGCTCAGGCCCCCGGCGCTCGGCACGAAGATCATGCCGGCGGGATGCCGGTCCGCCACGTACTTGGCGTCGTGGCCGGCGCCGGCCCACAAACGCTGGGTCGAATAGCCGAGCCCGCGCGCGGTCTCCGCGACGGCGTCGACCACGAGCGGGTCGAACGGCGTGGGCGGGCTGCGCCAGAACTCGCTCGCCCGGATGTGGACGCCGTCGCGCTGCGCGACCGTCTCGCAGAGGGCGGCGAGCCGCCGCGCGGCCGCGTCGAGCACCTCCCCGCTCCGCGCCCGAAGATCCGTCGACAGCCGGACGCCGCCCGGCACGACGTTGACCGTGTTGGGCGTCACCTCGCACCGGCCGGCCGTGGTGCGCACCTCCGGGAGTTCGGCGGCGAGCGCCCTGAGGCCCAGAACGATCCGGCTCGCGGCCACCAGGGCGTCGTGCCGGTCGGCCAGCGGGGTCGGCCCGGCGTGGGCCGCCTGGCCGGTCACCTCCACCCATCCCCAGGCGATCCCCTCCACCCCTTCCACGATGCCGATCTGGGCCCCGGCGCGCTCCAAGATCGGCCCCTGCTCGACGTGCAGCTCCACGTACGCGGCGGCCGACCGCATGCGGTGCTCGGGCGACCCCCGGTAGCCGATGCGGCGCAGTTCCTCCTCGAAGGTCCGGCCCTCCAGATCCCGCGCGGCATACGCCTGCTCGAGGGTGAGCTGACCGCAGACCACCCCGCTCGCCAGCATCGCCGGAGCGAACCGCGCGCCCTCCTCGTTCGTCCAGCAGACGACCTCGAGGGGACGGCGCGTTTGGACGCGCGCGTCGGCGAGCGCCCGGACCGTCTCGAGGGCGGCGAGGACCCCCAGGGCGCCGTCGAACCGGCCCCCTGTCGGCACCGTGTCGAGGTGGGACCCGCACACCACCGGCGCCGCCTCCGGGTCCTCGCCCGCGACCCGCCCGTAGATATTGCCGAGGTCGTCGACGCGGACCGCGCAGCCGGCATCCCGCAGCCAGCGGGTGAGGAGGTTCCGCGCATCGCGGTCCTCGTCGCTCAGCGCGAGCCGCCGCACCCCGCCCGAGGGGGTGCGCCCCACCGCGGCCATCGCGATCACCGTGTCCCAGAGCCGCTCGCCGTTGACCAGGGTGGTTTCGGGCATCTCACGCCTCCTCCGCCCTGGTTCGCCGGGATTCCGTGCCCTCCCTGGACGGGAATGTCTCGAGTCCGTTCGGCCGCGCCGCGGACGCCGCGCTTCGGGGACGCCGGGGGCAAGGCCCCGGATCGGCGGCGCAGAATACTGGCCTCGGCCCGGGACACCGGATGGAGGTATCCATGAGCGACATCTCGCGCCTGCGCTCCGAAGGCGATCTGAACATCTCTCCCCGACGCGCCCGCTGGCAGGCCGCGGTGCTCGACGCGGAGACGCGGGCGCTGCTCGAGGAGGATGCGCGCTACTTCCTCCACCAGTCGCTCTCGACCCCGTGCCTGAACGCGCTGTCCGGGTGCGGCGGGACGGCCATCGAGGATCTCCAGGGACGCCGGTATCTCGATTTCCACGGCAACTACGTGCACCAGGTCGGCTTTGCCAACCCGGCCGTGATCGCGGCGATCAAAGCGCAGCTCGACCGGCTGCCCTTTTGCACCCGCCGCTACACGAACCGGCCGGCGGTGGCGCTCGCGAAGAAGCTGGCCGCGCTCGCGCCCGGCGATCTGAACAAAGTGCTCTTCTGTCCCAGCGGCACCGGGGCGATCGGCATCGCGCTCAAGCTCGCGCGGGCCGCCACGGGCCGCCACAAGACCGTGTCGATGTGGGACGCCTTCCACGGCGCCTCTCTCGACGCGATCTCGGTCGGGGGCGAAGAGATCTTCCGGGGCGGGATCGGCCCCCTGCTGCCCGGGACCGAACACGTCCCGCCGCCCGACCCCTACCGCTGTGTCTGGGACTGCCACCGCCGCGGCGGCTGCGATCTCAAGTGCGCCGACTACATCGAGTACGTGCTGGGCAAGGAAG
>VBAK01000104.1 GCA_005882275.1 Candidatus Segetimicrobium genomatis
TGCTCTATGACGTCACCCGCGGCGTCGACGTGGCGACCAAGCACGACATCTATGACCTCGTCACCGCGCTGAGCGCGGACGGGCGGGCCATCCTCTACTATTCGAGCGATACGGCGGAGATGGCCCACCTCTGCCACCGCGTCCTCGTCATGCGCGAGGGGCGCGCGGCCACCGAGCTCCGCGGCCGCGAGATCACCGCGGACGCGCTCGTGCGCGCCTCGCTGCGGCTGGGCGGGGAGGTCCCGGCGTGAGCGCGCCGGCGGCGCGGCCCGCCGCGGGAGATCGGTTCAGGCGGTACGCCCTGCGGAACGCCTCGCTGCTCCTCAGCTACCTGGTGCTGACCGTGATGGGGCTGTACTACGTGGGGTACGCCGCCGGGCACGGCCAGCTGTCGGTGTTCTCCGTCACCTCGGTCTTCAATAATACGATGCCGCTGCTGGTCGCGGCGATCGGCCAGACCATGGTCGTCCTCACCGGCGGCATCGACCTCTCGGTCGGCTCGATCATCAGCCTCAGCAACAGCCTGGCCGCCGTGCACATGCAGGATTCCGCGGGCAGCGTCCTCGCGTGGTCGGGGCTCATCCTGCTGATCGGCGCGGCCACCGGCGCGGCGAACGGCGCGCTCGTCGCCGTGGGACGGATCCAGCCGATCCTGGTGACGCTGGCGAGCCTGTCCGTGTGGGCCGGGGTCGCCCTCTTCGTCCTCCCGCAGCCCGGGGGCGCGATCCCGCCGGGGTTCACCGCGCTGCTGGCCGGGAACGCCTGGCAGATCGTTCCCGCGTCCGCCGTCGTGCTGGGGGCGCTCATCGTCTTCTGGATCGTGTTCCGCCGGACCGGGCTGGCCGTCGCCCTCTACGCGGTCGGCAACGACGAGCGCAGCGCGCGGGCGAACGGGGTGCCGGTCGCCGCCGCGAAGATCGCCGCCTACACGCTCTCCGGGCTGTTTGCCGCGCTGGCGGGCCTCTACTTGTCCGCCGTGACGACCTCGGGGGACGCCACGACCGGGGCCGTCTACACGCTCACCTCGATCGCCGCGGTGGTCCTCGGCGGCGTCAGCCTCTTCGGGGGACGCGGGAGCGCGACGGGGAGCATGGCCGGGGCGTTCGTGCTCACGCTCATCGTCAACATCCTGTTTTTCGCCAACATCAATCCCCTGCTGCAGGAGTTTTTCCAGGGGCTCGTGCTCATCCTGGCCATGGCCGCGAGCGTCCTGGTCAATGTCGTCCTGGGACGGACCGGATGAGCGGGCGCCGTGGCTGACCAGCCGCAGGCGGCGGCGGGGCGCCCTCCGCGGTCCATCGACCCGGTCCGCCGGAGCATCGCGCTCACGTTCGGCGCCGCGCTCCTGCTCTTCCTGATCGGCGGGGTGATCCAGCCGGGCTTCCTCCGCCCGACCAACGTGTTCTCGGTGCTCGTCGTCGCCTCGTTCATCGGGTTCGTGGCCGCGGGCCAGTCGCTCGTGATCCTCACGGGCGGGATCGATCTCTCAGTGGCCTGGGTCATCAACGCCGGCGGCGTGATGCTGACGTCGCTCGCGGCGGGGAGCGACCTCAGCGCGGCCTGGGTGGTGCCGGCGACCCTCTGCATGGGGCTGGGGGTCGGACTGGCGAACAGCCTCGGCATCGTCTTCCTCGAGGTGCCCCCCGTCGTGATGACCCTGGGGATGAACGGGATCATGCAGGGGCTGGTGCTGGGGCTCACCAACGGGTTCACCAGCAGCAGCGCGAAGGCCTACGCTCCCCGGGTCGTCAGCCAGGCGGTCAACGGGGTTCTCCCGGGAGGCGTTCCCGTCGATCTTCTGCTGTGGACGGCCGTCGCGGCGGCGCTCTGGGTGGTGCTCAGCCGGCTGACGTTTGGCCGCTGGATCTACGCGCTGGGCAACAACCCGGTGGCCGCGTATCTCGCCGGGGGCCACACCCGCCGGATCACGGTCCTCGTGTACATGCTCGCCGGCGGGTTCAGCGCCTTCACCGGGATCATCCTGGCCGGCTACGCCGGCCAGGCCACGCTGGGGGCGGGAGACCCCTATCTGTTCGCCAGCATCGCCGCCGTCGTCATCGGCGGCACGTCCATCCTGGGCGGCCGCGGCCACTACTTCGGGACGATCGCGGGCGCGATGATCCTCACCGTGCTCACCGACGTGCTCACGCTCATGAGCATCCCGGAGGCCGGGCGGAGCATCCTGTACGGCCTCGCCATCCTGGCGGCGCTCCTGATCTACGGACGGCAGCCGGAGGACGTCTGAGGGCCGGCATCGTCCACACTACGGCGAGCGCAGCGTCGACGCGATCAGATCGAGCTGTTCGTCCTGCGCCGCGATCGAGATCGCGCCGACCCCGGGTGCGTACCACTTGTTCTCGGTTGCTGTATCGAGCTCGGAACTCTCAAGGACCTGGATCACATCCTGATACTGGCCCGCGGGGACGGCGCGGGTCTGGTGGGTATCGACCACCTGGGCGGTTTCATCCACCACGGGCAGCAGGTCTTCCGGCTTGAACACGTCGGCTTTCTCCGGGGTGGCGGGCATGAAAACAAATGGCCGGGCCGACGTCGCCGTCGCGCTGGGGTCCGAGTCCTCCGGGCCGCCGACGAGCCAGCTGCCCTCGTGGCTCGTGACGACCCCATTCTGGTACATGTCCACGAGCTCGCCGAAGTAGTAGACCGTGCCGTCATCAGCCTGCGCAAAGTAGTTGAGCGTACTCTCGACCAGCTGCCCGTCCTCGAACGACATCTCCCGGAGAATGCTGCAGTGGACGGGTTTGCCGTCGTTGACGCCCTCGACCTGAAAGATACGCCGCTTGGGGAGGTAGTCGTCGACGACGACCTCCTGCGCGCTCCCCGCAGTCCCCGCGTACACTTTGACGGCGCCTTCCTGGAATGGCGCATAGCGGTTCGTGAAGGTTCGCGGGTTTGACTCGAAATCCGGCTGACGGTCCGGCGCCGGCACCGCTGCCTGCACCTGGCTCAGCGGCAAGGCGACGAGAAGCGCGGACACACACCAGCGCGCGGCCCGCATGACGGGACGCGGCAGAACCAGCCGGGGCTCGGAAGCCTCGCTCGGATGCGTCATATGCCCACTCCTTCCCTCGCGATGGGGATCCGCGCTCCCCTCGGGGCGCGGTGCTGCCTCCGGAAATGCGGCGAACGTCTCCGGAACGTTGCTGTCACTTTACCCTGCGCGAGGTGGGCGTAAACTGCAAATTTTTTCATAATCCCAAAAAACCTGGAACCTGAAGTAGGAGGTGGTCTCGTGAAACGTGGTCTCGTGAAACAATGTGGCCGGGGACCGCAAACGACGCAGAGGCCGCCGAGTCTCCGGCCCCGGCCACACGCGGATGCTACCAGTATGCCGTCAGCCCACCACGCCTATGGCGAGCGTAACATCAATGGCAGCGTCGATGCGATCAGCTGGGACGTTTCACCTTTCGCCTGGGCCTGGATCACGCCGACCCCGGGTGCGTACCACTTGTCTTCAGTCGTCGGATCGAGCCGGGAACTCTCAAGCACCTGGATCACTTTCGTGAACGTGCCCGCAGGGACAGTAACGGTCTGGTTCACTGCAACAACCTGGTCTGTCTCATCCACGATGGGGAACAGGTCTTCTTGCTTGAACACGTCGCCCTGCTGCGGGTTGGCGGGCATGAAGACAAATGGGTGCGGCGCGTTCGCTGTCTCCGGCGGGTCCGAGTCCCGTGTCGGCCCGCCGACGAGCCAGCTGCCCTCATGGCTCGTCACGGACCCGTTCTGGTAAATGTCCACGATCTCACCGAAGTAGTAGACAGTGCCATCATCCGCCTCAGCGAAGTTGTTGAGAGAATCCTCGACCAGCTGGTTATTATCGAACTCCATCTCCCGGAGGATGCTGCACACGACGGAATCCTTCTTGTTGGCGCCGGCGAGCTGAAACGTGCGCGTCTCGGAAAGGTAGTTCTCCAAGATGATAACCTTCACGCCGCCCGACTTGGCGCCCGAGTACACCTTTGTGGCGCGCGGCACGAATGGCTCATAGCGATTCGTGAAGGTCAGGGGGTTCGTGTTGAAGGTCGGCGGTCCGCTCGGCACCGTCGCCTGCACCTGACCCAGCGGTAATGCCAGGAACAGCGCCATCGCAAACCAGCGCACGGCTCGCCTGACGAGGCGCGGCGGGGCCGGGCGGGAATCGGAATGCCCTGCTGGATGCGTCACGTACTCACCTCTTCCTTTTTCGAGCAGGATCCGCTCCCTCTCTCGGGGAGCGGTACTGTCTTGGGGAAACTGCGGTGAACATTGCGGACTATCAATTCCACTGTACGCGCGCGGCGCAGGCCGGTCTATAGAGAGCGCACTTTTGGCGCACACTCGATCGTGCTTGCGGAGATGCGACTACCCGACGAAGCTCGGCCGGTCGGCCAGCCGGGGCGGCCGGGTCTCCACGAAGGCGCCGTCGACGATGGATTCCACGCGGGACGCGTCCTCGAACCACGAGGCGGGGGCGGCGTGCCCCCACAGCGTCGCCCGCTGCGGATCGTCGAGCCGCCAGCGGATCGGCTGCCAGTCCGGATCGGCGATGAGGTAGTCGCCCGTGTACAGCTCGATGCGGTTGTTGTCGGGATCGCGGAGGTAGAGGAAAAAGGCGTTGGACAGCCCGTGCCGGCCGGGCCCGCGCTCGATCCGGTCGGTCATCCGGGCGGCGGCGAGGATGTCGCAGGCGCGCAGCACGCTGAGCTGATCCTGCACCCAGAAGGCCGCGTGGTGGAGGCGCGGACCGATCCCGGTCATCAGCGCGATATCGTGCACGTTCTGCTTGCGGCGCAGCCAGATCGCCCACAGCTGCGGCGGGTCGCCGGCGCTCTCGGTGTACTCCGAACAGCCAAATCCGAGGTCCTGCTGATACCAGCGCGCCGCGGGGGCGACGTCGGAGACCTGGCAGTTGAAGTGGTCGAGCCGCATCACGCAGGCGCCCCGGTACAGGTCGTACCGCTGCAGCAGCCGTTCCATCCGCTCGACCCGGTGGAAGAACTCGAGCGGCAGGCCCGCCGGATCCTGCACGCGGAGCGCCCGGCCGTGGCCGGTCTCCTCCGGGAGCCAGCGCGCCGGCAGGTCGCGGCGCCGGCACCCGCGCTCCAGCCGCTCGAGGTCCTCCTCGGAGGCCACCCGAAAGGCGAGGTGGCCGACGCCCGGGGAGGCGGCGCGCCGCAGCACCAGGCTGTGGTGATCGCGCTCCTCGTACCCGCGCAGGTAGAGGCGGTCCCCGCGCCGCTCGCTCTCGACGAACCCCAGCAGATCGACGTAGAAGGCGCGCGCGCGCTCCAGGTCCGTGACCCGGAACTCGATGTGCGCGGCGCGCAGGATGTTGAACGCCGGATGGCCCGCGGTCAGGTCGATCTCAGGTCTCATAGAAGATCCGGACGTCCTCGGGATTCCAGGCCTCGAGGGGGTCTTGCGGCTCCCGCACCGGCTCCCGCAGCCGGTGGTAGCGGCCGCCGAAGAACAGCAGGGGGTTGAGGGGGCCGTCCATCCTGTGCACGGCGAGCACACGCCCCAGAAAGAGGCGGTGGTCGCCGCCGTCCAGCACGCGGTCGACCCGGCAGCCCACCGCCGCCACGCACCCGACCAGGCGCGGGCCGCCCACCCACGGTTCCAGCCGGTACTCGGGCGGTGAGGGGTGCGGCCAGACCCCGGCGAAGAACTGCGAGAGGGCCTGCTGGTCTTCGGAGAGGATGTTGAGCGCGTACCCGCCGGCGCGGGCCAGGAAGGCGTCCATCCGGGCGCGCCGGTTCACGGAGACGCAGACGAGCAGCGGGTCCAGCGACAGGGACATCACGGCGTTGGCCGTCATCCCCTGCATCTCCGCCCCGGCCTCGGCCGTGAGGACCGTGACCCCGGTGGCGAACAGGCCCATGACGCGGCGGAACTCGGTGGGATCGGGCGCGCCTGGGACGTTCACGGCAGCCTCCGCTCCTACTCGCCCGGCGCCGGCCCCAGCGCCGGGGCGGCCCGCTCCGCGCGCTCAAGAAACTCTTTCACGCGCTCCATGTACGGCCTGCGGTCGTAGGCGTTGAACATCGCGCCGGCCATGCGCACCGGGTCGCCGAAGAAGTAGCGCTCGTAGAGCACCTGCCGCGACCCGAAGGCGCTCAGGGCGATATCCCAGGCCAGCCGGAACAGCTTGATGC
>VBAK01000050.1 GCA_005882275.1 Candidatus Segetimicrobium genomatis
CCGGTACTTGGCGAACAGGGACCGGGCCAGCACGTCGCGCAGCAGCAGCACGATCCCGACGACCTCGTCCGTCTCCACGCCCCGCGGGATGATCCGCTCCGACAGGTTCCGCGCGTACGCTTCCAGCGCCTCGATGGAGCCGGTCTCCAGCGCCTCCAGGTAGTTGTCGTACACCGCCGTCGCCTCGGCGAACACCTCGTCCGCGCTCATCGCCGTCAGCAGCTTCGCTTCCGTGATCCGCCGCGCCCATTCCTCCCGCAGCTGCGTGCGGTTCTGCCGCAGGTGGGCCACGAGTTCCCGGAGCAGCGTGACCGTCGATTCGTCTCGTTCCAGATGGGCGACGACCGGACTCATCTTCACGTCACGCAAAGGGTCCCCTCCCTCGGCCCAGCCGGTCCCACCCCAGGTGGAGCCGGCCCCCCAAACCAGGCCAGCATGTGCCGACGACCTTTGAACACCGACCTACCACTTACCATCTACCATGGCATGAATCCACAGGCCACCGTATCAGGTAAACACCTGATACACCTGAAGGTGAAGCCTTGAATACGCCTGGTATCACCAAGGGTGACGTTCCCCCTAAAAATGGGTGGCCCCTTCCCAGCGAACACCTAGTACCAGGGACGACCGAATTGCCGGGTTCTTCGGGAAAAACACGGAAAATTGTGCCCCCAGCAGGTATCCGTCGAGAACGGCCACGGTAATGGTAACGCATTCAACGGCGGTTTGTCATCCCCCATAAGTGCATTTCTCACCTCAAAATGGCCTCAGGGGGATCCCCCCTATGCTCCTGAGCAAACTCGCCCGGGGGGTAATCCCCGAGCACGACCTTCGGGACCTGGATGGCCTCTCCATGGCCCTGCCGACATCGCCCAAGGAAGGTATTGACTGTATATCATGGAGGGTTTTCCCTGGTATCGGTCCGGGCTTTACCTGATTCCGACTCCAGCCTGCCGGCATCTATCCTCTTTGCTGTGATATGTCCACGACGCGCCATTCGCCGCGCGGGTAAGGGACCCTGCCCGCCCTCGGCCGGCCGGCCGAGGGCGGCGCGCTGGCGGCAGCCGAGGACCGAAGGAGGAGCCTGAATGAATCTGCCTGTGCGGACCCTGGTGGCGCTCCTCATGGCCGCAAGCCTCGCGGCAGGCCTGAGTGCGGGCGCCATGGGAGCGCCGGCCGGACCGGCGGCGAAAGAGGGATATACGCTCGGGCCGGGAGACACCATCGATATCCTGGTCGTCGGGGATCAGGATCTGTCCCGGGCGGTGACGATCAAGCCCGAAGGCACCATCGACCTCCCACTCGTGGGAGAAGTGACGGCGGCGGGGAAGACACCCTCGCAGCTCGCGGCCGACCTGACCACGCGCTATTCACGGTACCTGATCGCCCCGTCGATCACCGTGGCCGTCCGGGAATTTCGCGTGGACCGCATCTACGTCCTGGGGCAGGTGAACCGGCCTGGGGAATTCCAGATCCGGCCCGGCGTCGGCGCGCTCGAACTCCTGGCCAGCGCCGGCGGACCGACCGACCGCGCGGACCTGGCCAAAGCCACCATCATTCGGGGGAAGACGGAAACGATCGACCTCGACCTCCACGAGGCAATCGCCAAGAGCAAGAGCCCCGACGTCAAACTGGAACCGGGGGACGTCCTCTTCGTGCCCGCGGCCGACAAGCGAATCGTCATCCTCGGGCAGGTCAACCGCCCGGGCGCGTATGATTTCCTGGAAGGTCAGCGCGTGTCCAATCTCCTGGCCGGGGCCGGGGGCGTCACCCCCCAGGCGGCGCCGCGGCGGGCGTTCATCGTGCGGGGCGGCGAACAGATCCCCGTCGACGTCGAGAAGGTCCTCACCGGAGACACCGAGGCCAACATGCCCCTTGAGGCGGGCGACATGATGGTCGTCCCGGAGTCTCAGGATCGGATCGCCGTGCTGGGCGCGGTCAACAGACCCGGCACGTACCCCTATGATCAGGTCAAACCAATGAAGCTGATCGACGCGATCGGCCTGGCCGGCGGGCAGCAACCCGAACTTGGCGATCTCAGCCAGGTCGGGATCGTGCGGCTCGTGGGGGGGAAGACCAAGACGATCGCCGCCAATCTCACCAAGGCGTTGAGCGGCAAGGATATGAGTCAAAACCTGCCGCTGCAGCCGGGGGACGTCGTGTACGTTCCAGAGAAAGGGATGACCCTGAACAAAGCGGCGCAGTTCTTCAACGTCCTGAGCTTCGTCAAGTATATCTTCGGCATCTTATAACGGTGACAATCGTGTGGAGGCTGGGCCATGAATAACCTGACGTTTGCCGGTTCCCCCTTGACGGGCGCCTGGCCGGAGCAATGCCCGCTCGGCCACAGGCTCGAGTGGGTGACGCTCGATGGTCAGACCTGGCTCATGTGCGAAGAGTGGAACTGCCGGTTCGGCAAGCAACCGGGGCCGACGCGCGAGGAATATCTCGCCGCATTCGGCGAGGCCGCCGCCGCGGCGGATCGCGAGAGGGACGGCCGGAAGGCGCTCAGCCTGCGGGATGAGCGGGAGGAGAAATCCCTCGGAGCCCGCGGGCTGTGGCTCCGGCAGAGCCCTCCGGGCCCCCGATACGGATCCGCCGCCGGTCCCGTGCCCCCGAACGGATTCGGCTCCCCCCGGCCGGCCCGCCGCGCCTTCGGCGTGCTCCGGAGGCGGGCGTGGATCATGGTCCTGGCCGCGGTCCTGGCGGCGGGCGGAGTCGTGGCTCAACAGGCCGGCCAGGCTCCTCAATACCGGGCCGAGGTCAGCCTGATGGTCCGGCCTCAGCTGCTCATCGCCCCTGCCGCCTCCGGCGACCCGGGCCTGTCCACGGTCCAAAGCGCGTACCGCGAGACCATTCTGAACAATATCATGCATCTTCTCAGGAGCCGGACGCTGCTCGATCGCGTGGCGGGGCAGGTTCAAGCCTCAGACCCTGAGACGCTCTCCCGGCGCATCGGAACCAGGGCCATCCCCGGCACCGACTTCATCATCCTCAGCGCCGCGGACGGGCAGCCGGACCGGGCCGCGCTGATCGCCAACGGCATGGCGCTGGGACTGGTCGATTTCTATTCCGAACTGAACCGCGCCGAAGCCGCCAGCGCCCGGAAGTTCATCGAGTCACAGCTCGCGCTTGCCCAGGACCGGCTCGGCTCGGCGGAGCAGACCTTATCCGAATTTCAGTCTCAAACGGGGGCGATCGCGCTGCCGGAAGAGATGTCGCACACCGGCCAGCGGATCCTCGACCTGCAGGCCGCGTACGACGCCGCGATGCTGGATGCCTCGAGCGCGGACTCGCGCGTCGCCGCCATCCGGTCGCACCTCGCCGCTCAGCACGACGGACGGTTCGCCTCGGTCTCGATCGCCACCAATCCGGTGGTCGCCCAGATCCGCGACCACCTCACGGGATTGGAGCTCGAACTGGCCAAGCTCCGTCAGATGTACACGGACGAGCATCCCAAGGTCAAGATGCTGCTGGGCAGAATCGCCGATGATCGGAAGCGCCTGAACGCGGAAGCCGCCAAGGTCGTCAACGACACCTCGCAGGCGGCCAGCCCCATTCGCGAGCAATTTGTCCGCGAGATGGTCAACGGCGAAGTGGACGCGGATACCGCCCGGGCCAGGGCGGCCGGGATCACCCCAATCCTCTCGCGGCTGCAGGCCAGGCTGAGCGCCGTGTCCAAGAACGACCTGGCGCTGCTGCGGCTCCAGCGCGACGTGCGGGTCGACGAGCAGCTCTTTACAGCGCTCGCCTCGCTGCGTCAGGATGCCCTGATCCGGGAGAGCAAAGCCGCCTCATCCGGTCAGACCGCCATTGTGGTCGTCGATCAGGCGACGCCGCCCGGCAGGCCGGTCCCCACCCGCCTCCCCGCGAAGGCGACCTTCGCCGGGCTTCTGGGGCTGCTCGGCGGCGCGGCGCTGGCCCTCGGCGTCGACCTCTTCGAGCACCGCGCGCGGTCACGGCCCCGGGCCGCGGCCGCCGGGCTCTTCTGGGGGCCGGCGCTGCCCCAGGCGGAGGAAGCGTACGGCGTGTCCGGGCTCTTGTCACAGGCGGAGGGCGGCTACGGCGTGCCGGTGCTGACCGCGACCCCCATGACGAAGCACGGCCAGAGCCACAGCGCCCTGCCCCCAGCGCCGGGGACCGCATCCGCACGGGTGCTCTCCATTATTCTCGCGGTGTTGATGCTGGGGATGACCGCAGGCGTCTATACCGCGGTCGCGACCATGCCGGGCATCACCGCCGGCGGGGAGCGCTGGATGGAGCAGCACCCCCAGGCCGCGGCGTTCTTGACGGCGGTGGCGGGAACGCTGAACGGCGCGGTGCGGGACGTGGCGGAATCGCTGAGGACTGCAGGCCGGGAGATGGTGCAGCAACTTTCCGGAACAGTCGTGAGCCTGGTCCAGCAGGTGGTGAAGATCGCCGGCACACCCGCCGGCGTGGCTCACTTCGGGTAGGCGCCGCTGCTAGGCCTGGATCAGACCCGAGCGGATGGCGTAGCGAACGAGCCCGGCCGTGTCGTGGATGCCGAGCTTGGTCATCAACCGGGTCCGGTGCGAGTCGGCGGTCTTCACGCTGATCCCAAGCTGCTGCGCGACTTCCTTCGTCGTCTTTCCCTCCGCGACCAGCTGCAGCACCTGCCGCTCCCGCGCCGTCAGCTGTCCGGAGGACGTCTCGCCCCGGCCCAGATACGATTGGACGATGGCGCGCGACACGCCCGGGCTGAGGTAAAATCCGCCCTGCATGACTTCCTGGATCGCGTTCACCAAATTTGTGGCGCTCTGGGTCTTGAGCACGTATCCCCGGACTCCCGCCTGCAGGGCCTTGATGATGTACGGCTCCTCCGAGTACATCGTCAACAGAATCGACCGCGTCTGCGGCGAAACCTGGGCGATCTCCTCGGCCGCATCCGGTCCGTCCATGACCGGCATGGCGAGGTCGAGGATCGCGACGTCCGGACGGCACTCCTGGGCCAGCCGCACCGCCTCCCGGCCGTCGCTCGCCTCGGCGACCACGTCGAATCCTTCGCGCTCCAGGAGCCCCTTCAGCCCCTCGCGGAAGATCGCATGGTCGTCGGCAACAATGACCCGACGCGGCCCGGCCGCACCGGCCATCCGCGGCGCGATATCGACCGTTTCGCGCATCTCCTCTGGAACCATTTGCGCATCCTCCGAAGGCTCGACCACGTGTACGGCACCTGGGGCGCCGCGCCGACCGCGATGTGCGGTTGATCTCGCCATTGTCACAACGAACTCCCTGGCATCATCCTAACGGTAGATGACCATTCGGGTACGGCCAATCAGGTGTATGCCTCATTCTATCGATGGGGAGTTAATGAGGCTCAGGGAAATCCCCCTAGTATTTAACCAGGTAAAACATCAGCGCCGCCTGAGGGTATCGTGCCTGGTGCGTGGATGGCCCCAGGCGGCCCCCGTAAAGACGCGCAAATACTAGGGGTAGATTAGGGGTGGATACTGAAAGGGCGAGAGAACGCGGCGAACTGCCGGGCTCCTGGGGCGAGGCCGAGCCGGTAGACGAAGCGCATCCGGTATCTCCCGGCGCCTACCGCGGGCTTCCCGGTGGGCGGCAACCCCATCCGGAGGTGGATGCTGAATGGGTTGATCGCCACAACCCGGCCCCGCCCGGGGCCGATGGCCACGACCATGGAGACCCGCCTCAGGGCGCAGCCGGGGACCGTGCGCCAGGCGTCCGCATCCGACCGCTCGAGGAAGACAATGGAGCAGTCGGTCTTCTCATCTTCGGTGTACAACGTGCGCTCCAAGCCGTTTGCGATCACGGCCCGGATCACATCGCCTTGCGCGAATGCGGGCGCGCTCGGAACGACGCTGACCTCCCCGGAGTGGACGTTCATGGGCGTTCCGAGATCGGCCGCGCCCCCAACGGGCGCCGGGGAAGATCCGGGCGCCCCCGGGGGCGGGAGCTGCTGGAGCACGGCCGGCGGGGGTCCGCCCTGCCCGCCTACCGCCGGCCGGCAGGCTGCGGTGACACCGAGGCTCAGGCTGAGCGCGAGCACCGTCAGCGCGCGCATTAAGGCAACTCCTCCCAGCGGGCCACCCAGGCGATCACCGGTGCGCCCGGCGGCGGGGCGAGGAGCCCCGGTGTTCCCAACACCGCGGGATCGTAGCGGATCACGACCGAGGCGCCGGCGTTGTTGACGCTGAATCCCGAGCCCCCCGCCAGCAGACTCCCCACGATGTCGACACGCGCATCACCCGTGGCCTCAAATGCCTGGGAGTAGACGAGGCCGTGGACGCGCAGGGTGGCGCCGGGGGAGACGAGCAGTTCCCCTTTGTCCAGCGTGACGAGCCCGGGGAGCGTGCGCGTCGCGGCGGAGTGCGTCACCTCGAGCGACGACCCCTTGGCGAGCCGGACCGTCCCTTCGGTAATGAGCGCGCCGCCGTCGATCTGCAGCCGCCGCCCCTCGTCCAGGGTCATGCCGCCCGCGACGTAGACGATCCCCTGCAGGGCCTCGGAGCCACTTGGGCGATTCAGGTAGCCGAGCAGCAGGTCCCATTCCCGCACCGAGTAGAGGCTGTCGTGCTTGCGGGCGAGGCCATCATCTCCGAGGAACTTCCCGGCGGCCGCATTGGTGCCGGCGTTGCCCGTGTTGCCCGCGGCCCGGCGCCGATAGAAGCCGCCGTCCACCTCCGGCACCGCAGGCAGCGGCCCGGGCGTCTGCACGATCCGCTCGATGTTGACCCCCAACGCGCGCAGCTCCTCGGCGCTCAGCGGCTGGCTGCCCCGATCCAGCCTCACCGAAGCGCCGCGGCCCAGCCAGACGCGGACCGGACCAGGATCGGGAGGCACGGTCGACGCCTGGGCCTCGGGAAGCGCATCGACCGGGCCCGATCCCGCCCGGAACGGCACGGACGGATTGTTAATGGCCACGTCGGGTCCGGCGAGCCAGAGCCCTCGGCCGGCCGCGACCTGAATCCACGGGGCGTCGACGCCGCCGTAGGGAAGAATGACCGTGGCCGCCGGCGGGTGCTCGAGGCGGACGACGCTCGCCCCATACAGGGCCGCAAGCTGCGCAGGCGAATCCACATAAACACGCGCGCGAAGGCGGCGCACGATCCCGCCAACCTCGCCGGCGCTGGTCACCACGACGGCCCCGTCGAGATCATCCACGAGCGCCAGGGTGAATTGACCTTCGAACGACCCGACGTGGATGGTCTCCGCATACTCCTCGGTCCGCCACGTCCGCCCGGGCACCGGGGCATCCGGCGCCTCCCCTTCCAGGATCGACAAGGCCCGATGGACCCCCGCGTCCGCCACCGCCAGCGCCGCCGCGGATCGGTAGCGCGCCCCGGCCCGGGTGAGCTGCTGATTCATCAACCAGACGAATGACGAAGACCACGCAGCGATCGCCAGGAGCACGATCAGGACGACCAACAGCGCGGTCCCATCGCACTCGCACAGCGCACGGCGTTTGATGCGTGTGGGCATCACACGTTCCTCGAGGCCGCCACCACCCGGGCGTCCTCCCCTCGATGAGGAACTCGTTCTCGGAGCGGATGAAGCGAACTCTAGTATACCAATCTGCGCCGGATATCGGCCCAGGCGTTTGGAAACACTGCGTTTCTCCCTACGTATCCGCCGGCCACCGCGTTCCTTCCTCGGTTCCACGCAATAGCGTACATCAGTTCGGCGATCATATGTACACATTCAAGCGAACGATTCACTTTTATGAAAGATTCTGTAAGGATTGATGGGGAGAATACCTTACAAAGATACAGACAATATCCCTAGATATGATTAGCCAGTCCGACGACCCTTCGTAGTCATGAGAATACCGGCGGCTACCCACGTGACATAGATCGTCGCGTTTGGCGACCGCAGCACGGGTGAAGAGAGGATAAGGAGGTGGGGCGGCGCGTCCGACGCCGGGGCAGGGAAGCGAACGAATCGCATAATCTTGGGGGGGGAAGAAAAGATGAAGGTCTTCAGACGGTTGGTCCTGTTTCCGGCTTTGATCGTCGCCCTGGTGCTCGCAGGCCTGCCCTACCCGTTCTCCACACTCCACCTTACGGCCCAGAGCGCGGGAGACATCCCCGCTGCGCTGACAGTCTTGAACCTCGCGCCGGCAGGGCTGTCGGCCGCGCCACAACTCTCAGCCCTGGAGCTGCAGGCGATCCGGGATCGCATTCTCCAGATTCACAATCGAATGGCCGCCCAGGAGCGGCAGGCCTCCGACGGGCCGGGTGGAATCCCGCGCGTCGCCGGCCCCGAGACGGTGGTGCGCAGGACCGGTTCTGTGACACCACCGGCCGCGCCCCAGGCGCCGGCGGTGAGAAGCCTCCCCGGTGCCGCCTCCGGGCTTCTCACACAATCGTTCGTCGGGGTGGAGAACCAAATCGATTTCGGCCGCGACCATAGAGACCCCTTCGCATCGGACACCGGGGGCTGCGGCGCGCCGTCGGACGTCGCCGAGCTCGTGGGCGCCAGCAACGGCCTGGCGGCCTTTGCCGCCGGGAACTGTTCGCACGTGGAGGCCTCCCAAACGGGTGGCGCGACCTGGGACCCCAACCTGGTAACCCCCGGGCCCCCCCCTACAACGACAGTCTGCTGCGACCACGACGTCATCTACGACGATTCCACGCGGGTCGTCTTCCACACCGATCTCTACACGAACGGGTCCGGGACCCAAACCGCGATAGGGATCGACGTGTATCGTTTCATGTGGAACCAGAGCATGCCGTCGTGTACCTATTTCATCGGGCCCTTCGCCGGCATGCTCGATTTCCCCCACGTCGGACTGACCAAGAGTGCCCTCTTCATCTCCATCAACTTTGTCACGGGACCGACCACGCAGTCGGCGGTGATGCTGCGATACCCGAAAACCGCAGTCGCCAACTGCACAGCGGGTGTCACCGCCCAGCAATTCCTCTGGCCCAGCACCAACGACGGCCAGAGAGTGTGGGTCCCCAGCAAGGGGACGAACAACAAGCACACCATGCTGTGGGCGCACCGGATAGACAACTACACGCTGCGGATCTTCAAGTGGGATGACTCCCTCTCCGCGCCGAACAACTTCATCCGGCCGATTTCGTTCACTTCGTCTGCCGCGCCGGACGCCACGCACTGCGGCGGCGGATTAAACAACACCGGCTACATCACGGCCACCCAAACGTCGCTCGTCGGCTTCAACTTCGTGGGCGCCGTCACCGACGATAAGGTCTACTTCTACTGGCAGGCGGGGCCCGCGGCGGCCCCCATGACCCTGCCGCATATCGACGGGGCGGTGTTCGGCCTGCAGGGGACCGCCGACGTCCCATTCCTCTATTCCCAGACGCCCCTCGCGCAGCCCCATATCTACAGCACCGCGTACTGCATTGGGTATCCCGCGGTGACCGCCAACAAACTGGGGGATATCGGGATGGTGCTGGCGTTCGGCGGCAAGGCGGGGGGTGGGGGCCTGCCGGTCCGGCCGGCCGTGGGCGTGTCCGACGAGTTCAGCCCGGGGACGGGGCAGTTCGGGCCGAGCGACCTGGCCGCCGTCCCATCGTCTCTCGATTCGAGTACCGGCGCCGAACGGAACCCGGCTGCCGACGACCGCTACGGCGACTACTTGTCGACTCAACCGGAAGAGCCGTGCGAGAAGTTTTTTGTTGGGACGGGGTACTTCATCGACATCACCGGTGCCGTCAATCAACGGGTGTTCGAGTTTGGACGTCACAAGAACCGCCGGTGCTACGACGATTTCGCGACGTTCTTCGGCACTACGGAGTGACGGAGCGCAGTCGTGAGTGTTCCCGGAGCGGCCCTGCCCTCAAGGGCAGGGCCGCTCCGCTTTACCAGGAGTCGGTCCATCTCCGGCAGAATACCGGCCCGAGGGAGCGGGATGAATCGCCATCGGGCCTCAGAGACGGGCATGACGATCATCGAAGTGCTCATTGCCCTGGTGGTGTTCGCGGTCGTCGCCCTCGTCGTCTTCGCGGCGTTCGCACTCGGCCTTCGGGCCACGGCGCTGGCCGGCAACATGCAGACGGCCACAAGCCTCGCCGAGGAGGCGCTCGCCCGGCTCGCGGCGTCGCCCTGCGGGTCCTCCTTCGAATCCGCGCTCCCGCCCCTGTCCGGCCGGCCCGACCTGGCGCGCTTCCAGCGCGACGTGCGCGCCGACCGGGGTCCCGAGATGGATCTGTGGGCGCTGACGGTCACGGTCTCGTGGACGCAGGAGCAGGCCGCCCGCAGCGTGACCCTCACGACCGTCCGGCAGGTTTCGGCCGCCTGCGCGGCCGTCGGACAATGAGACCCGAGCGGCACCACGGCCTGACCCTGATCGAGATCATGGTCGCGCTGGCGCTGGGGTCGGTCGTCGTGACGCTGGTCGGCTCGCTGTTCGTGGCGAGTCTCTCCGCCCAGCGCCGCGGCGTCAATCTTCGTGACGCGCAGGACCACGCCAGGGGGCTCGTGGACCTGATCGCCCGCGACGTCCGCAGCGCCGGCCGGACTCCCGGCGTGAGGGTAGGACCCCGGTTCGCCCTCGACCAGGGGGAGCCGCTGCTCTCCTTCCTCTCGGAGACGCCGGCGCCGTATCGGACCGGTCCCGCGTGGATCGCGTACGTCTTCCTGCCGGAGCGGGGTGAGGTCCTGCAGCAGGTCGTGGCGCCCGATTCCCGGGGGGGAGTGACGGTAGAGGATTCCCGGGTGGTGGCCACCGGCGTCGTCAGGGTCGTGGTCGAGCAGGTCGCCAATGGCGTTTCGGTCGAGGCCGAGGTGCGCCGGGGCCACGAGACCGCCGAGGCGCGAACCGTGGCCACACCGAGAAATCCTTGAGCTCGAGACATGGTGCCGGGGGACGGAGTTGAACCG
>VBAK01000143.1 GCA_005882275.1 Candidatus Segetimicrobium genomatis
CAACATATCCCCCAGGCCGGTGAACCCGACCCCGATGCGCCGCGAGTAGAGGCTGGCCTCTCGCTGTTCGGGGAGTGGATGTTTGTCGGCGTTGTAGTCGAGGATATCGTCGAGGAAGCGAGTGGCCAGACGAAGTGCCTGCTCCAGGTGAAGCCAGTCCACCTCAGCCTGGGGGGTAAACTCGTCCTTCACAAATTCAGCGAGCCCAAGATTGCCGAGACAGCATGCTCCGTACGGTTCAAGAGGGATCTCTGAGCAAGGGTTGGTGGTGATCACGTTCATCCCGTTGTATTCAGTCGTGCTCCACCGCTTGATCGTGTCCCAGAAGATGACCCCGGGCTCGGCATAATCCCGGGCGCCGCGCACCAGTTCGTTCCAGACCTCGCGCGCGCGCACGGTCCGTTGAACGCTCGCCCGGTCGTTCTCGAAGGAGAGCTCCCAGTCCCCGTCGGCTTCGACCGCGCGCATGAAGGCGTCGCTGATCCGCACGCTGATGTTCGCGTACCGCACGCGGCTGAGGTTCCGCTTGATCTTCGTGAACTCCAGCACATCCGGGTGGTTGTCCGCAATCGTGATCATCAAGGCGCCGCGGCGCCCGCTCTGCCCGATCGTCCCTGTGGTCAGGGACATCAACTCCATAAACGAGATCGACCCGGTGCTGGTCCGCGCCGCGTTGTTCACCGGCGCGCCCGCCGGCCGCAGGACGCTGATGTCGCCGCCGACCCCGCCGCCGAGCGAGTAGGTGCGGGCGGCCTCCTTCATCCACTGGAAGATCGACTCGATGGAATCGTCCTTGAATGGAATCACGTAGCAGTTATGGGCGACGGCGAATTCCGCGACGAAGGAATGATCGTCTTCCACGCTGAGGTCGTAGACCGTCTCAGCTGCTGACGCATGCGCGTCTTGCGGAACCGCCGTCTGGGTCCATCCGCATTCCTTCACTTTCACGAAGAGTTCGCCTTCTACGACCTTGTAGAAGTAGTTGCTTGCGGCCTCTTCAAGCGCTGATTCGTATTCCCACTTTCCCTCCACCCAGGCCTGAATAGCTTCGACGTAGCGCTGGGTCCCGATGTGGATCCACATGCCGCGATGCCGCGTGTAGCGCAGGATGCCCTCCCAACGAATGGACGCCACAACACCGAGCCGCAGAAGGATAGCATAGACCTGTCGGATCAACTCGGGGTTGGCCAGGAAGAGTTTTGCGAAGTCGTCGCGCAAGACGCCGTCGCCCAGGAACAGCGCAGAAATGAAGGCCTTCTGTACTGTCTTTTGCGCCGTGAGGAACCACGCCGGAAGGCGCTTGTCGTGGGCGTGTGTCGCTCCACCAAAGAAGGCTCTCACGAACTCTACCATCAGCTTGCTATGCACGTAGACGCGGAGCCAGTGACCTTCCTGGCCCTCGCGGCGCTGAATCGCAGCCTCCACACCGAACAATTGCTGAGTCAGATTGCAGATGGCTTCAGCGTACGCCTCCTCGTTCTTATTGAACGTGAAGTACACGCTGTTGTCGGTGACGCCGCCCTCGGCCATGAAATACCCAAGCCACAGACCGAACCGCTCGTCGACCGGGACCGTGCGGGCGATCCGCTTGCTCTCCGCGGATCGCCTGGCGCCCTGCCCGCCTATGAAGGCTGTTACCGTGTAGAGTTTTCCGACTTCATCTTCAACGGCGGCTGCGCTGACGTACTCGGACAGATCAAGCTCACTTACCGGCAGGGTCTCGTCGATTCGCCCGACCTTGACATAGTGAGACGGAGTGAGATGCTGCGCTTCCACCCAGTCCGCACGCGAGCCGTCGAAAGCCATGAAGCGATGTTCTTTCGTCGTCGTGATCTGTCGATCGCCAAGGTACCAAAGCCTCATCGTTCGAAGCGGCTCTACGGTCTCGCGATGCATGGTGTGGGTGACATTACGGAAGCGGTTCCGGTGGGTCAACACCTCATCGCCCACGCGGACTTCTTCGATGGTCTTGAACCCCGCGCGGGTCAGCACTCGAGTCCCAGGGGGGAAGCAGTTCAGATTCGTGACCCGCTTGGGGTTGCCGACCGCGTGCATGATGCGGCCGCCGGGGATGAAGCGGAAGCCCTCGAGCAGCCAGTAGAACTCCCGGGCGTAGCGCTCGCGCGCTTCCGGCGTCGGCTCGACGCCGGCGACGCCCCGTGCGATCCGCTCCCACATCTCGACCGGGGTCCGCTCCAGCAACCCCCCATCGCGGTCCCGAAGCGCGTACTTGTCGACGAAGACGCGGGCGCGGAGTTCGTCTCCCCCGAAGAACTCCAGGGTTTCCTGGGGCAAAGGAGCGGGCCCTGCGGCGGCGTCCTTGGCTGCGGAGGTTGGCTCGGATGTCATGGCCATTTGCATCCTCCAGGCGAAACTGATGTATGCAAACGTGGGCGGTGGACCTGCAGAATGCGATCGATCCGGGACGTCTCCCGGCGCCGCCTCAAGGCGCCGGGATCAGCGTGATCTGCGATGCCAGTTCGGCCTCGAGCTGCTTGCGGGCTTTGAGCCGCTCGATCTCCTCCATCAGCCGATCCACATCTTCGACCCGGCGATACACAGAGGCAAACCTGACGTAGGCGACATCGTCCATCCGGCGAAGCCGTTCGATGACCTGATCGCCGATCTCGCGGCTGGCCACACTCGGTACGCCGCGCTTTCCGAGGTCCATCTCGATCTCTTCGGCCGCCGCCTCGAGGACCGCCCGGGACACCGGCCGGCCCTCGCAGGCCCGCACCAGGCCGATCAAGATCTTCGTCCGGTCGAACGCCTCGCGGCGGCCGTCCCGCTTGATCACCAGGAGGGCGGCCCGCTCCGCGCGCTCAAAGGTCGTAAAGCGCCGGCGGCATCCGGGGCACTCCCTGCGCCGCCGGATACCGTCCCCGTCCTCGATGGCTCGAGAATCCAGGACCTTACTATCTTTTTTCTGGCAGTACGGACACCGCACGAATGTTCGCCTCTTCTCCCACATATGGGGTAACTCGTATGCTAGCACACAAGGGCTAGTGGCTCAATTGGGGAAAGCACCCGCCATGGCCGATGGCACCTTGCCTGCGGCAAGTTCCTGGGTCTTGATCCGTCAACCGGCGATTCTATCGACCGCAGAGGGCCATGTGCCGGCGGGGAGGGAGTCCCGCGGGGGGATTAGGTTCTGAAGATCACGGCCTCCCGGCTGAAGAGGGCGATGGCGATCTTGAGGACCACCGCGGCGTATAGAGCGCAGGACACGGACGTGAGCAGCAGGTGCCCCCAATTGACGGTCCCCAGCAGCAACTCGCGAAAGGCGAAGAAGGTGTTCAGCACCGGCAGGAGATACACCCACCCCCTCCCCGCGAGCTCGCTGATGAACTGCACCGCCATGGCCGGCAGCACGATCATGAAGTACAGCGGCGTGACGTACTGCTGCGCTTCGCGCGGCGATCGGGCATAGATGCTCACGGCCAATTGCACCCCGCTCACCAGCGCCGCAAACAGGAGCGCCACCCCGAGCAGCACCGCGGCGGTGCCCAGGGGGAGGCTGATGTCCAATGTCCCGGCCGAGGTCAGGAGGTAGGGATAGCCCCATCGGAGGCTCAGCATCAGCGAGAGGACGACGATGATCACCGCGCCCATCGATGCGGTCAGCACCGCGAGAAACTTCCCCAGGACGATCGCCTCCCGGCGGGGCGGCGCGACCAGCAGGGATTCCAGGGTGCCCCGCTCCTTCTCGCCGGCGGCCAGATCGACCGCCACCGCCATCCCGCCCACCACCGCCAGCATCGCGATGAAGAACGGGAGGATGCCGGCGAGGAGCAGCCCGGAGAGCTGGCGCTGGGTCGCCACGCTGCGCTCGTCCACCAGGACCGGCAGCAGATCGGCGGGGTTCAGGTGGCGGACCTGCAGCCGGCGGGCCACGATCTCGCGGCTGTACTTCGCGATCAGCTCGACGACCTTGCCCCGGGCGGCCGTGCTTTCGGAGTCGCTGGCGTCGTACTGAATGCCCACGCGGACCTGTCCGTCCCGCGCGATGACCGCCTCCATCCCGGAGGGGAGCCGGACGACGGCCAGGACCCGCCGCTCGCGCAGCGCCCTCAGGGGATCGGCGGCGCGGACCGGGAGAATCAGGCGGGTCGCGCGGGCGAGCCTGAGCAGCCCGTCGTCCTGCCCGACGATCGCGACCGCGGGGGTCGCGGTCTGGAAACCGCGCTGCTGCCGCTGCTCCAGGTAGGGGATCCCCAGCGTGGCCAGCGGCACGACCACCGCCGGAAGCAGGATCATCACCAGCAGCGTCCGCCGATCCCGAAGCGCCTCCAGCATCTCTTTCGCGTACACCGCGCGCACGAACGGAGCCGTCGCCTCGAGGAGCCCCGGCGCGGGCCCGCGGCGAGGGATGCCCCCAACGGGCCGGCGGCGGATGCGCGCCCGGCGTTCCTCGCGCCACCAGATCACCGCACGGCCGATCACCGCACCGTGTCCTCCACGACCTGCACGAAGGTCTCCTCGAGCCCGAGGCCCGTGTGGGCCTTGAGCTCCGCGAGCCGCCCCTGCGCCAGCACCCGGCCGCCGGCGATGATGGCGACGCGGTCGCAGAGGCGCTCCGCCTCCTCCATGAGGTGCGTCGACAGGATCACGCACCGCCCATCCCGCTTGAACCGCTGCACGAACTCGCGGACCGACCGCGCGGAGATGACGTCCAGGCCGGAGGTCGGCTCATCGAGGAAGACGACGGGCGGATCGTGGATGAGGGCGCGGGCGATGTTCACCTTCTGCTTCATGCCGCGGCTCAGCGTGTCGGCGATCCGGTCGATGTGGGGGGCCATCTCCAGGGTCTCGAGAATGGCTTCCACCCGCCCCTCCAGCACCTCCGCCTGCACCCCGCACAGGCGTCCCGCGTACCGCACGGCCTCGCGGGCGGTGAGGCGCCCGTAGATCCCGGCATGCTCGGGGAGCACGCCGATCACGCGCCGGACCGCCTCGGGCTCGCGGGTGACATCGTACCCCGCGATGCGCGCGCCCCCCGAGGTGGGGCGAAGAATCGTGGTGAGCATGCGGAGCGTCGTGGTCTTGCCGGCCCCGTTCGGCCCGAGCAGGCCGAACACCTCGCCGGCGTAACACCGGAACGACACGCCGCGAACGGCGTGGAAGGTGCGAAAGCGCTTGTGGAGATCGACGGCCTCGACGAGGACGGCCGGGCCGCCGGCCGCCTCCCGAGCGGTCACTGACACGTGACGTCCAGCGGGACGGCGCTCAGCGCGAAGATGACGACGAGCGCGGCCGCCATCGCGATGTGCCCCGCCGTCGGCGGCGAGATGTCGTCGAGCGGGCCCGGATGCCCCCGCCGCAGCAGGAGCAGGATCAGCACCGCCATCGGCCAGTAGCGAAAGTACCACGCGACCCCGGCCGCCGCGATGGAGAGGACCAGGTGGACCCGGGATCCGAACAACGCCCGCATCACATGCCCCCCGTCCAGCATGCTCGCCGGGAGCAGGTTGATCGCGGTCACGAGGAGCCCGAACCACCCCGCGAACAGGACCGGATGAAAGATCACCCCGCTGGACGGGTCGGGATGCAGGAGCCAGTTGACGAGGAAATCGACGAGGCGCGGGCTCGAGAACGAGCAGACGGGGCTGACGAGCGCGGACCGCGCGACGACGGAGGAGTGCGCGGCGCCGTAGATGAGGAACGGAATCGCCGCGATGAACCCGGCGATCGGCCCGGAGGCGCCGAGCTCGATCAGGGCGTCCCGGTTCGGCGCCGGCGACCGCGTGAGGATGACCGCGCCCAGCGTCCCGGAGCCGAGCCCCGGGATCGGCACCATCGGGATGAAAAACGGCAGGCTCGCGTCGATGCCCCGCCGGATCGAGACGACCTTGTGTCCCATCTCGTGGCAGACCAGAATGGCCATCAGCGAGAGGGAAAACGCCAGGCCCGACCCGATGAGATGCGCGACGCTCCCGCCCCCCGATGTGTTGATGGCCCCGGCGATGAGCGTCGTCACCAGGGTCGCGAGAAACAACCCCAGGGGGAGCGCCCACTCCGTTCGGCCGGCGGGGGGCCTGGCCACGAGCAGGATCACCGTCTTGCCCTCCCGCTCGCGGAGCAACGGGAGGACCTCCAGCGGCTCGAGGTCCCGGCGGAGGCGCAGGAACCGCTCCTTCACGTCCGGGCCGGGCTGGATGGTAAAGGCCGGGCGGCCGTCCAGGAATCCGACCTCCTGGATCGGAAACGCCGCCGCGACGGCCGCCTGGATCGCGTCGAAGCGCGTTTCCGGATCGCCCACCATGGTTCCTAGCCTACCATCCGCGCCCGGGAATGGAAAAGGGGCGCACGGGTCCTGCGGTCTCTCCCGCGCGCCCCGAGCGGATCCCTCGGGACCCGGCCTCTGGCAGCCCTGCCGGGCGGCCGAGCGAAAGGGGGTCCGGGGCGGACTACCGCTTTCGCAGGAAGGCCGGGATGTCCAGGTCGTCCCGTTCCGGCCGGTGCCCGGCGGCGGCGTCTCCTCCCCCGACCCGCGCGACGTCGTCGGAGGCGGTTTCGTCCTCCGTCCGCTGCCCTTCGAAGCCGGTGGCGATCACCGTGATATGCACTTCCCCATCGAGCGCGTCGTCGATCACCGCGCCGAAGATGATGTTGGCGTCGGGGTCGGCCGCCTTCTGCACCACCGCGGCGGCTTCGCTCACCTCCATCAACGCGAGATCGGTCCCGCCGGTGATGTTGATCAGCACGCCGCGGGCGCCCTCCATAGAGGTCTCCAGCAGCGGGCTCGCGATCGCCGCCTGCGCGGCCTGGATCGCGCGTCCCTCGCCGCTGCCGACGCCGATGCCGATGAGCGCCGATCCCGCTTCCGCCATCACGGCGCGGACGTCCGCGAAATCGAGGTTGATGAGCCCGGGCACGGTGATCAGGTCGGCGATCCCCTGCACGCCCTGGCGGAGAACGTCGTCCGCGACGCGGAACGCCTCGACGACCGTGGCGGTCTTGTCCACAACTTGAAGAAGCCGGTCGTTGGGGATCGTGATGACCGTGTTCACGCGCTGGCGGAGGTTCCGGATCCCCTCCGCCGCGGAGTTCTGCCGCCGGCGGCCTTCGAAGCTGAACGGTTTCGTGACCACCCCGATCGTCAGCGCGCCCAGTTCCCGCGCCACGTGCGCGACGATCGGCGCGCCGCCGGTGCCGGTGCCCCCGCCCATCCCCGAGGTCACGAAGATCATGTCCGCGCCTTCCAGCGCCTCGGTCAGATCCTCCCGGCTCTCTTCCGCGGCCTGCCGGCCGATCTCCGGGTCGCCGCCCGCCCCCAATCCGCGGGTCAGCTTCCCGCCGATGTGGATCTTTTTGTCGGCATTGCTGAGCGCCAGCGCCTGCGCATCCGTGTTGACGGCGATGAACTCGACGCCCCGGAGGCCCGCGCTGATCATCCGGTTGACCGCGTTACTGCCGCCCCCGCCCACCCCCACCACTTTGATCGCTGCGTACCGCCGGAGATCTCGCTCCGCGCTCGACATCCTCACCCCTCCCGCCGGATCTGGAGGAGCCCCCCGCCTCTCCCCCGCCTGTGCCCGCGCATTCGGAGATTCCGAACCCCAGGACAACAATCGCTGGATTGGATGCGGTGATCGCGCCGACGTGGCCATGCTCCCTTCGCTCCTCCCGGATCTGCGACGTCCGTTGAGCCGCCGCGGCCCCCCGTTATGCGCCCAGGGTGAACTCCCGCAGCCACTGCCGCACCCGGCCGTAGACGGTGCCGTTCCCATTGAGGCCGCGCCCCACCCTCCGCTGCCGGACGGCATGGAGCACCAACCCGACGCCGGTCGCGAAGGCCGGACTGCTCACCGTGTCCGCCATGCTGCCCGGGACCTCGGGCACGCCGACCCGAACCGCCGTCCCCAGCCGCTCGGAGACGAGGTCGGGGAGGCCGCGCAGCAGGGCGGTGCCCCCGGTGACCACGAGCCCGGCGGGGATCCGGTACCCCCAGCCCGACCGGCCGCACTGCGCCTTGACCAGGCCGGCGATCTCCGAGATCCGCGGCTCGATGATCTCGCTGAGGGCGCGCTTGGGCGCGACCCGCAACTCGTGGCTCCCCACGTGCACGACCTCGATCAGTTCGTCCTCGCCGACCTGCCGGGGGAGCGCGCACCCGTGGCGAATCTTCAGCCGCTCCGCATCGCCGAACGAGGTCCGAAGCCCCATGGCGATGTCGTTGGTCACGTGATTGCCTCCGTAGGGCAGCACCGCGGTGTAGCAGAGTCCGCCGCCCGCGAAGATGCCCAGGCTGATGGTCCCGCCGCCGATGTCGACGAGCGCCACCCCGAGCTCGCGCTCCGCCGGCGACAGGACGGCCTCGCCCGAGGCCAGCGCCTCCAGGACCAGGGCCTCGCATTCGAGCCCGGCGCGCAGCACGCACTTCAACAGGTTCGCCAGCAGCGTGCTCGCGCCCGTGACGATGTGCGCCTCGACTTCCAGGCGCGTCCCGTACATCCCGGCCGGACTCTTTACGCCGTCCTGGCCGTCGACGATGAAGTCCCGAGGGAGCAGGTGGACGATCTCGCGGTCGCTCGCCGGGACGGCCGCCATGCGGGCGGCCTCGACCGCCCGGGCGACGTCCTGCTCGCCGATCTCGTGATCGGCCCGGGACACCGCGACGACGCCGCGGCTGTTCTGCGACGCCAGGTGCCCCCCGGACACGCCCACGACCGCCGCGGAGAGCCGGAGGCCCGCCATCCGCTCGGCCTTGTCCACGGCCTCCTCGATCGCGCGGGTGGTGGCGTCGAGGTCGACGACCACGCCTTTCCGCACACCAACAGACGGAGAGGTCCCCATCCCTGTGATGTGGACCTCTCCGTCTTCGCTCTGTTCCGCGACGATGACACAGACCTTGGTGGTGCCGATATCCAAGCCCACCAAGGCGCCTCGCTTGGCCAACCAGGTGCACCTCCGGGTTCGACTATTGGCGTCATGGACGGTGCATCCCGAAATTCATTCCACGCGAACGGGAGTTCTCCTGCCTGCCGCCCGCGCCGGCGGCCCGGCCGGACGATCGCGCCGGCCGGATGATGATGCTTCCGGAGAACCGCAGGTCAACGGATTCGATGCGCAGGCTTCGCTCGTCGAGCACGTCGAGCACCTGCGGGAGGAGGCTCAGGCGATCCGCGATGCCCGCGGCGCCCCCGAGCCGCACCGCCGTCCCGTCGCGCAGCTCGAGGCTCGCCTCCCCGGCGCCGTCGACGTGCACGCCGGCCGCACGCCGGCGGAGGACGTCGGGCAGCGCCCCCGCGATCCACGCGCCCAGGCGCACATCCGGAGCGGCCACCCGGAGCCCGACCACGACGGTCGCGGGGTCGAGACGGTCGGCGACGAGCGCGGGGAGCGCCCCGGGATCGGGCGCCTGCGCGATCGCCACCGCATCCTCGCCGACGAGCACGTAGGCGCCCCCGGCGCGCAGCGCGGCCACCGCGGGGCGTTCCCGGATCGCGACCGTGAGGCGCGTGGGAAACTCCAGCGCCACCGCGACGCCCTCGATGCGCGGATCCTCGAGGAGGCGCCGGCGGATCGACCGGGTGTTCACGCGGAAGACGTTCATGCCGGGAGCGATCCCGGCGCGGCGCAGGATCTGGGCCTCCGGCACCGCGGCGTTGCCGGTCACACTCACGGACCGCAGGCTCAACACGGCGGAGCCCGGGAATGCGGCCGCCGCGCAGCAGGCGGCAATGGCGGCGCAGAACCGGAGCAGCCGCCTGGTGGAGAGGCCCCGGGGAGCTTCCGGAGGCCCGGCGGCGGGGACCGGCACGACCACGGACATCAGCCGGCCGTCATGACGTGCTCACGGGCTCCCGCTCACGGGCTCCCGCCGTCTTCAAACTCTCCGATCATCTTGATCTCGGGGACGAGGTCGACCCCGGAATGCTCGCGCACCCGGGCCCGGACCTGCCCGACGAGCGCCAGGACGTCCGCGGCGGTGGCGCCCCCGGCGTTCAGGATGTAGTTCGCGTGCCGGTCGCTCACCACGGCGGCGCCGGCCCGCATGCCCTTCGCGCCCGCGGCGTCGATGAGCCGGCCGGCGTGATCTCCCCCCGGGTTGCGGAACACGCACCCCGAACTCGGAGGCCCGATGGGCTGGGTGTCGCTGCGGGTGCGGAGCCACTCCTCGAGGCGCGCCAGGGCGTCACGCGGATCGGCCGGCGCGAGCTCGAGGTCGGCATCCAGGACCACCCCGCGCTCTTCCTGGAGCCGGCTGGCGCGATAGCGAAACCCCATCTCCTCGCCGGACCACCGGCGCTCCCCCGCGGGGGTCAGGACCCGAACCCGGCGGACCACATCCGCCATGCTGCAGCCGTGGGCGCCCGCGTTCATGACCACGCCTCCGCCCACGGACCCGGGAATCCCCGCGGCGAACTCCAGCCCGGCCAGCCCGCGGGACGCCGCCGCCCGGCTGAGGTGCGGCAGGCTCGCGCCGCATTCGGCCACCACCTGGCGGCCGTCGTAGCGGACGCCCTCCTGTCCCCGGCCGGTCTTGATGACGACGCCGCGCACCCCGCGGTCGGCGACGAGCACGTTGCTCCCTCTCCCCAGGATGACGAACGGGTGGTCCTCGCGATACAGCCACGCCGCCGCCGCCGCGAGGTGCTCGAGGGATCGGGGCAGCAGCAGGATATCCGCCGGTCCGCCGATCCGAAACGTGACATGCCTGGCCAGCGGCTCGCGCTGGCGCACGCCGCCCGGGCACAGACGCTCCAACTGGCTCACGAGCGCGTCCTGGACCACGCGGCTCACGTCCGGGGGGCCTCCGCCTCGCGCGCGCGGAGCCGCGTGACGATCGCATCGGCGACCCGGTAGACGTCCCCGGCGCCGATCGTCAGCACCAGGTCTCCGGGACGGAGGCGCTCCACCAGGGCCGGCGCCACCGCGGCGGGATCGGCGATGAATTCCACAGGACGGCGGGCGCCGACCGCCCGCACGATGATGCCGGCGTCCACCCCGGAGATCGGGGCCTCGTCCGCCGCGTACACCTCGGTCATGACCACTTCGTCCGCGGGGTCGAAGGCGTTGGCAAACTGGGGGCCGACGGTCTGGGTCCGGCTGTAGCGGTGGGGTTGAAAGATGGCGATGATCCGGGAATGCGGCCAGCACTGGCGGGCCGCCTGGAGCAGCGCCCGGACCTTGGTGGGGTTGTGGGCGTAGTCGTCGACGACCAGCACGCCGCCGACGTCCCCGCGCACCGTGAACCGCCGCTGCACCCCGTGGAACGAGGCGAGCGATGCCGCGGCGGAGTCGAAGGCCACGCCGAGCTCCAGGCCGGTCGCCAGCGCCCCGAGCGCGTTCTGCACGTTGTAGGCGCCGGGCACCCCGAGGGTCACCCGGCCCAGGACCGCGTCCCCGCGCGTGAGCTCGAAGACGGACCGGGGCCCGACCATTTCGCTGATGCGCGCGGTGTAGGTCGCGCCGGGCTCCAGCCCATAGGTCACGCCGTTCCCCCTCAGGCCCTCGGCCAGCGATCGCCCCGCGGCGGCGTCGGTGCAGATGACGGCGAATCCCGCCTCCGGCAGCCGGTCGAGAAACCGGCGGAAGGTCTCCAGCACGCGCTCCACCGAGCCGTAGAAGTCCAGGTGATCCGTGGCGTCGACGCTGGTCACCACCGCGATCTGGGGCGCGACCCGGAGCAGCGAGCCGTCGCTCTCGTCCACCTCGGCGACCACGTCCGGCCCGCGCCCCGCCCGCGCGTTCCCGCCGAAATCGTCGACCTCGCCGCCGATGAGCACCGTCGGATCGCGCCCCGCCCGCTCGAGGATGCGCGCGATCATCGACGTGGTGGTGGTCTTCCCGTGCGTGCCGACCACCGCGATGCCCCGCGCGCCTTCCATCAGGCCGGCCAGCATCTCCGCCCGGTGCAGCACCTGCACGCCGCACCGGCGGGCCATCTGGACTTCCACGTTCGCTTCCGGGACGGCCCGGCTGATCACCACCACCTGATCGGGCTGCACGTGCTCGGCGGCGTGGCCGATCTGGATCTGCGCGCCGGCGGCCCGGAGCCGCCGCGTGATCTCGCTCTCCCGGAGATCCGAGCCGGAGATGACGTAGCCGCGGGCCATCAGCACCGACGCGATAGCGCTCATCCCGGCGCCGCCGATGCCGACGAAGTGCACGCGCGCGCCCGGCGGGATCATCCCCGCACCCCCTCGGGCGCGGCATGGGCCAGCCGGGCCACCAGCGCCACGACCCGGTCCGCGGCGTCGGGGCGCCCCTGGCTCCGCGCCGCGGCCGCCATCGCCTGAAGGCGCCCCGGGGATTCGAAGAGCGCTTCGATCTCCCGGGTCAGGGTCGCGCCGGTCAGGGCCGCATCGCGCACGAGGCGCGCGGCGCCCGCGGCGACGAGCGGAGCCGCATTGTGCGCCTGGTGATCGTCGGCGGCATGCGGATACGGGACGAGAATCGACGGCAGCCCGCACGCGGTGATCTCGGCGAGGGCATTGGCGCCGCAGCGGCTGACCACCAGATCGGCGCACGCGTACGCCGCGCCGACCCGCTCGATGTAGGGGACCCGGACATATCCGAGGCCCCCGGATCCTCGGGGATCGGACCGGTCCGGCGCGGCGCCTTCGGCGCGGGCGGGAACCTCCGGCCCGGAGGCGAACGCGTCCGTGCGCGCCCCGCGCGGACGCGCGCCGTCCCACCCCCGGCCGACCTGGTGGAGCACCTGCAGATCGCGGCGACCCGCGAGCCCCACCACCGCTTCTTCCACCGCCCGGTTGAGCCGCGCCGCGCCCTGACTCCCGCCGATCACCAGCACGGTCCGCCGGTTCGGAGCCAGCCCGAAGATCCGGATCCCCTCCTCGCGCGTGCCGGAGACCACCTCCCGGCGGATCGGCAGGCCGGTGACCTCGGCGCGCCCCGCGGGCAGGCGGGCCGCGGCAGCCTCCGACGAGACGGCGACGGCCCGGGCGAACCGCGCGAGGAGCCGGTTCGTGCGGCCGGGAATCGCGTTGCCTTCGAGGACCAGCACCGGGGTATTGAACGCCGCTCCCACCACGACCGGAGCCACGGCGGCCATCCCGCCCGTGGCCACCACCACGTCCGGCCTAAAGCGCGCCAGGACCGCCGCGGCCTGCCCCAGGCTGAGACCGAGGCCCGCCGCCGACAGGACCACCCGCGCCGGCCCGAGGCTCCGGGGAGGGCGAACCGCGAGTCCCACGAACGGGATGTCCGCCGCCGGAGCGAGACGGGCCTCCATGCCCGCCCGGCTGCCCACGAACAGCAGCCGCGTTCCGGGATCGTGCCGCCGGAAGGCCTCCGCCAGCGCGATCGCCGGGTACACATGCCCTCCGGTGCCGCCGCCGGTCAGCAGGATGTTCATGAGCGCGCCCATGCCGGCGACCGGCTCCCCCGGGGGCGGGGCGGGTCCGCGGCCGCCGCCGCGGCCGGGGCCGGTTTCGCATACTGCGAGATGTTCAACACGATGCCGACGGCCAGGTAACTGAACACCAGCGACGACCCGCCGAAGCTGATGAAGGGCAGCGGCACCCCGGTGACCGGCACCGCGCCCAAGACGACGCCGATGTTCAGCGCGGCCTGCCCCACCAGCATCGTCACGAGCCCCGAGGTCAGCAGCACCCCGTACCGGTCCCGGATCCGCGAGGCGATCTGGAACCCCAGGACGGCCAGGAGCACAAACAGGAGGATGACCGCGGCGGCGCCCACCAGCCCGAGCTCCTCGCCGATGATCGCGAAGATGAAATCGGTGTGGGCCTCCGGCAGGTAGAAAAACTTCTGCTGGCTGTGGCCGAGCCCGAGACCGGTGAGCCCCCCCGAGCCCACCGCCAGCAGCGACTGGATGATGTTGAACCCGGCCCCCCGCGGATCTTTCCAGGGGTCCAGGAACGCCACCAGCCGGCTGCTCCGGTAGGATTCGCGCAGGATGACGGCGAGGGCTGCGGGGACGGCGGCGGCCAGGACGGTGAAGAGGTGCGCCAGGCGCGCCCCCCCGGCAAACAGCATCGCGAAGGTGATCAGCCCGAGGATCAGCACCGAGCCGAGGTCGGGCTGCTTCAGGATCGCCGCGGCGAGGATGACGAAGATGAGCAGGGGCGGCAGCACGCCGGAGGCAAACTCGCGGACCCGCTCGCCGCGGTTGGCGAGGAAGTTGCTGAGATACAGGATCATCCCGAGCTTGGCCATCTCGGCGGGCTGAAAGTTCAGACCGCCGACGGAGACCCAGCGGCGCGCCCCCCCGGCGACCCGGCCGACGTGGGGAACGAGGACGAGGATCACCCCCAGCACCGCGAGGCCGAGCAGCGGGACGGTCCACCGGCGGAGCTTGAGGTAGTGCAGGCGCCAGGCGAGCGACATCGCGGTCACGCCGATGACCGCATAGGCGAGCTGACGCTTCAGGTAGAACGCCCCGTCGCCGAACTGGGCCTGCGCCGAGACCGCGCTCGCGCTGTACACCATGACGACGCCGACGCAGGTGAGCCCGAGGACCGTGACAAAGAGCCCCCAGGCCGGGCCGCGGCGGTGGATCAGTTCCACCGGACGCCTCCGGTCCCGGCGCCCGGCCCGCGGGCCAGCGCGGAGACGAGCTCCAGGAAGCGGTCCCCCCGCTCCCGGTAGTCCTTGAACTGATCGAAGCTCTCGCACCCCGGGGACAGCGTCACCACGTCTCCGGTTCGCGCGACTTCGTGCGCCGTTCGGACCGCCGCCTCCAGGGTCCCGCACCGGATGACCGGCGCCACCCGGGCGGCCACGAGGGCCTTCTCGATCTGGGAGGCCATCGCGCCGATCAGCAGCACGGCGCGGACGGGCCGTTCCGCGAGGGCCGCCGCCATGGGCCGGAAGTCCTCCACCGTGCCTCCGCGCCGCTGACCGCCCGCGATGAGCACGAGCGGCTGATCGAACGCGCGGATCGCCGCGGCCGCCGCGGTGGGATTGGTGGCGAGCGAGTCCTCGTAGAACCGGACGCCGTCGACCATGGCGGCCAGCCGCATCCGGTACGGCAGCCCTCGGAACGCGCGCAGGGCCCGGCCCATCGCCGCGGCATCGGCACCGGCCGTGCGCGCCGCCAGCGCGGCCGCGAGCGCGTTTTCCACCGCGTGGGCGCCGGGCACCTGGAGGTCGCCCGCCGGGCACACCCGCTCCTCCCGTCCGCCGACGCGGACGGTGATCTGGCCGTCCACGAGACACGCGCCCTCGTCCACGGTCCGCAGGCGGCTGAAGGGCAGGACCGCGCCGTGCGCCGCCGCCGCGAGCGCCCACGTGGCCGGATCGTCGGCGTTCAGGATCGCCCGGTCCCCCGCCTGCTGATGGGTCAGGATGCCCGCTTTGACCCGCACATAGGCGTCGAAGGACCCGTGATCGTCCAGATGGTGCTGGGCGAGGTTGGTGATCACCGCGATCTGCGGGCTGTACCGCAGCCCCATCAACTGGCGGTTGCTGATCTCCAGCACCAGGATCGCGTCCGGCGTCACCTCGTCCAGGCGGTACAGAATCGGGACGTGCGTCCGGTCGTTGCCGCTGACGAAGGTCTTGCGCCCGCTCTCGGCCAGCATCTGCGCCGCGAGATGCACCACGGTGAACTTCCCGTTCGTGCCCGTGACCCCCAGGATGGGACACGGGACGGTCTCAAAGAACAGCTCGGTCATGCTGCTCAGGGGGACGCCGTTGTCGCGCGCGCGCGCCACCGGCTGGTTCTCTGGATGCCGGAACCACGCCTGGCCGGCGTAGATGACCTCCGCCTGGTCGAGCCCTTCGAGGTAGCGGTCGCGGAAGCGCACCTGGATCGGCGCCGTCAGCAGCCGGTCGATCGCCTCCTCCTGCGCGGCCGGGTCCATCCAGACGTGGGTGCGGCGGAACGCCGCGGGGAACGTCTCCCGGGACTGCAGGTCGTGCGCGGTGATCGAGGTCACCCCGCGGTCCAGCAGGAACTGGACGACGGCGGTCCCTTCGGTGCCGGAGAGCCCGACCACGTGCACCCGCTTCCCGCGCAGCCGCTCCACCACGTCGCGCGTCATGGCCCGAGCCCCACGCCGAGCGCCGCCAGCAGCGCCCCGCACACCCAGAACCGCACGACGGTCTGTGTCTCCGTCCAGCCGATCAGTTCGAAGTGATGATGGAACGGGCTCATGCGGAAGACGCGCCGGCCGGTCGTCTTGAAGCAGGCGACCTGCACGATCACCGACAGCGCCTCCGCGACGAACACCCCGCCCACGATGAGGACGAGCAGTTCCAGTTTGGCCAGGATGCCGATCAGCGCCAGCGCCGCCCCGAGGGCCTGCGACCCGACATCCCCCATGAACACCCCGGCCGGATGCGCGTTGAACCAGAGGAAGCCGAGCGCGGCCCCCGCCACCGCGGCGCACAGGATGCCGATCGTCCCCGCGCCGGCCTGCCCGGCGAGGATCGCGAGGGCCACGGCGGCGATCGCCGTGCTCCCCGCGGCCAGGCCGTCGAGGCCGTCGGTCAGGTTCACGGCGTTGACCATGCCGACGATCAGCGCCGCGCAGAACACCGGGTACGCCCAGCCGAGGTCCACCGACAGGCGCGTGCCCGGAATCGCCAGGCCCGTGTCCGCATGGAGGACCCAGGCCACATAGGCGCCCAGCAGCAGCGCGGCGGGGATCTGCAGCAGCAGTTTCTCCCGGGCCCGGAGCCCCAGGTTCCGGCGGCGGGCGATCGCGAGCGCGTCGTCCACGCCGCCGATCACGGCGAACAGGCCGGTGCCCGCCACCGCGATCAGGAGGTCGGGAGGCGCACCCTCCGTCCACACGTCGACCGCCAGCGCGGCGACGACGACCGCCCCGATCATCAACAGGCCGCCCATCGTCGGCGTCCCCGCCTTCTGACCGTGGCGCGCCGGCGCCTCCTCCCGGATCGACTGCACGGCGCCGCCGCGGCGCAGCCACCCGATCACCGGCCCGCCCGCGGCCAGGGTGAGCGCCACGGCCAGTCCCCCGGCCGCGAGATACGGCGTCACGCGGCGCCCCCGGGTCCCGGGATCGGCGCGGGCGCCGCCTCCGAGAGGGCGGCGGTGATCCGTTCCATCGCCATGGCTCTGGACCCCTTGATCAGCGCCACGGCGCCGGGGACCAGTTCCCGCCGCAGCAACGCGACCACCTGGTCGAGATCGGTCGCGTGCACGACGCGCGGCCCGCCGGCCTCGCGCGCCGCGGCCGCGAGATCGGCGGCCAGCGGGCCAAACGCGACCAGCAGATCGATCCGCCGTCCGGCCGCTTCGCGGCCGACGCGCCGGTGGGCCTCCGGGGCGCGGGGGCCGAGCTCCTTCATGTCGCCGAGCACCGCGATCCGCGGGGAGCCGGCGATCTCGTCGAGCGCGTCGAGCGCGGCGCTCACGGACTGCGGGCTGCTGTTGTACACATCGCTGAGGAGCGTGACCGGGCCGACGCGCACCACCTCCAACCGCATCGGCAGGGGCACCGCCTCACCCAGGCCGTCCGCGATCGCCTCCGGCGCCATCCCCAGCGCCACGCCGACCGCCGCGGCGGCGAGCGCATTCTGGATCGAATGCCGGCCCGGGACCCGCAGCGTGACCTCGGCGGCGCCCGCGGGGGTCCGCAGGCGGAACGTGCTCCCGCGCGCCGGGAGGAGGCGGACCTCCTCGGCCCGCACGTCGCCTCCCGCGTCCCCGAAGGACAGCACCCGAGCCCGGGTGCGCCGCCCGAGGCCCGCCGTCAGGGGATCGTCGGCGTTGAGCACCGCGACGCCGTCCGCGGCCAGCCCTTCGACCAGCTCGCCCTTCGCGGCCGCGAGCGCTTCCCGGCTGGGGAAGAAATCCATGTGAGACTCCCCGACGTTCGTCACCACGCCGATGTTGGGCGCGCAGACCTCGACGAGCTCGCGGATCTGGCCCGGCCCCCGCATCGCCAGTTCCAGCACCGCGACCTCGCGGTCCTGAGGCAGATTGGCGAGCACGAGCGGGATCCCGACCTCGGTGTTCCAGTTCTCCGGGGACCGCGCCGTGCGGAACGCCCGGGCCGCCACGGCGGCGGCCATCTCCTTGGTGGACGTCTTGCCCACGCTGCCCGTGATCCCCACCACCACGAGGCGCCCCCGGTCGCGCATCGCCCTGGCGAGGCGGTGGAACGCCCGCAGGGTGTCCGGGACCCGGATGATCGCCGCGCCGGACGGCACCTCCTTGGGAAGCCGGGCGACGAGCGCCGCGCCGGCGCCGCGGCGGAAGGCCTCCTGCACGAACGCGTGCCCATCGGTCTGGGTTCCCGGAAGCGCCACGAACAGCATCCCGGGCGCCAGCGCCCGGCTGTCGACGGCGGCCCCGCGCAGCGGGGCGCGGGCATCGCCGCCGGCCAGGGCGCCGCCCGCGAGCCGGGCGGCTTCTCCCGCCGTCAGCAGGGGCGCGTCCCCGGCGCCCGCGCCGTTCGTGGAGGCGTTCATCGAGCGGCGCCCCCGCCCCGCCCGTTCCCGCCCGCGCCGGCGGCCCGGGCGCGGAGGACCTCGCGGGCCACCTCGCGGTCATCGAACGGGCCGACCCGGTCTCCGATGATCTGATAGGTCTCGTGCCCCTTGCCGGCAATCACCACGATATCGCCCGGCCGGGCCAAGGCGATCCCGCGCGCGATCGCCTCGCGCCGGTCCGGGATGCTCTCCCGGTTGTCCGCGCCGCCGGCGCCCTGTTCGATGTCCCGGATGATCGCCGCCGGATCCTCGCTGCGCGGATTATCGGAGGTGAAGACCGCGTAATCGGCGAGCCGGGTGGCGATGCCCCCCATGATCGGACGCTTCGTCCGGTCGCGGTCGCCGCCGCAGCCGAAGACGACGATGCGGCGCCCCGTGGACACCTGCGCGGCCAGGTGCAGGATCTTCTCGAGGCTGTCCGGGGAGTGGGCGTAATCGACGAGGACGGTGAACGGCTGTCCCTCGTCCACGACCTCGCACCGCCCCGGCACGCCCGCCACCGACTCGAGCGCCGGGCCGATCACGGCCGGATCCGTCCCGCGCGCCAGGCCGGCGGCGAACGCCGCGAGCGCGTTCGCGACGTTGAACCGGCCGGGGAGCCGCAGCGCGATCCGCCGCCGCCCCTCGGGCCAGACCACGGTGAACTGCGACCCGCCGCCGCCGAGCGAGAGGTCCGCCGCGCGGACGTCCGCGGCCGCGTCGATACCGTAGGTGATCACCCGGGCGCGGCTCTGCGCGGCCATCGCCGCGCCGCTCGGATCGTCGGCGTTGACGACGCTCGCGCCGTCCGGCTCGACCGCGGCGAACAGGCGGCTCTTGCTGTCGCGGTACCGATCCAGGTCGCCGTGGAAATCCAGGTGGTCCTGCGTCAGGTTGGTGAAGACCGCGGCCCGAAACCGGCACGAGGCCACGCGGGCCAGGTCCAGCGCGTGCGAGGTCACCTCCATGACCACGTGGTCCACGCCGCCGCGGCGGAGGTCGCGCAGCAGGCGCTGCAGCTCGGGCGCCTCGGGCGTCGTCGAGGTCGTCGTGTGGAACTCCACCGGCACCCCGCGCGCGACGACCCCGAGCGTGCCGATCACGGCGGTCCGGTGCCCCGCCGCGCTCAGGACCGCATCGATGAGGTAGGTCGTGGTCGTCTTCCCCTTGGTGCCGGTCACGCCGCACACCCACAGATCCCGTGACGGGTCGCCGTAGAACCCCGCGGCGAGCCCGGCCAGCGCGCGGCGCGTATCGGCGACGACGACCTGGGGCGCCGCGAGATCGGGGAGCGGATGGTCGACCACCACCGCCGCGGCGCCCCGGCGGACCGCCTCTTCGGCGTAGCGGTGGCCGTCGTGGACGAACCCGCGGATCGCGACAAACACGTTCCCGGGCTCGACGGTCTTCGAGTTGTACGCCAGCCCGGAGATCTCGAGGTCGGACGATCCCAACAGCGAGCAGGCTGTGCGCGAACGTGCCAGCAGGTCGGTCAATCGCATCAGAAATCTCCCGTGTGCCCGGTCCGCGGGCCGGCGGGCCCGGCGATCCTACCCATGTATATTAGCAACTTCGGCCTGTTCCTAGACATCATTCCGGACCGTCCACGGGGGGAACGCGCAGATACCACAGGACCTGCCGGGCGATCTCGCGAAACGGCGGCGCGGCCACGTCTCCCCCTGTGTATACCCCCCCCGGCCGATCCACAATCACCAGGACGGCGATCCTGGGCGACGGCACCGGGACCGCGCCCACGAACGACGCCTCGTAGGCGCCGGGCTCGTAGCCCCCGCCGGCCCTGGGGCGCTGGGCGGTCCCGGTCTTCCCCGCCACCGGGTAGCCCGGAAGGCCGGCCTTCTCGCCGCTTCCCCCCTGGACCACCTCCCGCATCATGGCCAGCACGCGGTCGGCCACCTCGGGCTCGATGACCGGCTGCGGCGGGAGCGCGCCGGGCGTGTCGATCGTGTGGCCGGCCGGGTCGCGCACCGCCTCCACCAGGTGGGGGTGGACGCTCAGGCCGTGCGTGGTGAGGGCGGAGGCGGCCACGAGCAGTTGAATCGGGGTGACGGAGATCCCCTGACCAAACCCGATGTTCTGCAGGGAGGGCCCGAACCACTGCTCCACGGGACGGATGATCCCCGCGGCTTCCCCCGGCAGGTCGATCCCTGTCGGACGGCCGAACCCGAACCGCCGGATATATCCAGAGAATCGATCCCTGCCGAGCCGGGACGCCACCTCCGCGGCGCCCACGTTGCTCGAATATTTGACGATCTCCGCGAGCGTCAGGGTGGGATGCGCGGGCACCTCCGCGTCGTGGATCCAGGCGCCGTTGACCCGGATCATCCCGGGATCGGGAAACCGCTCGCCGGGGCTCACCGCCCCGCTGCTCAGGGCCGCCGCGGCGAGGATCAGCTTGAACGGAGATCCCGGCTCGTAGACATCGGCGACGGCCCGGTTGCGCCAGACCTCCGGCGAGGTCTCCTGGAACCGGTTCGGGTCGAACGACGGCAGCGTCGCCAGGGCGAAGATCGCGCCGGTGTTCGGGTCCATGACGATGGCCACGCCGCCCTGGGCGCCGGCCGCCGCCACCGCCCGCCGGAGCTCGCGCTCGGCGATGTGCTGGATCACTTCGTCCAGGGTCAGCACCAGCGTGTTCCCGTCGTGCGGCGGCGTCAGGATGCGCTGGGTCTGCACGAGCTCCCGCCCGATCGCGTCCCGGTGGGCCGTCCCCAGGCCTTCCACCCCGCGCAGGACCGCGTCGTACTGCATCTCGAGCCCGGCGAGCCCGGAGCCATCCATCCCGGCGAATCCGATCGTGCTGGCGGCGAGCTCCCCCGCGGGGTAGACGCGCTGCGTCTCCGTCAAGACCCCCACGGCGTCGCCGAGTCCGAGCGCCCGGACCGCCGCGATCGTGTGGGGAGGCTGACGCCGCGCCAGCCAGGCGAAGTGCGGTCCGCCGCGGCGAAGCCTGGCCTCGACCTCGGCGGGGGTCAGGCGGAGCGCCGGAGCGATCGCTCGGGCAAACGCCGCGGGGTCGGGGATCGCCCTGGGAACGGCGTAGAGGGAGTCGACGGGGACGTTCAGGGCGAGCGGCCGCCCGCCGCGGTCCACGATCGCCCCCCGCCGCCCCGGCAGCCGGAGCGAGCCGAGCTGCTGGCGGATCGCGATCCGCTGCAGCCCCTGCGCCTGAAAGACCTGAAGGTCGACGAGGCGGCAGAGCAGGAGCGCCAGGGTGATGCACCACCCCGCGAAGAGAACGCTCACCCGCCACCGGGGAACGCCCGCGGGCGCTCCCGGCGCGGAGGCTCCGGCCCTACGCGTCATCGCGGCGATTCTGCGGCCGCTGCTTCGCTCCGATGGAAGTATGCGCCGAGGCGGTCCCACAGGCCGAGCGGTCGCGGGGGCGCATGCCGCATCGCGATCGGGGAGAGCGGGAGCGCAGCGATCTGCCCAACCCGCGGGGGCTGCAGGCGCAGGCGGGTGACCGCAAGACGCTCGATGCGTTCCGGGGCCCTGAGGGAGGAGACGATGGCCTGGAGACGTTCATGCTCCGACTCAAGGACGGCGATCTCCTGGGTCAGTTGATAGAGGTGGTAGCCGATGTGTGCGACGTTGGACACTGCCGCGACGTATGCGATGAACGGGAGCACGGCGAGCGCTGCGACTGTGAGCACGGGAATGATGGGAGAACGTCTCCGCCGACGCCGGGTCGCCTCCTTCCCTCGTGAGCCCCAATGCTCCGGGATCAGCACCGGGGACAGTGTGTGGTGGACCTCCGCAGCCGGTCTCATCATCTCGCGCGCGCGGGCGCGCTCCCCGTCTGCCCGGACGTCTCGACCAGGCGCTCCGCGGCCCGCAGGCGCGCGCTCCGCGCTCTCGGGTTCCGGCGCACCTCGAGGAGCGAAGGGACGACGGGCTTCTTGGTGATCACGCGCAGCATCCGCCGTCCGCCGCAGCTGCAGGCGGCCGCCGTCTCCGGACACGTGCAGCCCCGAGCGTACCGGGCCAGGGTCTGCTTGACGATGCGGTCCTCGATCGAGTGGAACGCGATCACGCAGATTCGCCCCCCGGGGCGGAGCCGCGCGATCGCCTGAGGCAGCGCCGACTCGAGCGTGTCCGTCTCCTCGTTGGTGGCGATGCGCAGCGCCTGAAACGTCCGCGTCGCGGGATGATGGCGTCCCCGCCCGGCCACGGCGGCCTCCACGGCCCGCGCGAGGTCGCGGGTCGTGCGCAGCGGCCGCCGGGCGACGATCTGCCGGGCGATCCGGCGGGAGGCGCGCTCCTCCCCGTACCGGTAGATGAGATCCGCCAGCGCCCGCTCGTCCAGGGTGTTCACGAGATCCGCCGCGGTGAGCGTCTGCCGCACGTCCATGCGCATGTCGAGGGGCCCCGCGCGGTCGATGCTGAAGCCGCGCCCGGGCTCGAAGAGCTGCCGGCTGGAGACCCCCAGATCGAACAGCACGCCGTCGACAAGTCCCACCCCCGCCGCATCGAGCTCATGATCGAAATCGGCGAAACTGGCGTGGCGCACGACCACGTTCCGCCCGAAGGACCGCAGCCGCTCCTCGGCCCGCCGCACCGCGTCGGCATCCCGGTCGAGCCCGATCAGCCGCCCCGCGGGGGCGATGCGGCGGAGCAGGGCTTCCCCGTGTCCCCCCTCCCCGATCGTCGCATCGACGATCACCGCTCCCGGCCGGGGCGCCAGATACGTGAGCACCTCATCCACCAGAACCGGGAGATGCACCGGGGTCGGGGTGTCGCCGGATTCGGCTGTCGGGCTCATCCACAGAACCGCCACGGGCCCGCCACACCCACTTTCCCTGTTACAAGATCAGCTCGTCGAGGTGCTTGGCCAGCGCTTCGGGTGCCTTGACGACCTTCTTGAGCCTCGTGCGCCAGAGCGGCGTGCTCCACATCTCCAACCGCACGCCCATCCCGATGATCGTGACGTCGCGGGAGATCCCCGCGTATTTGCGCAGATGCGGCGGCAGGTAGATCCGGCCCTGCCGGTCGAGATCACAATCCTCGGCGCCCGATAAGATCAGCCGGACGAAGTCACGGTTCTTGAGCGGCTGGGCGCGAATCTTCGCCTCGAACGCCTGCCACTCGCCCGTCGGGAACACCGCGAGACACGGATCGACCCAGCGGGTGGCGATGACGCGGTGTCCCATGGCCGTGCGAAATTTGGGAGGGATCACCACCCGCCCTTTCTCGTCCAGAGCGTACTCGGCTTCGCCCCTGAGCATCCGTCTCCGCGCCCATCCCGCTCCCCACTTGTCCCTACGATCCACCACCTTTCTCCACTATTCCCCAATCTCCTTCAAACGGAACGTCGGCCCCCCCGAAAAAGGCAAAAAAATTGCGGCCTCCGGGGAGGCCGCCACACCCGCACACCTGTTCGATTACGCGGAGGAGTCCCTGGGCGGAAGGAGCAGACCGCGCCGGGGCCGGCGGAACGGGCCGCGCGCCGCGGCGCGGTCGGGTTCGCGCATCTGCCGCTGCACGAACCCGCCCAGCCCCAGGCCCATCAGGAGATCGCCGGGGCTGACCACCATGGTCACCCGGCCGAGACCGATCGGGAGCACGTCGCCGAGCAGCGGCAGTCGGGTCGTGGGACCCCCGAGCACGTACCGGGCGCCGGGGACACGCGCCGGGCTCAGGTCGGGCGGGGGCGCGGGGTCCGGCCCGTGCGCCGCCCCCAGCAGCGCGAAGGCCGAGACGGGCATGCGGCCCCCATTGAGGACGATCACGAGACTGTTGAGGGCGAGGCCGGAACACACCAGGAGACCAAAGGGGTGATGACGGTTCTGCCAGAGCGCCACGAGCGCGGCCAGGGAGGCGGACGTCGCCAGCAGGCGCGCCGCGCCGGGAGGAAGCGGGAAGAGTCGCGCGACCAGCGCCAGCGCGATGGCGGCTCCGAGCAGCCAGGGATTCCGGAAGGACACGCCGCCGAGCGCGCCGAGGCGTCCACCACGCGCCCACCCGATTCCCATGCCGGTGAGCGCCGCGAGCACCAGGATCAGAACAAGACCTCCCGCGCGCCGGTCTTGTGACGGACGACCACGAGGTCCGCGTTCTCCTGCAGCCGGCGCAGCGCGTCGGTCATGGCATCCACGCGCACCGATCCAAAGGCGAAGTCGGATTCCGCGGGGCGCACGGTCTCGAACGCGGTCTTGCACGACGTGCAGTAGTGTCCTCGGGTGGGGATGAGCAGGCCTCGCACCTGGTTCCACCGCACCGTGACGTGGCTGATGACGCTGCGCTTCCCGCAGTGCGGACACCGCATCGCAGCTTTTATTATAGCATCGGGGCATCGTCAAGGCGGAGCGGGACGCCGGGACGGCCGCCGTCCGTAGGGATGGGGCGGGGCGAGCGCGAAGAGGTCCGGCACACGGACAGCAGGGGCCGCGTCTGCCATGGGGGGAGCACGCATGGGGGATTTCCGGAACCGCGATAGAGCACCCGGCACACCGGCGGCGGACCGGCCGCGCCGTCTCACCCGCCGGGAGGTCCTGGCGGCCGGAGGGGCCGGGCTGGCGGGGGCGGCGCTCGGGGCCGCGGGGCTCGACCGCTCTGCCGGGCCGGCGGAGGGAGCGGCCTACGGGGTCCCCGGGATGTCCCTGGACCTCCCGATCGAGCGGGGCGCGTCGCTGCGCGTGTTGCGGTGGGGGCAGTTCGTGCCGGTGGACCAGCCCTTCTGGGACAAGATGACCCAGGCGTGGTCGCAGAAGACCGGGGTGAAGGTGACGATCGAGTATGTCAACTGGCCCGACATCCCGTCGAAGACGGCGGTCGCCGCCAACGTCGGCGCCGGTCCCGACATCGTCACGAGCTTCTTCGACGACCCGCACCTCTACCCCGACAAGCTCGTGCCGCTCGACGATGTCGCGGACTACCTCGGGAAGAAGTACGGAGGGTGGTACGACCTCTGCCGGGCGTACGGATTCAACACGCCGGTGGGCCACTGGATCGCCCTGCCGATGGGCACGCCCGGCGCCACCGTCAACTACCGGGTCTCCTGGGTGCGCGAAGCCGGGTTCGACGCGTTCCCCAAGGACATCCCCAACTTCCTCAGGCTGGCCAAAGCGCTCCGGGCCAATGGGCATCCCACCGGATTCTCCCTGGGGCACGCCGTGGGCGACGCGAACGCCTGGACGCACTGGTGGCTGTGGGCGCACGGCGGGAAGGTGTGGAACGCCGACGGCAGCGCGGGACTCCACAGCGACGGCACGATCCACGCCATCGAAAACTGCAAGGAGCTGTACTCGACGATGACCCAGGGCGTCGGCTCGTGGCTCGATCCCGACAACAACAAGGCCTTCCTCTCCGGAAACATCAGCATGACCAATAACGGGATCAGCATCTACTTCATCGCCAGGGCGCAGTTTCCCACCGTCGCCCTGGACATGGATCACGCCATCTTCCCGGTGGGGCCCGCCGGCCGGCCGGCGGAGCTCCAGTTGATGCCGATGGCCATGGTGTTCAAGTACTCGAAGTATCCCAACGCCGCGAAGGACTACCTCCGGTTCTGCATGGAGGAGGGGAACTACGACCAGTGGATCAACACGACGCTCGGATACTACGACGCCACGCTGCGCGCGTACGAGAACGTGCCGGTCTGGAACGGCGACCCCAAGGTCAAGCCCTTCCAGTACTGCCTGCGCCGGGGGCAGGTGCACAGCTACGCCACGGTCCCGGGGCCCCGGCCGGCCGCCGCGCACGCGGAGTACGTCGTGGTGGACATGTTCGCCAACGCCACGGTCGGCGGGAAGAGCGCCCGGGACGCCCTGGCGAACGCCGAGCAGCGGCTCGCGCGCATCGCGCGCGGGTAAGGGATCCGGAGCCGGCGCCCCGCACCGCGCCGCGTGCACGCCGCCCGATCGCGCTGACCCGCTGACGATGCTCCGGTGAGCGCCGTCAAGGCCGAGGCCGCCGTGCCGCCCGCGCCGCGGGCGACCGCCCTCGGCCGGTTCTTCGACAACAAGAACGTCCTGGGCGTCGTCTTTGTGGCCCCGGCGGTGCTCATCCTCCTGGCCCTGCTGACCTACCCGTTCTTCCTCGGGATCTATCTCAGCCTCACCGACGCCATCATCGGCCGCGGCGGGCACTTCGTCGGCCTGGCGAACTACACCGGGCTGCTCGGCGATCCGCTGTTCCGGCTGGTCACCTTCAACACCTTCCTCTACACGACCGTGGCCTGCACCTGCAAACTGATCCTGGGGCTCGCGCTCGCGATCGTGCTGAACCGGGAGTTCATGGGGAAGCGGTTCATCCGCGCGATCGTCCTCCTCCCGTACATCGTGCCCACCGTGCTCTCGGCGATCTCGTTCTGGTGGATCTACGATCCGACGTTCGGCATCATCAGCTACACGCTCCGCCACCTCGGCCTCATCGGCCACAACATCGACTTTCTCGGCGACCCCGGGCTGGCGCGGGGGGCGCTGATCGCGGCCAACGTCTGGCGGGGCGTGCCGTTCTACGCCATCGGCCTGCTGGCCGGACTGCAGACCGTGCCCGGATCGCTGTACGAGGCCGCCGCGATCGACGGCGCCGGCGGCTGGAGCGTCTTCCGCCACATCACCATGCCGCTGCTCCGGCCCCTGACCGTCGTCATCACGATGTTCTCGGTCATCCAGACGTTCGCCGACTTCCAGCTGCCGTGGGTGATCACCCGCGGAGGCCCCAACAACGCCACCCACCTCTACGGGACCCTGGCGTTCCAGCGCGCGATCCAGGGCTCCCACCTGGGCGAGGGCGCGGCGGTGGCGATGGCGATCTTTCCGGTGCTGCTGCTGACCGTGATCGTCAGCTTCAAGAACCTGCGGCGGGAGGACTGAGATGCGCCGGTCGCCCGCCCGGCTCGCCGCGCGCACGGCCACGTTCTACCTGCCGCTGGGAGCCTTCCTGGTCTTTCTCCTGTTCCCGTTCTACTGGATGCTCGTCACGGCGTTCAAGCCCAACGCCGACCTCTACAACCCGCGCCTCAGCCCGTTCTGGACCTGGCACCCCACGCTCGACCACGTCCGGTTCCTGTTCACCCAGAGCCACTATCCGGCCTGGCTGTGGAACACGACCTGGGTGGCGGTGGCGTCGACGCTGATCTCCGTCACCGTCAGCCTGCTCGCCGCGTACGCCATCCAGCGGCTGCGGTTCCCCGGCTCCGGGGGCCTGGGGATCGCGATCTTCCTGACGTACCTGGTCCCGCCCATCATCCTGTTCATTCCGCTCGCGGACATCGTCTTCCACCTGAGGCTGTTCGACAGCCTGTGGGCGCTGACCATCACCTATCCGACCTTCCTGATCCCCTTCTGCACGTGGCTCCTGATGGGCTACTTCAAGTCCATCCCGCGCGAGATGGAGGAGAGCGCCCGGATCGACGGGGCCTCGTGGCTGGGGGTCGTGTGGCGGATCATCCTGCCGCTCTCGCTGCCGGGGATCTTCTCGTCGACGATCTTCGCGTTTACGCTCTCCTGGAACGAGTACCTGTACGCCCTCGTCTTCATCACGTCGCCGGAGCGGCTCACGGTGCCGGTGGGGTCGATCATCGAGCTGGTGACCGGCGACGTCTATCACTGGGGGCCGCTGATGGCGGCGGCCCTGGTCGGCTCGATTCCGGTCGCCCTCGTGTACTCGTTCTTCGTCGAGCACTACGTCTCGGCGCTCTCAGGGGCGCTGAAGGACTGACGCCGGCCGGAGCCGGGCCCGCTCAGACGTTGACGAGGACGTCCGCCAGGTGCTCGGAGATCCGCCGGAGCACCGCGGGGTTCGTCCAATACGTCGCGTGCGCCGACACGGGATCGCGTGCCGGGGCCCAGGTCTTCACGTCCTCGACAAACTTCAGCCTGCCGCCGGAGGGCGGGTATCCCTGGTCGAAGAGCGGCTCGAGGCGGTGGGCGACCAGGTCGCTGGGGTGCCAGAAGTTCTGCCAGCGCCATCGCAGTCTCCCCTGCAGTCCCGTCGCCTGAAACGGGGGCGGGCACGCGTCTTTCCAGAGATCTCTGCGGGCCAGGATCGACGGCTTGCGGAACAGGAACAGGGCGATCGGAGACCCCAGCGTAATCATCCCGACGGGACAGACCGTGGTCTCGATGTCATCCGCCCGCTGCAGGAAGGCATGCCGCTCGTCCAGATGGGCGCGCGGATCGGCCTCCGGCTCCGCGCCTCCGACGGCCGCACGGCCGGCGGCGGACCCGCCCGTCGCGCCCCGCAGCTGCTGTGTGACGGCGGACAGTTCGCGCTGGGCCGCGGTGACCTTCCGGGCGCCCATCCGGGCGCTGATGCCGAGGAGGAGATCGTACACCACGACGGAGCCCAGGCTGTGCCCGATCAGCACCACCGGCAGACACTCCCGCGCTCCCCCGGCCACGACGTACTTCCTGGAGAGATAGGGCTGGATCTTGGCCAGCACCACGTCCCGGATCTGCCTGCGGGGCTCATCGCTCCCGTAGAGGACCACGTCGCTCGCGGTATTGGCCTCAAACGACCGTCCGAACATCAAGAGGTGCCCCCAGGGGAAGAGGGGCATGATCAGGCACCACGCCGCAAGGATGGCGACGGCGAGACCGGCCATGGTCCCGACCAGCCACCCCAGCGCACTCGGGTGCAGCAGGCGCATCCCCTCGGCGGTTCCCAGGGCGGTGATGGCGGGGATGAGCGCCAGCCACAGGATCATCACCAGTGTTCGCCTGGACCGGAACCGTAATCTCGCATAGCTCGGAAAGAGATGCGTCAACCAGTCGGCCCTCTCCGGAAACAGGTGGCTCCAATCGGCGCGCTCGAAGACCAGGCGGGAGGCCAGGCCGGCCTTGCCGATCTCTCCGAGCCGGCGCGCTGTCGCGTCCCGGAGGCGATCCAGGAATTCCGACTGCGCGGGGGCATTCTGCTGGCCGATCCCGTGGACGAGGATAACCAAGAGGGGGCGGGCGGCATTCACGACCACTCACCTCCTGAAAGGCGCATTTGCGGCTCCGGCACAAACCGTGCTTCTCGGACACCGGCCCGGTCCAGCCTGAGTTAGGGACGTGGAGAAAAATTCGAGGTGAAGTCCGTCTTCCTGCTCGGACAGCAGAAGATTATCGGGTGCGGTCGGTGGTGGTCTTGGGGATCAGAGGCGCGTTATGGTCTTCCGGCGCGATCTGGCCCGCCCCTCACGGGGACGCCGCCACGCACGCCTGCAGGGCTTTCACGAGCGGTTCGACGCCGCCTCGGCCTTTCAACACGACCAACGGCGCGGTTTCCGCGAGCCGGGACTGATCCTGCGACGTCAGATAGGACGTTCTCGTCCACACGATCACCGGGGTGGTGCCGCCGATGTCGGTGTGGCGGAACCGGTTCAGAAACTCGAGGCCGCCCCTCCCCGGCATCCGGAGGTCCAGCACCACCGCCGCGGGACGCTCCTTGGTCGCCGCCCTGAGCCCGCTCTCGCCGTCCGGCATGCACACCGGCCGGTATCCCACCTCCGCGAGCGCCGTCTCCACGAGCTTCTGCGACTCGAGATCATCATCGACGACGAGCACGGCCGGAGTGTCGCTGCGGTCGCGAGACTGCCGGGCGAGCTGCGCCGCCGGCCGCTCCTGCTCGATGGTGTCGCGGGAGATCATCGTGAGGCCGATGGGGCGACCCCGCGGGTCCCGCCTGAGGGTCTTGGTGACGCGGGCGGTGAACGGCTCGCCGTTCTTCCGGACGCGCCTCAGCGTGCCTTCCCACTTCCCGGTCCGCACGACCTCGTCCAAGATGGCCTTGGCCTGTCCGGACCTGACATCATCGGGATGGTGCAGGAGCGCGATGGTCGCCTTGCCGACGACCTCCGCCGCTTCGTACCCGTAAATCCGCCGCGCGCCTTCGTTCCACGCCAGGATCGTTCCGGCGAGGTCCGTCGCAACGATGGAGTACTCGGTGGAGGCCTCCAAGATGGAGCTGAGGAAGGCGACCTGATCGCCTGTCCCCGACTCGTTCAAGAAACGGCCTCCGTTATTGCCGGGCCCATGCTTGCCCATTGCGGTCACCTTCCACGCCATGCCCTGGTTTCGGGGGGGCGTCAAATCCACCATATCAATCGCCGGCGTCCTCGATACCAGGTAATGATCTGAGAGGCGTTTCCTCAAACCTCCGGGGTCGTCGGGAAATACTGTCGGGGGTTTGCACGCCCGGCCCGCCCCTCATGAGGCCGGCAGGCACGCCTGCAGGGCTTTCACGAGCGGTTCGACGCCGCCGCGGCCTTTCAGCACAACCAACGGCGCCACGTCCTTCAGCCGGGACTGATCCTGAGTCGTCAGGTACGCTCTCGTCCACACGATCACCGGGGTGTTGCTGCCGTTATCGGTGTGGCGGAACCGGTCCAGAAACTCGAGGCCGCTCATCCCCGGCATCCGGAGGTCCAGCACCACTGCCGCTGGACGCTCCCTGGTCGCCGCCCTGAGACCGCTCTCGCCGTCCGGCATGACGACCGGCCGGTACCCCAACTCCATGAGAGCCGTCTCCACGAGTTTCTGCGACTCGGGATCGTCATCAACGACGAGGACGGCAGGCGCGCGCAACTTCGCCGGCGCCCTGGGCCGCCCGGCAGGGGTTCTGTCCGGTCGAACGCCCGCCACCGCGGGTGGCCGCGTCTCCGACCGGGCGTCGGGATGAGCGCCCGCGGCCGCGGCGCTTTCCCGCCCCGCCCAGAACACCCGCGGCAGCACGGCGAAGAAGACGCTGCCGGCGCCCGGCGCGCTCCGCACGCCGACCTGGCCGCCCTGGGCCTCCACGATCCGCTTGGTCAGCGCCAGACCCAGCCCCGTGCCCTTATGCTTCTTGGCCGCGCCGGCATCGAGCTGCTGGAACTCGACGAAGAGCCGGCCCAGGTCCTCCGGCCGGATGCCGATGCCCGTGTCCTCGACCTCGATGCGATAGGTGTCGGCCGCCTCCGGGCGCGCCCGGAGCGTCACCTGCCCCCCCTCCAGCGTGAACTTGAGCGCATTCGACAGGTAGTTGTACAGCAGCTGCTTGAGCTTCGCCGGGTCCGCCGTCACCCCGGTCAGCCCCGGATCGATCTGCGTCTTGACTTGGATCCGCTTGGCCGCCGCGAGCGTGCGCAGACCGTCCCGCACCTCGCCGACGAGCTTCGCCAGATCCACCGGCTCCGGGTGGAACTCCATCCGGCCCGCCTCCACCCGCGCCAGATCCAGCACGTCGTTGATGAGCTGCAGCAGGTGCCGCGAACTCGTCAGGATGTCCCCGAGGTACTCCTTGTGCGGGTCGGACATCGGCCCCACCTTGCCGCCGTGCATCAGCTCGGCGAAGCCGATGATCCCGTTGAGCGGCGACCGGAGTTCGTGGGACATGTTTGCCACGAACTCGCTCTTCAGCCGGTTGGCCTCCTGAACGCGGCGGTACTGCTCCGCGAGCTCTTCGTTCTTCCGGCGCAGCTCCTCCTCCAGGGCCTTCTCCGCCGTGATGTCCTTGGAGACCAGGAGGTAGCCGATCGGATCGCCGGAGGCGCCCCGGCGCAGCGTGATCACCACCCGCGCCGTGAACTGCTCGCCGCTCTTGCGCACCCGCTGGAACTCGCCCTCGAACGACCCCGCCTGCCGCGCGGCGGCCAGCGCCGCCTCGACCTTGCCGCCCTCGACGTCTTCCCCGGTGTGGAGGAGGCGGACGTTCTGCTTCCCGACCATCTCCTCGGCGGCGTAGCCGTAGTTCCGCCGCGCGCCTTCGTTCCAGGCCAGGATGTTGCCCTCGAGGTCCATGGCGATGATCGAGTACTCGGTGGAGCTTTCCAAGATATTGTTCAGGAACGCCGCCGTCTCGCTGCGCTCCCGAGACTGCTGGGCGAGTTGCGCCGCCAGCCGCTCCTCCTCGGTGATGTCGCGGGAGATCAGTGTGAAGCCGATGGGGTGACCCTGCGGGTCCCGCCTGAGGGTCTTGGTGACGCGGGCGGTGAACTCCTCGCCGTTCTTCCGAACGCGCCTCAGCTTGCCCTCCCACGTCCCGGTGAGCAGGGCCTCGTCCAAGACCGCCTTGGCCTGTCCGGACCTGACATCATCGGGATGGTGCAGGAGCGCGAGGGTGGCCTTGCCGACGACCTCCGCCGCTTCGTACCCGTAAATGCGCCGGGCGCCTTCGTTCCATGCCAGGATCGTTCCCGCGAGGTCCGTCACGATGATGGAGTACTCGGTGGAGGATTCCAAGATAGAGTTGAGGAACGCGACCTGCTCGTCGGTCCCCGACTCCTTCAAGAAACGGTGTCCGTTACCGCCGCGCGCATGCCCACCCATCGCCGTTACCTCTCAGGTCATGCCCTGGTGTAGAGGGATCGCACCTGTGGGAGTTTTTGAGACGCGTTGAGGCGCATACATTCACCATACCAATCGGCGGCGTCCCCGATACCAGGTAATGATCTGAGAGACGATTCCGCGAACCTCAAATGTGGCCGGAAGGCTCTCTCGGGAGTTTGCATGCTGAGGGTTGCCCCGACTTCGCGGACAGTTTCCATGAGAGCGGCGGTCAAATTCCAAGAATCTTGCCGGGCGGGCGACTATGCCACCGGCGACGCGAGCGACGAGAAGACCGGGCGCAGCGCCTCGTACAGATGGTTGTACCTGGCGTAGAGATCGCGGTACCGGCCGGCCGCCCGGGCCTCCGGCCTGAACGTCGTGACCAGGGGATTGACCGCGCGGGCGGTCGACACCGGATCGGCGCTCCGGTCCGTCGCGGCCAGGGCCAGCAGCATCGCCCCGAGGGACGCCGCATCGGTGTGGCGGGGAACCCCGACCTCCCGTCCCAGCACATCGGCGTAGATCTGGTTCCACAGCTCGCTGCGCGCCCCGCCCCCGACCGCGCGCACTCCCGCCACCCCGAGGCGCATCCCCTCGAGGAGATCGAGCGCGGCCCGCAGCTCGAACGCCACGCCCTCCATCACGCTCCTGGCCAGCGCGCCGGTGCCGTGCGTCTCGCTCAACCCGAACCAGACGCCGCGCGCATCCGGGTTCCACCGGGTGGCGCGCGCCCCCATCATGAACGGCAGGAAGAGGAGGCGGTTCGCGCCCGCGGGGACGGCGGCGGCCAGCGCGTCGATCTGCCGGTAGTCTTGCCGGCCCGCGAGGAGCCGGTCCCTCACCCAGCGGAGAATCGCGCCCGATGCGGACATGCCCTGCTCCAGCACCATCATCCCCTCGACCGCGTGGAGGGAGCACATCACTCGGGGATCCCCCCGGGCCGGCCGTTCAGGCGCCGCCGCCGAGACGTTCGTCGTGGTGCCGGTGGACACCATCACCCAGCCGTCGCCTGCCCCCGACCCCAGCACCTCGCACTGGCGATCCCCCGCCCCCAGGGAGACGGGCACCCCCGCGGGGATGCCGAGCGCCTCCGCCGCCCAGCGGCCAACCCGGTGCGGCGCCGCGGTCGACGGGAAGATCGGCGGGAACACGGCCGGGGTGACGCCGACGAACGCGCACCCTTCCTCCCACCAGCCGCGCCGGTCCAGATCGAACAGCATCGTCCGGGACGCCAGGGTGTAGTCGGTCGCGGGGGCGCCGGTCAGGCGAAAATAGAGATAGTCCCTCGGCTGCAGGTACAGCCGGGCGGCGCGGAAGAGGTCAGGGGTATGCGCGCGCAGCCAGAGCAGCTTGCTGGCGGTGAACTCCGTGTCCGGGACGAGGCCGGTGACCCGGTGGAGGCGCTCCCGGCCGAACGCAGAGACGAGGGCGTCGGTCTCCGCCGCGGAGCGCCGGTCCATCCAGATGATGCAGGGGCCGAGGGGCCGCCCCGCCCCGTCCATCGGCACCACGCCCCCGCGGTGGCTGCTCAGTCCAACGGCCGCCACGCCGCGCCGCAGATCCGGAGGGAGCTGCCGCCCGCTTCGCGCAACCGCGTCCCACCAGGCCTCGGGGGCCTGCTCGGCCCACCCCGGCTGGGGGTGGAGCGTTGGATACTCGGCGGCGGCCTGCGCCGCCACCTCCGCGGTGGTCGTGAACAGCGTCGCCTTGCACGCCGTGGTCCCGAGATCGAGGGTGAGAATGTACGGCGCGGCCGTCAGCGGCGCTCCGCGGCCTCGGGGTTCACGACGTTGGGGGGCACCCGGCCGCTCACCCCGGCCAGGCAGTTTTCCGCGGCCATGGTGGCCATCTTGATGCGGGTGGCGGTGCTGGCGCTCCCGAGGTGGGGAGGAATGACGGCGTTATCGAGTTTGAGGAGGGCCTCGTCCATCGGCACCGGCTCGACCTCGAAGACGTCCAACCCGGCGGCCCAGATCTTGCGGTCCACCAGCGCCCGGTACAGCGCCCGCTGATCCACGATCGGCCCGCGCGCGATGTTCACCAGCACGGCGGTGGGCTTCATCAACCCCAGCTCCCGCTCGCCGATCAGATGGCGGGTGTCGGCCGTCAGGGCGCAGCTGACCATCACGAAGTCCGACTGCCTGAGCAGATCGTCCAGCGAGACGTACCGGGCGCCGACCTCGGCTTCCAGGGCGTCGGCGCGCCGGCGGTTGTGGTACAGGATCGTCATGGCAAACCCTCTGGCCCGCCGCGCGATCGCGGCGCCGATCCGTCCCAGCCCGATGATCCCCAGGGTGGCCCCGTGGACGTCCTGGCCGGTGAACCCCATCAATTCCCACGTCTTCCACCGGCCGGACCGCGTGAACTTGTCTCCCTCCACCACGCGACGGGCGGTGGCCATCAGGATCGCCCACCCCATGTCCGCGGTGGTCTCGGTGAGGACCCCGGGGGTGTTCGTCACGAAGATCCCGCGGCGGGTGGCGGCCGCGACATCGATGTTGTCGTAGCCCACCGCCACCTGCGCGATGACCGCGGACCGGCGCATCCGATCGACGACCTCCGCGTCCATCTTTTCGGTGATCAGGCAGATCACCCCGTCGACGTCGACGACCTCGCGGAGGAGGTTTTCCCTGGGCACCGGCTCGTCCTCCCGGTCCCACAGGCGGTACTCGACCGCCCCTTCAAGGATCCGCATTGCCGGCTGCGGCAGCGGACGCGTAATGTAGACCCGCGGCTTGGCCATTCCTCTGCTCCTCTCCTACAGTTGTGCCCAGGCCTCGGCGAAGACGCGCTTGGTCCCGGCGATCACGCCCTCCGAGGTCTCCCCCGCCAGGGGTTTGACCTCGAAGCTGAGGAACGGGCGCTCGGTGCCTCCGAGGAATCCGATGTCGAACAGGACCCGGAGAAATTCCACGACCTGGGGCGTATCGTTCTCGCCTCCCTCGATGCCGAACCGGGGGTGCTGGTCCCCGTACGCCGGGTGGGCCCGATCGCGCATGACGCAGTTGCCGATGTGCGCGTGGACCAGGTGCTCCCGCCCGACGGTGAGGCACTCCCGGATCCCTTCGGCCAGCAGGGGGATGTGGCTGAGGTCCAGCATCAGGCCGAAATCGGGGAAGTCCCTGCGGACGGCCTCGGAGACCGAGACGCACAGCCGCGTCGGGCCGGCCAGGGCCTTCTTCTCGATCGTCCGATCGAAGGTCTCCAGCGTGATGCCGATCCCCCGGCCGCGGCCGTAGGCGCAGAGATCGAGCAGCGACTCCACCAGCAGCCGGACGGCCCTGGCTTCGTCGGACGGGCCCGGATACGGACCGCTGAGCACGGCCACGCGCCGGGCGCCGAGCTGCGCCGCCTGGTCGATGCACTGCTGCACCAGCGCGACCGCCTTCTTGCGCTCGCCCTCGTCGAGCGCGTTGAGGTTGGATTTGGTCACGAGCAGCGCGGACTGCGCGCCGAACCCGACGCTCAGATGGCTCTCCCGGAGCAGCGCGGCGGCGGCGGCCCGCTCCGCGTCGCTGTGCACCCAGCCCGTCTCGACCGCCGTGAAGAACTCGTCCCGGGCGATCTGCCGCAGGGTGTCGACGAACGGGCCCTCGCCCCGCAGGACGGAAGGGAACGCCATGAAGTGCACGATCCCCAGGCGCAGGTACCGGTGCCAGGACTCCTGCATGCAACACCTCCGGTGCGGGGAGCAGGCCGTCTCGCGCGCGCGGGACTTCACCACCATACTTCTCGGCGCGCGCGGGCTTCCCTGCGCGGCCGTAACCCGGACCTCCGGGCCGTTACGGCGATGTTACCCGGCGTTCCGGCGAGCCGCGGGCTTGTTCGATCGGCGTGTACGCCGCGTAGACAGGAGCGGCGCCAGCGTCCTGATCGTCTGCGCGGCCGCCGTCTCGAAGGAGGGAAGCTGCAGGATTTCCGCCGAGAGCGCGCCGCCGTACCCCAGGGCGCCGAGGGCGGCGATCAGCGGACGGAAATCCAGGTGCCCGCTTCCCGGAGCCTGCCGGTTGCTGTCCGCCGCGTGCACGTGCCAGAGGCGGGGGCGGGCCCGGCGGAGCGCCTCCGAGAGATCCGGTTCCTCGATGTTCATGTGGAAGGTGTCGGGCAGGATCCCGACGTTCTCTTCCCCGAGCCGGGTGAGGAGGTCCATGACCTCGTCGACCGTGTTGAGCCAGTTGCTCTCGTACCGGTTGATGGGCTCGATGACGATGCGCAGCCCGCGGGACCGCGCGCGGCGCGCCAGCCGGCCGAGCGCGGCGAGGAGCCACTCGGCCGCGCGGTCGCGCCCCACGTCGGGCGGCACCGGCCCGTGGATCAACCCGACGATGAGCAGGGCGCCCAGGCGTTCCGCGCCTTGGAGGTGCGCCTCCAGGCGCGCGGCCGCCCGCTCGCGCACCGCCGGATCGGGGGAGGTCAGGGCCAGCCCTTCCTCGAGGTAGGCCTGGCCGGTGCCGATCGCGGGGACGGTCACCCCCGCGCGGGACGCCGCCTCCGCGATCTCATCCGCGCTCACCTGCGCCGGATCGCGGATGGCGAGCTCCACCCCCGCGTAGCCCAGCCCGGCCAGGTGACGGATCGACGAGGCCAGATCGCGCCCCTGGGCGACCGCGGCGAAGCGGGTCGGCGACGCCGAGATCGCGTAGGCGAGCTTCACCCGCGCCCACGCTTCACGGGGGATAGCCGAGGCTGTAGATGCTCTTGCCGCCCTTGCGCGGGCCCTTGAGCACCGCCTGCAGTTCCTTGGGGTCGCGCTCGGTGACCATCTCGACCGGCGGGAGCTTGCCGGGCGGAAACGCCTTGTGCACGTCGGTCACCAGGCGTTCCAGATAGTCGAGGAGCTGCGGCACGCCGCCCACCGCCTTCTCCGCCCGGGCGATGCTGCTGCGCCCGACCACGCCCTCGATGTAGGCCTTGACCTCGATCGGGCCCGCCCCGACCTGGCTGTACCAGTTGATCGGGCGGTTCAGGAGGTTCCCGGCCTTGTCGACGTGATCGCCCGGCAGGAAGCCGATGACTTTGTTGTCCGGCGCGTACTTCATGTCCAGCAATTCGGGGAACAGGGCCAGCGACCAGGAGGTCTCCACCTCGTCCGCGTGGATGAACGGGGTCTCGTACGTCCCGCCCTCGCTCGTGAGCTTGAAATGGTCCCGGATGGGATGGTACCAGTTGACCAGCAGGAGCAGGCTGGGCACGCGGTAGCGTTTCGCAAACTGGTGCATGGCGGTGGGGATCACGTACTCCTGCCCGTGGCCGTTGAGCAGGATCTGCTTGCGGAATCCCATGTTCCAGAACCCCGCGATCATCGCGCGGACGTAGCCGGTGAAGATTTCCTCCGGGATCACCACGGTCCCCGGCATGCCCAGGTGGTGATAGGGGTGCGACCCGTACCAGACCGGCTGGGCCACCGTGCAGCCGGTCCGGGCGGCCACCTCTTCGGCCATGCGGCACACCAGGAAGACGTCCTCCCCGAGCGGGGCATGGGCGCCGTGGGCCTCGGTCGCCCCGAGCGGGACGAGCAGGATGTCGTTCTTCTTCATCCGCTCGTCGACTTCATGCCCGGTCATGTTCTGGAGGTACACTCCCGTCCGCTTGTCCATGTGGCCGCCCCGCGGCGGGATCGTCCATTTGCCTGTCCCGGCCGCTGCCGCCTTTGCCTTTGATCCACTCCTCGCTTCGATCGGCCTTCCCTTTGGACTACTCCTCGCTTCGATCGGCCCTGCCACGCCCACTCCTCCTTTGCGTAATCCGATCCGCGCCGGGCTCTCCGCCCCTGCGCGATCTCGGGTGAGAAACAGCCGTTCAATGAGAACGCGCACCCCCTCCTGCTCGGGCGGCGGACAGGTCGTGCCCGCCGCCTCGAGGAGCTCCGGCGGGCTCCCCTCCACCGCCACCCCCAACCCCGCCGTCTGCAGCATGGTGAGATCGTTCATCGCATCGCCCACGGCGACGACACGGGCAGGCGGGATGCGCACGATCCTGCACATCTCCCGCAGCGCGACCCCCTTGCTGATGCCGGGCGGGAGGATCTCGAGATAATCCTGCTGCGAAAACACCTGGTTGATCGGCGGGCCCGAGAGATCGGCGAGCGCCCGGCTGAGACGCTCCAGGTCCGGCCGGTGGCCCACGATAAGAAACTTCATCGGCGGCTCGGTCAGGAGCCGGGCAAAATCGGCGGCGATGTCGACCGCGAGCCGGTCCCGGCTGGCGTAGAGCTCGACGAACGGCGTCCGCCGCTCCGCGAACACCTTATTGAAGATGAAGACCAGCGGCGACGTCTCGGGGAAGCGGCGCAGCACCGGCAGGACCCGCCTGGCGGCCGCCAAGGGGAGCGGACGGGACCACAGCGCCCGGCCGGCCGCGAAATCGTAGATGAGCCCGCCGTTGTACGCGATGGTCGGGGGATCGGCGCCCACGGTGTCGACGAACCGCCTGGTGGACTCCGGCCGGCGACCGGTGGCCAGGCAGACGCGCACCCCGCGGGCCTGCGCCGCCGTGATCGCCCGCACGACCCCCGGCGGCACCACCTTGTCGCCGGCGACGAGCGTGCCGTCGATGTCCAACACCAGGAGCCGGTACGGCATCGGATCAGGCAAGGGGCAGCGCGACCTCGGTCCCGCCGCGGGCGCTCCGGTAGCAGGCTTCGACGAGCTCGGTCGCCCGCAGGCCGTCCTCGGCCGTCACGGCCGGCGGCGCGCCGCCGAGAATGGCGTCGAGGAACATCCGATCCTCCAGCCGGTACCCCCACTTCTCCTCCATCGGGAGCTGGAAGAAGTCCCGGGCCGTGATCTCGCGCCCGAGCCCGGGGCTCACGCTCACCCGTTCCATCTCCTCCGTCACGACGGCCTGGTGGGGGCCGAAGAGCTCGATTCGCTCGAACGGGAAGATCCAGGTCGCGTGCGCGCAGGAGTGGAAGGTCACGAGCGTGCCGGAGGCGCACCGCAGGATGGCCGCAAACCCGTCCGGCTCCTGATAGGCGGTGGTGCGGGCGCGGCAGAGGACCGCGGCGATCTCCCCCAGGAGGAACCGGCACATATCGAGGAGGTGAATTGTGGATTCATACAGGAACCCTCCGGTCAGCGCGGTCGTGCTCACCCACGGGGGCGACTGCAGCTCCCCCCGGTTCATCTTCACGTGCGCCATCGCCGGCCGGAACTCCCCCGACGCGATCAGCGTGCGCACGAACGCGTACGCGGGCGCCCACCGGCGGTTGAACCCCAGCTGGTAGCGGCCCTTGCTCCGTGATGCGGCCGCGGCGATCTGCCGCGCGCCTTCGAGCGTGGTCGCCATCGGCTTCTCGCTGAAGACGTGGACGCCCGCGCCGAGGGCGGCGACCACCGGGTCCACGTGATGCGCGTTCGGCGTGGTCACGTAGACGGCCTGCGCCCCTTCGTGCAGCAGCGCGCCCAGGTCGGGAAGCGCGCGGGTCCCGACCTCGACGGCGAGCCGCTGCGCCG